>NC_022600.1:1259944-1574930 GCF_000484535.1 Gloeobacter kilaueensis JS1 | reverse complement strand
GCGGACGCCGGACTTGGCCAGATCTTTGCTGTCTTGAATTGTCTGCAGGCTGGTCGGATCGGCGATCAGCTTGCCCTGGACCGGCGCGCTCACCGCCTGGATCTTGTAAATTCTGTTGTTGATCACCATCGTGTCGAAGGTGAAGTTGCCGGAAGTGTCGTCGATGCGGGAGAGCTTGCCCAGAAGGGCTGAGCCGTTGGGCAGGTTGACGGTGCCCATCTTGCCGGAGACGGGAATCGATACTTGCTTGCCCTCCTCGACAGGCAGGGCGGCGGTCGGTCCACCGGCCATGAACATGACGATCAAGTTACCGGCGGTGCCCGCCGGGATCTTCTGCAATCCGGTGCGCAACTGTGGAATAGCATTGCTGGGCGGTGCTTTGCTGCTCGTGCCCGTCGGCCTCGGTGCAGCCTTGAGTAGCTGCGGCGCGGCACCGGCAATCCCGGCGACGGCAAACCAGACCGGCAGAGCGACACACACTGAGCGGAGAATGTAGCGGTTCATATAGAGCGTCTCCAGGTGATAAATACCAGCGCGCACGGCCATGCGGAAGGACATGCGTGCTAAAACTAGCACCACCGGTTCCAATTCGCAAGTCTGGACAATTTGACTCAGATAGACGCTGCCTTCGCCTGGATCTCGAAGCGCCAGAAGTCCTCTGCCAGAAGCACATTCGGGAAGATCGCCTCCGCCTCGGCGCGGATGGCCGCCGGACAGTTTTCGTAGCGCGGACTGAAGTGGGTGAGGATGAGCTGTCCCACCCGCGCCTCAGAAGCGACCTGGGCCGCCATCGCCGCCGTCGAGTGCAGGGCGCGCTCCGCCAGGTTCAACTCACTGGTCAAAAAAGTCGCCTCGTGGACGAGCACATCGGCATTGAGCGCCAGCTCGACCGCCTGCCGGGTGTAGATCGTGTCCGAGCAGTAGGTCAACTTGCGGCCCCTGCGGGCCGGACCGACCAGCGTGCGGCCATCGATGACCCGTCCGTCCGCCAGGGTAATGCTCTGGCCCGATTTGAGCTGGCCGTAGAGGGGACCAAAAGGAACCCCCAGGGCGGCAGCCCGCTCGGCGTCGAAGTGGCCCGGCTGGTCGTCCTCGATCACGCTGTAGCCAAAGGCCGGGATGCGGTGCTTGAGGCTGTTGGCGAGCACGGTGAAGCCGTCGCTGCTTGCGATGAGCCCCGGCTCGACGGTCTGAAAGTGAATCGGATAGTTGATGTGGGTGTCGCTGTAGCGGAGGGTGGCCTTGACGTACTCCTGCAATCCCGGCGGGCCGTAGAGCGTCACCGGGGTCGTACCCGCCCCACCCAGAGCGCGGCTCGCGAGCAGGCCCACCGTGCCAAAGAGGTGATCGCCGTGCAGGTGGGTAAAAAAAATCTTCTCAAGCTGGCTCAACCTGAGGGGCGTGCGCAGCACCTGATGCTGGGTGCCCTCGCCGCAGTCAAACAGCCACAGGCTACTGCGCTGCGGCAACTGCAGGGCAATTGCCGTCACGTTGCGCGCCAGGGTCGGTGTGCCGCTGCTGGTGCCTAAAAAAGTAAGGAGCATACATCTTTTGTAGCTTTTCTGTCCTCTCCGGTGCCCTGGAAGACAATTTCTGGCGTCCGGCAGCCGGTGGCACTCCATATTTAGCGTCCCTCCAGGTACGATGAGCGAAGTTGCGAGAAGCGGAGCATGGAGACTCCCCTGCTCAAAGAAGCCCTGCACCGCTCGTGCTGGGTACAGGTGCTCGTCGATGCGCCGGTGCGCGAGCGCACCTACACCTACAGGCTGGCAGCGGACATGGCTGCCGCCGAGGGCGATATCGTCTGCGTGCCCTTCGGCGGTCAGTCGGTGGGCGGGATTGTCGTCGGTTGCCTCGAAGAGTTGCCCGCCGGATTGGACGCTCAGCGGCTCAAGACCGTCGAGGCGGTGCTGGGATCTGGGTTCTTTCCGGCCACGCTCTGGCCCTTGCTGGTGCGGGTGGCGGAGTACTACCTCACGCCCCTGAGCCGGGTAATCGAGGCGGCCCTGCCGCCGGGGATCTTGAGTCGGGCGCGCCGCCGGTTGCGCTTGGTTCGTCCAGTCAGCCCGATGGCGGAGTGGGGCCTGAGCACCGGGGCAAAAGCGGCGCTTCAGTTTTTAGAGGCCCAAAAAAGCAGTGACCTCAGCTGGCGCTTCTGCGTCCAGCAACTGCCGGAGGGCCAGCAGGCGCTCAAAGAACTGCTGGCGCGCGGGCTCATCGAAAGTTATTTTGCCGCCGGTGAACGGGTCCGGCCCCGCACCCGCCAGTACGTCGCCCTTACCGGCGGCCCGAGCGGCCTCACTCCCCGGCAGCGCGAGGTGATCCACTGCCTCAGACGGCTGGGCGGCGAGGCGAGCGTCGAGCAACTGGTGGAGGCGGCGCACACGACCCGCTCGCTTATCCAGAACCTCGACAGGCTCGGGCACCTGCGCCTCTTCGAGCGCCAGGTGTTCCGCTCTGCCCACCACGCCGTTCCCGCCGATGCACCCAAGATCCTCACACCGCCCCAGCAGTGGGTGCTCGAAAAGTTGAACACTGCTCCGCCGGGGCCGGTGCTCTTAGAAGGGGTGACGGGTTCGGGCAAGACCGAGGTGTACCTGCAGGCGATTGCCCCGGTGCTGGCGCGGGGCGAGTCGGCCCTGGTGCTGGTGCCTGAGATTGGCCTCACCCCCCAGTTGGGCGATCGCTTCCGGGCACGCTTTGGCGAGCAGGTGCAGATCTATCACTCGGCCCTGTCGGAGGGCGAGCGCTTTGACGGCTGGCGGCGGATGCTCACCGGCGAGCCGCAGGTCGTCGTCGGTACCCGCTCGGCGATCTTTGCGCCGCTGCCCAGGCTGGGGCTTATCGTGCTCGACGAAGAGCACGATGGCTCCTACAAGCAGGACCGGCCCGCCCCCTGCTACCACGCCCGCACCGTCGCCCTCTGGCGCGCTGAGTTGTGCGGCTGCCCGCTGCTTTTAGGCTCCGCCACACCGGATCTGGCCAGTTTTAGAGCTGCTGCCGAAGGGCAGTACCTGCACCTGCAGATGAACGAGCGGGTGGCACAGCGGCCCTTACCGGCGGTCGAAGTGGTCGATATGCGCGAAGAATTGGATCGGGGCAACCTCACCCCCTTTAGCCGCACGCTGCAGCAGGCGCTCCAGCAGATGCACGCCGCCGGTCGCCAGGGAATTTTATTTATCAACCGGCGGGGCTACAGCACCTTCGTGCTCTGCCGCAGCTGCGGCGAGACGCTGCGCTGTCCCAACTGCGCCGTCTCGCTCACCTACCACCGCCTCGAAAGCGGCGAGCACCTGCGCTGCCACTACTGCAACTATGGCCGTCCCCAACCGCGCCACTGTCCCCACTGCCGCTCGCCCAACCTGCGCTACTTCGGAGCCGGTACCCAGCGCATCGCCGCCCAGTTGGCCGAACAGTTCCCGGCCCTGCGCGTCCTGCGCTTCGACCGCGACACCACCGCCCGCAAAGATGGCCACAGAGCGATCATCGAACAGTTCGCCCGCCAGCAGGCCGATATTCTCGTGGGCACCCAGATGCTCACCAAGGGCCTGGACCTGCCCCAGGTGACACTGGTAGGGATTCTGGCCGCCGATGGCCTCCTCAATCAACCGGATTTTCGAGCCGGTGAGCGGGCCTTTCAACTGCTTACCCAGGTGGCGGGCCGGGCGGGGCGGGGCGAGGAGCCGGGCCGGGTGATCCTCCAGACCTACGCTCCGGAGCATCCAGTGGTTCAGGCGGCGAGTGGCCACGACTACCGCCGCTTTGCAACGAGTGAACTGACTGAGCGCCGGGCACTGGGTTATCCGCCCTACGAACAGCTCATCTGTTTGCAGATAACGGGCAGCGAGCAGCAGTGGGTGATCGCCGCCGCCGAAGCGCTCGCGACGATGCTCGAAGGCGATGGAGCCTTTGAAGGGCAGCTGCTTGGACCTGCGCCCTGTACGGTCGAGCGCGTGGCGAATCGCTACCGCTGGCAACTGCTGATAAAAAATACCGCCGCTGCCGCCGGACGGGCGCGCCTGCAAGATCTGCTCGCCCTCTACGCAACACCTCCTGGCATCGGCGTCAGCGTCGATGTCGATCCGCTGCGGCTGCTCTAGCGCAAAAAAAGGCTGGGGCTGCAAGTTCTGCAGCCCCAGCCAGGATGCGGGTGCGGTTGTCTTGAAGGTGACTAACTACTGCCAGACAGCGCCTTAGCGGCAGGCAGCGCTCAAAGCAGCGGTCGGGGTGCCCGCGTAGGGGGTGCTGTCGGTGTAGGGCTCAGAGGCACGGGGTCCGCTCTCGTCGTTGTCCGGGTTGAAGCGGGGGTTATCGATGCACACCTTGGGCTGACCGGCACTGAAGACGATGCCGCTGCCGGCGGCTACCTTCTCCTGCTCGCTCGGGGCACTCGTCGTCACCGAGGAGGCAGCGGCAGCATCGGTCGGCTCAGCGACGCCGTAGCTCAGCGACTTGCCGGTGGCAGGGGTGGTCGCCTGCTGGGTCGCGGACGGCGAAGCAGCATTGACGCTGTAGAGGCGGGGCTTGACCTGGTTCTGCAGGTCGATCACCTCGGAGATCGTCTTGCCAGGAATCTGCGTGCGCACGGACTTGTCGCGGACGTAGGTGCTGGAGCGCTCCCACAGCTGGGCCGGACGGCTCAGGCCCGAGGCGGTGGCGACGCTATCGGCGGCTGCTGGAACAGCCGGGGCAATCAGGGCAACACCAAGCAACGCGCTGACAATCAAACGGTTCATAACAGCCTCCTTTGGAGAATCTTCGTGCCTGCGTCCTGCAGGCTTAATTCTGAGTTTCACAACATTTTGTGAAGCGTGCATTAAACATTCATGAGAAGTTCCTTACCTTCTGTAAAGCTTGTTGTAATCATCGCTCAGCTTTCTTTACAGATGCTTTGAGCGGGTATTTTTCTACGATCAACCGACCGAATCGCCGTCATCAATGGGATGAAAGGTGCCTAAAAGCAAGATGAGAAGTCTCTCATCTTATAAAGAAATAATTTGGATTATCATCAAAGTTGAAGAGAGATGAATCGGCCTCTACGATCTGGCGGAGCAGGAAGGAACCTGTCTCTGCACCTGCAGGTTCTGTGGAATCGGTTCACAGTTGCACCTTTTTGAGAGAGCGATCGTGGGCGTGCAGCGAGATCTGCGTTCTGGCAAGAGTTTCTGGCTGATGATTAGAAGTTTCTGTCAGAAACTGCTGACGGGTGTGCGCACGCGCATTCTGGCCTGGTATGTAGTTCTGATCGCCCTGTGCGGTCTGATATCGATCCTGGCGGTGCGCGAAATTTTATTTTTGCAGCTGCAGGAACGGCTGGAGCAGTCGCTGGAGCGGGAGGCCGCCCAGATGCAGCTGCTGGCCAAAAACCGGAGCCGCAATCAGTCTGCTGCCCAGGTATTTGATCGCTACTTTGAGCGCTATATTGCCCACGACAACGAATTTACCCTCGCCTTTATCGGCGGACGGCTTTACCGGACGATGCCCGAGGCGTTTCCCGGTTCGCTGCGCGCCAGTGGAGCGCTGGTGGATTACTGGGGACGGCTGCAGCTCCAGGAAGAGGGAACGCGCAGCAGTTCGATGGGCGAAAAATTTCTCTATATCTCCGTGCCGCTACAGTTCGAGGGCCGCCTGCAGGGCACGCTGGTCGTCGCCTACTGCATCTCCTGCGAGCGCCAGGAAGTCGAAAGGTCTGTCCAGCTCGTCGCCCAGGTGTTTCTGGCGGTGATGGTCCTTGCTTCTACCCTCGCCTGGATTACCGCCGGTCGGGTGCTCGCCCCCCTCAGGCTCCTGGCGGAGACGGCCCACAGCATCAGCGAGACGGACCTGACACAGCGCCTTGCCATCGACGATCCCGGCGAACTCGGGGAGCTGGCCCTTACGTTTAACCAGATGCTCGACCGGCTCGAAAACGCCTTTGCCAGCCAGCGGCAGTTCATCAGCGACGCTGGCCACGAGTTGCGCACGCCGATTACGATCATCCGGGGCCACCTTGAGTTGATGGGCGACGACCCGGCGGAGCGGGCCGAGACGATGGCCCTGGTGCAGGACGAACTCGACCGGATCAATCGCTTCGTCGAGGATCTGTTGTTGCTGGCTAAGGCGGAGCGGCCCGATTTTTTGTTTCTCGAACTCGTCGATATCGGCGATCTGACCGACGAGCTGTTGGCCAAAGCGCGGGCACTGGCACCGCGCCGCTGGTGCATCGAGGCGCAGGGCAGCGGCCAGGTCGTCGCCGACCGCCAGCGGTTGACCCAGGCCGTGATGAACCTGGCCCAGAACGCCGTCAAGCAGACGCGCCCCGGCGATCGCATCGCGATCGGTACGGCGCTGCGGGGTCGATGGGTACATGTGTGGGTGAGTGACAGTGGACCGGGCATCGCACCGGAGGACCACCAGCGCATCTTCGAGCGCTTCGAGCGCGGCAGTGCCAGCCACTACGAGGGCAGCGGCCTCGGCCTTGCGATCGTGCGCGCCATCGCTGCTGCCCACGGCGGCAGCGTGCAACTCGAAAGCGAGGTGGGCAAAGGAGCGACCTTCATCGTGATCGTGCCGCTCGATCCGCCGGGGCAGATTACCGACGATCTGCAGCCCCTCAGACACTAATCACACACAGGAGGTTCTGGTGAATCGCATTTTGATTGCCGAGGATGAGACGCGCATTGCCGACTTTTTAGAAAAGGGCCTGCGCGCCAGCGGTTTTACCACCACCGTTGTCCAGAATGGCCAGGAGGCCGTCCATCTGGCCTCAGGCGAACACTTCGACTTGATGATTCTCGATCTCGGCTTGCCGGGCAAGGACGGTCTGGCGGTGCTCGAGGAGCTGCGCGGGCGCGGCGAAAGGCTGCCGGTGATTATCCTCACCGCCCGCGACGATGTGAGCGATAAAGTTGCAGGTTTCGAGTCCGGGGCAGACGATTACGTGACCAAGCCCTTTCGCTTCGAGGAGTTGCTCGCCCGCGTGCGCGCCCGGCTGCGTCCGCCCACCCCTGGCTGGCAGAACGAGCAATTTAGCCTGAATTCCGGCGATATCAGCCTCGATCTGCGCACCCGCAGGGTGACGGTGAGTGGCCGCACCGTCGAGCTGTCGGCGCGCGAATTTACCCTGGCGGAGACCTTCCTGCGCCATCCGGGCCAGGTGATGAGCCGCGAACACCTGCTCAGCCGCGTCTGGGGCTACGACTACGACCCCGGCTCCAACATCGTCGATGTCTACGTCGGTTACCTGCGCCGCAAACTCAGTACCGACCGCATCGAAACCGTGCGCGGCATGGGCTATCGCCTGCGCCAGGCACGCATGTGAAGCTTCTCATCTTTTCTTCATGAACGCTTTACGAAGAATCTTGAAGATCGACGACAAGAGCGGATCGTTTCTCGCCCGCAAGGAGGCTCCGGCATGTTCCTGGAAAAGGTGGTGCCCTTGATGAGACCAGCTCACGACGCTGCAGATCTGCTCAGCGACTTCTGGCGCTCGGAGCAGCCGGGCAATCCTGGTCCCTACGGGCGGCTTTTGAGGCTATTGCGCCAGGACTGGCGGGATCTGGTGGCGATCGGCGCTTATACGCTGATTGTCGGCGTGCTCTCGCTGGCGGTGCCGCTGGCCGCTTCGGCGGTGGTCAACACGATCGCCACCGGCGTGCTGTTGCAGCCACTGGTGGTCCTGACGCTCATCGTCCTGGGCTGCCTCACCTTTGCCGGGCTATTGCAGTTGTTGCAGATGGTGATTGCCGAGCGGCTGCAGCAGCGGATCTTTGCCCGCATCGCCCTCAGGCTGGCAGCGCGTTTGCCTTTTGTGCGTCAGGCGGCGCTCGAAAATCGCTACGGACCGCAGCTGGTCAACCGCTTCTTCGATGTGGTCACCGCTCAGAAGACGCTTGCCAAGCTCCTGCTCACCGTCCCGGCAGCAGCGCTCTCGATTCTGGTGGGGCTATTGCTGCTGGCGGTCTACAGCCCCTATCTGCTCGCCTTCAACCTCGCGTTTATTCTTTTTGTCGGCTTTGTCTGGTTGGGCCTGGGGGTAGGCGGACTCGAATCGAGCCTCAAGGAATCCTCGGGCAAGTACCGGGTGGCGGAGTGGCTGGAGGAGCTGGGGCGCTGCCAGACCGGCTTCAAGGTGAGTGGGGTCTCCGGTTTTGCCCTCGAACGCGCCGACGCGCTGGTGCTCGATTATATCCAGGCGCGCCGCAGCCACTTTCGGGTGCTCTTCCGCCAGGCGGTGGGCAGTTACCTGTTTCGGGCGGTGGCCAACGCCGGTATTCTCGCCATCGGCGGCTGGCTTGTGATCGGTGGCCAGCTGACGCTGGGCCAGCTGGTGGCGGCGGAACTGGTGGTGCTCACGGTGCTCTCCGCCCAGGAGAAGCTCATCCGCTCGCTCGAAGATCTCTACGATCTGCTCACCAGCCTCGAAAAGCTTGCCCAGGCCACCGATTTGCCCATCGAGCGGCGGGGGGGCCGCTCGATGCTGCACCGGCCAGGCGAGGGAGCGAGCGTCCACTGCCGCAACCTGCGCTTCGGCTACCGCCAGGGCATGGCGGTGCTCGACCAGCTCCACTTGAGCTTGAAACCCGGCGAGCGCGTCAGCCTCGTCGGCACCAGCGGGGCCGGCAAATCGACCCTGAGTGGGCTTTTGTGGGGGTTGCGCCAGCCGGACCAGGGCACTGTGAGCATCAATAGCGTCGAAGTGCGCGACGCCGACCTCGACGATCTGCGCCGGGTCGTGGGTCTGGTGGGCGACACCGACGATGAAATTTTTGAAGGCAGCATCGAGCAGAATATCGTGCTCGGGCGCTCTTTTATCCGCTACGAGGATGTCGTCTGGGCACTGGAAGTTTCGCAGTTGAGCGACGAACTTGCTAAGTTGCCGGAGGGTCTGCGCACCCAGCTCGTCAGCGGCGGGCGCAACCTCTCGCGCGGCCAGGCCCAGCGGCTGCTCATCGCCCGCGCCCTGGTGGCCCGCCCGCAGCTGTTGATCCTCGACGAAGCCTTTACCGGCATCGACGAGTGCGACAAGCTCGCCATCCTCGATCACATCTACAGCCGCTCCCACGGCTGGACGCTGCTCAACATCTCCCACGACCCGGAGGTGGTCACCCGCTCCGAGATCGTGCACGTGCTCGCCGATGGCCGGATCGTCGAATCCGGCAGCCCAGTTGAACTGAGCCGCCGCTCCACGAGCCGCTTTGCCGCCTTGTTCCCCAATCTGGCTATTTCTCTATGACCGGACTGCTGCCCGAACGCTACAAATCGCCTCCCCAGCTGCGCTCCCTGGGCCAACTGGTCTCGCCCGCACCTCTATTTGTCCTTGCCACCGTGCTCATTCTGCTCGTCGTAATGGTGGGTCTGGGCCTGGGGCTCATTCCCTGGCAGCAGTCGGTGGCGGGCAAGGGCAAGGTGATGGTCCTCTCGCCCATGCAGCGGCCCCAGGGAGTCGAGGCCCAGATTCCCGGCAGGCTGGTGCGCTGGCACGTCCGGGAGGGACAGGCAGTAAAAGCCAACACAGTTCTAGCTGAGCTGAGCGACCTCGATGCCAAGTTTCTCGATAGCGACCAGCTCACCCGCCTCCAGCAGCAGCGGCTGACTCTCGTGCGCAAGCGCGACGCCGCCCGGGGACGCATCGCGGAGCTGGCTGGTCAGATAGGCGCGATCGAGCAGTCGCGCAGCGTCGCCATTCCTACAGCCGGTGAGAAGGCCCGCCAGAGTGTAGACCGCCAGCGCTCCGCCCGCGAGGCACTCGCCGCCGCTGCTGCCAGCTACACCACCGCCGAACTCAACCGCAAGCGCCTGCAGGAACTGAACGCCAAAGGGCTGCGTTCCCGGCGCGATCTAGAGCTGGCAGAACTCGATTTTGAGCGCGCCCGCACCGAGCGCGAGCGGGCCCAGGCTGCCCTCGACGCAGCCCGGCGCGACGTATCGATTGGCAGGCTCGACCAGCAAAAAGTCGTCTTTGACACCGCTGCTTCCCTCGCCAGCACCCGCGCTTCCCTCGCCAGTGCCCGCGAGAGTCTGGCCACGATCGAGGGCGACATCCTCAAGCTCGAAGTCGATATCGCCAACCTGCGCGGTCGCAACCTGCAGCGCATCGTGCGCGCCCCCAGTGCCGGTGTGGTCGTGCGGTTGCTCAAAGTCGGCCCCGGCGAGACGGTCAAGGCAGGAGACGTGCTCGCCATCGTCGCTCCGGAGACGAACGACCGGGCAGTGGAGCTGTATCTTTCTGACAACGACGCGCCCCTGGTCGCCCCAGGGCGGCAGGTCCGGCTGCAGTTTGCCGGCTGGCCCGCCGTTCAGTTCGTCGGCTGGCCCTCCGTCGCCGTCGGTACTTTTGCGGGCCGGGTGGCGGTGATCGACGCCATCGACGACGGCAGCAGCCGCTACCGGGTGATCGTCGTGCCTGACCCGCAGGCGGTGCGCGAGCGGGGCGAGCAGCCCTGGCCCGGTGCCCAGTACCTGCGCCCCGGCACCGAGGCGACCGGCTGGATCATGCTCGATACCGTCTCCTTGGGTTTTGAGCTGTGGCGGCAATTTAATGCCTTTCCGCCCACCATCCAGGCCCAGCCCGTCAAGACCAAGACCAAGAGCTAGAACCACCTTTATGGCTTACCACCGCGCCATTCCCATCGCGGCTGTACTGAGCTGTCTGGCACTCCAGCCGGTTTGGGCCCAGCCGGAAACGCCCCAACCGCTCCAGCTCGAAGAAGTGCTCACCCGCGTCGAGCGGTACCATCCGAAGCTGCTCGGCACAAACCTCGAGCGGCGCATCGCTTCGGCCAAACGGCTCGAAAAGCAGGGAGCCTTCGACCCGGCCTTCACCGCCGCCAGCGAATATCTCGAATACAACAGCACCTCCAGCCGGGGCAGATTCGCCAGCGCGTTTCAAAACACCCTCAGCTTCGAATTTCCGACCCGCACCGGCATCAAGTACGCGGTCGGAGCGCGCTACAACATCGGCAACGTCAAGTCGCCCCTCTCCTCGACCGGCGACACCGGCGAATACTTCGTCGCCTTCTCGGTGCCGCTGTTGCGCGGCCTCGGCCTCAACGAAAAGGTCGTCGCCGAAAGGCAGGCCGAACTGGGCGAACCGCTCAGCGCTGCCCAGCTGGTGCAGACTCGCCAGCAGCTCAAGCTCAAGGCGGCCAGCAGCTACTGGGACTGGGTAGCAGCCGGGCGCAAGCTGCTGGTGGCCCGCCAGTTGCTCGCCCTCGCCCAACAGCGCGCCGAAGCGGTGGGCAACCGCATTGGTTCAGGCGATCTGCCTTCTATCGACGCCGTCGAAGCCAATCAAGAAGTGCAGTTGCGCCGGGGCGACCTGGTCAAAGCCGAGCGCGACGCCCAAAAAGAAGCGTTCAAACTCTCGCTCTATCTGTGGCAGGCGGACGGCAACCCGCCCCAGCCACCGGACATCTCCCGGCTGCCTGTCACTCTCGCAGAGCCGGTGGCTCTACCGGAAGGGATGATCGACACTGCCCAGCAGCAGGCGATTGAGCGACGTCCCGAATTGCAGCAGCTGCAGCTATTGCGCGAGAGCGCCCGGTTGGATCTGGCCCTCGCCGAAAACCAGCGCCTGCCGGGCATCGACCTCTACCTCAGCCCCGGCATCGACACCGGCACCAACTCGGTCGGAGCCACCTTCAAATTTGGGGTGGCGGTGAGCTTGCCCCTCGCCCAGCGCACCGCCGACGGTCTGATCGCCCAGGCACAGCTCAAGATGCAGAAGATCGACCTCGACTCGCTCGACGAGCGCCAGCGCATCCTCACCGACGTCGCCGACTCGGCGGCGGCTATCGACGCTGCCTACGAGCGCTACCGCAACGCCGAGCAGGAAGTACAGCTCGCTATCCAGCTGGAGCAGGGCGAGCGCGACCGCTTTGCCCTGGGCGACAGTACCCTGTTTTTGGTCAACCAGCGCGAGCGGGCCGCCGCTAGCGCCCGCACCCGGCAGATCGACGCCCAGGCCGATTACGAGCGGGCGCTGGCCACTTTTCGGGCGGCGACGGGGCAGTTTTGAAACAGGCTCAAAGCGCGGTTTTGGGCTGGAGTGGGGGAAGCAGATTTTGGGAGCTAATCGTTCTTTTGCTTTTTTGGGTACTTCTAAAACCGTCCCCACCCCTCCACACCCCCCCTGCCCCCCGCTCTCCTCCCCTGCCCCGCCGGGCAGAGGAGAAGAGGGGGGGTTCACTGTCACTGGGCTGCAGAGGGGATGGGTGAAGTCAGTTGCAGGCTTGTCTTCCCTTGTGGGAGAGGGGCTGGGGGTGAGGGGCCGCAGGGAAGGTCTTCCAAAAAAAGGGGGCCAACCGGCCCCCCGTCCTTCCCCAAAGAGAGGCCCGTAAATCAGTTGTCGTCGATCCGGGTGCGCCCAAAACCAAGAAACTGGCCGTGGGCGTTCTCTCCAGGCGGATAGGCTGTCACCCCGAACAAGTGGGTGCCGCCGATACGCGGCCCGACAGCGACAAATAACTCCAGGCGCACGGTGTTGCCGGGAGGTACCGGCTCAGCCAGCGACAGCGAGACCACCGGCTTGCGCGGATCGGGGTCGCGGCTCATCTTCTCGATCGCGTAGCGCTGATCGGGCTGATCGGCCTGAACCACCAGCGAGCGATTCAGATCCAGGTACATGTCCGTACCGTAATCGCCCAGGTCGATCTCGACCCGCTTGAGCGGCTCGCCGGCGTTGGCAGGCACAGCGATCGTGAAGACAAAGTTGGACTGAAAGTTGATCACCCGGTTATAAGCCGTGGTGTTGAGCAACTTGGGCACATTCAGAAAATAGGTCTTTCCGCTGGCAAGCTGAACCGACCAGGCAGGGCTGGCCGCGCCCAGCAATATGCCGAGCGCACCGGCAGCCAGCCCCACGCGCCAGGGCGGGCGGAGCTGCTTTGAACTGAACATAGGTTACCTCCTTCTGCACACGGTTAGCCGGCGTCTGCGCACCTGGGCTAATCCTGTTTCCAGTCTCGAAGGAGCAGTTAAAGTGTTACTGAAACAGGCATGAGAAAGTGCTCATGTTCGCGAGCAGCAACTGGCTATCTACCCATCTGGCTTTCGTTGTTCTGTCTGCCGGCGCGCTTCTGGCAGTCCCGTCCCTGGCGGATGAACCTGTCAACCGCTGCCGGGCGAGCGCTCTGGTGCGCCTTGAAATCGAAAGTGCCCTCTCCGGTAGAGCCTACATCGAAGTCGATCGAGAGAGCAGCCGCACCGACACCCTCGCCCAGGAACTCGAACCGGGCCAGATATTCGTCGCCACCGGCTGCAGCGATGACCGCTTTTTGATTCGAGTATTTACTGCTAGAGCCTGTGGCAAGCAGTTCGTCGGCCAGTCGGAGGCGCTGCGCGTCGAGGGCGGAAAAACCGTGAAGCTTGAGCCGAACGCCCTGTTCGAGCGGCTCTGCCGTTGGGCAGCTGATTAAAAAGTAACCGCCCCGACGGTGGGCCGGGGCGGCGGAAACCGACATACTCCGGATTTCATGCTCCCTGCCGACAGAGGCGATCACACTGGAGCATAGGTAAGCTAGACAATTCCACAAGTGGAAATCCGGACAGGAGGCGCACAGGATGCTACGACTCAGCGAGTCACAGCAAATCGTCTAAAAGCTTAGCGCTGAGAGCAGTGGTTTGCAAGCAGTACTTTACTGCGCCCGCCAGGACGGTTTAAGATCGCCTGCGCAGGGACGTTTGTCCAGGAGCGAGCGTGCTACTGAGCGAAACCATTTTGCGACCGGCCCAGCGCGAGGTGCTGCGCTACGCGGGGGGCCGGTTGGGTATCTCGGCGGTCCCCGGCAGCGGCAAGACCTTTACGCTCGAAGCGCTGATTGTCGAGCTGGTGGTCGAGCGCGGTGTTCCGCCTGAGCGGCTGGGGATCTTTACTTATATGCGCTCGGCGCGGGCGCACCTTGCGGCCCGGATCAACCAGCGCCTGCACCAGCAGGGCGTGCTGGGGAGGCTGGAGGCTTTTACCCTGCACTCGCTGGCGCTCAAGATCCTGCAGCACTTTCATGGCCGCCTGGGTTTTGAGGCGATCGATCTATTAGAAGGTTACGAGCAGGAGCGCTTTATCAGCCGCCTCACCCAGTCGTGGCTGCGCAACCACAGTCGGATCTGGGAGCCGCTGTTGCCCCAGGCCCAGCAGGCTGAGCGGATGGCCCGCAACCGCGCCGCCTTCAGCCGGGGCTTTAAGGCGATGTGCCGCGAGGTGATCCGCTCAGCCAAGAGCTACCGCCTGGCACCCGGCTCGATCGAGGCGGAGGGAGAAGGTTTTCTTGCCTGGGCGCTGCCGGTCTACCGCAGCTACCAGGCTGAGTTAAATCGCACCGGCAAGCTCGACTACGACGATCTAGCCTGGCGGGCAGTCGATCTGATTGAGCAGGACGAGGCGGTGCGCGCCGAGGTCGAGCAGTGGTACGACTACCTCTTCGAGGACGAGTCCCAGGACAGCTCGCCCCTGCAGGAGCGGCTGCTGCAACTTTTGAGCGCCCGCACGGGCAACCTCGTGCGCGTGGGCGATCCCAACCAGAGCGTGATGAGCACCTTTACCACCGCCGAGCCGCGCTTTTTTCGCCGCTTTTGCCGCAACAGCCGCCCGGTCGTGCTCGAAGAGTCCAGCCGCTCCGCCCCCCGGATTATCGAGCTGGCCAACGCCCTGGTCGATTGGGCAGCAACCGATCACCCCAACCCGCAGTTGCGCCGGGCTCTGGTCGTCCAGCACATCCGCACCGCCACGACCGGAGCGGCCAACCCGAGCGACAGCGAGGCGGCGATTCACTTTGCGATCATCGACGGCCAGCCCGAACAGGAGATGGCAGAGGTGGCGCGGATGGCGATCGCTGCCCTGCGGGAGCGCCCCAGCCACAGCTTCGCCATCTTGGTGAGCACCAACGAACTGGGAGCCCAGGTGCTCAGAGCCTTGCGCCAGCATCCCGACGTGCGCAGCCTCGACCTGTTGCGCAGCAATCCCAGCCAGCGGGAACTCATCGAAAGATTGCGGGTGCTGTGCGAATTTTTTGCCCAGCCCGCTTCTTCCTTGCGCCTGGTGGCAGCCTGCGAAGCGTTGGCGGACTGGGCGGGGCTGCCGAAAAGCCGGATGGCCGCCCACAAAGAATCGCTGCTGCGCGTTACCCCTGAGAAATTGCTCTTCCCGGCTCCTGGTACAGCGCACCGCCTGCCGGGGGAGCCGCCTTTGCACCAGTTGATGTCGCAGCTGGCCCGCTGGCTGCTTGCGGCCCGTTCGCCCTGGCCGGAGGTGCTGCGGCTGGTGGTCCAGACCCTCTACCGCAGCAGCGCCGAGATCTTTTTGGGCAACTACGTAGTCGATCAGCTCGAGCGCGTCTTAGACCACAACAGCGCCGACTGGCAGCAGGTGGCCGACGAGATCCAGGCCATCCTCGACGGCGCGCTCAACAATTTGCCCTCCGAAGCATTCTCCTTTGCGCCGGAGGCCGGGGCGATCACCGTCGCCACCACCCACCGCGCCAAGGGCCTCGAATGGGACGAAGTCTTCTTGAGTGGCCTGAGCGCCTACGAGTACCCGGTGCTGCGGGAGGACCGACCGGGCGGGTTGTATTTTTTGGACGGCCTCGACATGCGCGCCGAAGCGCTCTCCGAGTTGCGGGCCGCCGTCCGGCCCCAGCCGGGGCAGCACTCCGCCACCGACCAGGCATTTATCGATCTGGCCGCCGAGCGGCTGCGACTGTTGTACGTCGCGATTACCCGTGCCCGGCGACGGCTGGTTTTAAGTACGGCCAGCCGCGATCTGTTTGGCCGCGAGCAACGGCCCTCCCGCTTGTTTGCGCTGCTGCAGTCAGTCGCCCGCGATGGTTGAACGGCCACCCGTACTGGGCGCTGCTGCCTTTGCTGCTTTTGAGCGCTGCGGGCGGCTCTTTGATTACCTCTACATCGATCGGCTCCTACCGGCGGTAGAAGACGAACGCATCGCCGGGCAGCGCCGCTACCGCCGCTACACGGAGCTGATGGCAAAAGGACGAATAAAAGAGCGGCAACGCGCCTGCCTCGAAGCGGAGGTGGCACGCGGGTGGGAGCAATTTTTGCAAAGCCCCGAGGCAAAGTTCGCCGGGCGGCTGTATCTTGAATACCCTCTGCACGTTCAGATGGGGGAGTGGCGCGTGGGCGTGCAGCTGCACCGGCTCGCGGTGGGAACCAGATTCGCCATCGTCCAGTGGGATACGGGCCTTGAGCGTCCGCCGGATGCCGAATTAAAGGCTGCCTGGCCGGTGCGCCTGCCTTTGCTACTGGTCTGTCTGGTGGGCAGTCAATTGAACGACAATCGCCCGATCGCCCCCGAGCAGGTGCAGTTGACGCTCTGGTTTACCCGTTATCCCGAGCAGCCCTTTCACCTCCGATACAGCCAGACACAGCTCATAGCCGACCGGCAGCGCCTTGAACGGGCTCTTCCCCAGCTGCGCACCTCCCGGATGAGCGACGATCCGGCCATCTGCGCCGAATGCTTTTTTCGGATTCGCTGCCACGGACTGCACCCGGAGCGGCTGGGACCGGGGCTGTCAGGCTGGTGGGAAGACGGAGATGCCCGCAGTGGCGAAGAACCGGGCACCGCCGACTGAGGCAGCGGGCAGCCCTGTGCTACAGTCGCTGGCAGTTGCCTGCGCCGCTCTTTTGGAACAGACCCGCTCGATCCGGCACCTCTTTACCAGTCGCAAGCTGGCCGTTCTGTTTCTGCTCGGTTTTTACTCGGGCCTACCGTACAACCTCACCGCCGACACCCTGCAAGCCTGGTTGACCGGCGACGGCATCGCCCTTGAGACCGTCGGGCTCATCACCCTGGTTGGCCTGCCCTACGCGCTCAAATTTCTCTGGTCGCCCCTGGTGGATCGCTTTAGCCTGCCCGTACTGGGACGGCGGCGCAGCTGGCTTTTATCGATGCAACTGGCGATGGCTGGGGCACTGGCTACGATGGCGGCCTTCGACCCGCACCGGGGCGTACAGGCGATCGCCGCTCTGGCGCTGCTCATCGCCATCTTCAGCGCCACCCAGGATGTCGCCTACGACGCCTACAAGAGCGACGTTCTCTTACCGGCAGAATTGGGCAACGGCGCGGCGCTGGGTGTGCTGGGCTACCGGCTCGCCCTGCTTTTTACCAGCGCCTTTGCCTTCAAGCTGGCCGAGTGGATCTCCTGGCCCCGGACGTACCTCTGGCTGGCCGCTTTGATGGCCGTCGGCACCTTTGCGACGCTCTGGGCACCGGAGGCAAAGAAGCTGCAGCCGCCCGAGAGCATCGGCGACGCCGTTCGCCTACCGCTTATCGAATTTTTTTCGCGCTCGGGCACTGGCCGGGCGGCGGCGATCCTGGTGTTTATCGTCCTCTACAAGCTCGGGGACACCCTGGCGACGCGCATGGCGACGCCGTTTCTCATTCAGACGGGCTTCCGCCTGGGCCAGATTGGCGACATCAAAGGCGGCGTCGGCTTTTTTGCGACAGCTTTGGGGCTGTTGGCGGGCGGAGCCATCCTGGGCCGATTGGGCATCAACCGCTCGCTGTGGGTCTTTGGCATCCTGCAGGCAGCGAGCAACTTCGGCTACGTGCTGCTCGCTTTTGCGGGCAAGAACGCGCTTCTCCTTGCCGCTGTGGTCAGCGTCGAGAACGGCTGTGCCGGTCTGGGGACAGCCGCCTTCGTCGCCTTTTTAATCAGCCTGTGCGATCCGCGCTATTCGGCTACCCAGTACGCGCTCCTGTCGAGCCTGATGGCCGTAGGCGGCATTGTGCTGGGTTCTACCACCGGCACCGTCGCTCAGGCCACCGGCTGGCCGCTGTTCTTTGCCCTCACCGCCCTGGCAGCAGTACCTGGACTGTTGCTATTGCCCATCTTTGCCCCCTGGAGTAAGCCATCCCCCACCGTCGCCCCAGGCCGCAACGGCTGAGGCCGGCAACCGCGAACAACTTATCGGCAAACAGCTGGTAGAGCGAATCGTGCTCAAGAGCCTGCCGATGGCGATTAGAGCCTTAGTAGGCGGCACCAACATTGGTATCCGCTTTTACGAATCCTAGATTACTGTCCGATCGTGAGCCACCAGAGAGCAGCCCGAACTACTTCTGTCAAATACTTTATAGCAAGGTAGTCGAAAAAATATCAAAAAGAGACTTGCATTTTCTGCATACTTAATACAAGGGAATTTAGTGCTAGCAGGTCAAAAATGTAGCGAATTTTACGGAACACAGCATCTTAAAATGCAATATTCACAGGTGTGAGGAGTGCAAATAGTAAGAGAGTTTGTTGCATTGTTCACGTTCTTCCAGTGTCGTAGCTTTCACTGTATACCGTGAAGTGCGAAAAGCGCACAAGCCTAGCCGGACTGGGACCCAAGCTCGATCCTGGTAGATAGCGGTAGCGTTTCTAAATTGCTTAGAAAGAGCATCTAAGCATGAGCCTACGAACATGCGCAGACTAGGGCCAGACTAGCTTCGCGTGCAATCGTCAAAAGGTATGCTTTCATGAAACCCACTCAATTGCATCGAATGGCATATATTTGCCCGTTCTTTTTACTCACTACAACAGGGATTCTTTCTTGGGGAAGTATTCCGAGCTACGCTCAAAGCTGTAAAATTAATCGAGCATTAGCACCATTTGTACGGTTGAATGACATTAAAGTAGTAGCTGATGAAGAGAAAGCTAATCTAGAGCACTCTTCTGCTGTAGTAGCTACGCTTCCTTCCATACTTGGTTTTGATCTTGGAAGTTCGGTTCTGGCAACATCTAATAGAAAGGTAGCAAGCCTTGAAGAGAACGCTGATCACTCAGTTGAGAGCACATTGAGGAACGATGTTTCTTCAGAGAATATGATTCTAAACAATGTTCTCGAAACACTTGTTCCATGGTTTGAAGTAACTAAGGTTGACGTAGCAACATCCACAGACGTAGAGAAAAAGACAAGGCGAAAAGGAAAACTGAACGGCACTGTTGCACAAACGCAGTGTTATGGAAGCTATACGCCAACGGTACCTCCATACTATTCTCCTCCTTACTACGTTCCCTACTATACTCCTCCACCCCCACCATACCAACCACCGCCACCGCCACCATTACCGCCGGTCTACTGTCTTGAGGGATGCTACCTTGCATAATGAGAGATGTACAACGAAATTGTGATTTAGTTCATTTGAGCATAGGTTGACTAGCGCTATTCTCTGACCTCACTCAGTAGACGTAGCCTAAGGCAAAGACAAACAATAATACTGATCCGCAAAAGAGGGACTGCGATGAATATTCGTAAGCAAATTTGTGTTTCATTGGCGGCAGCAAGCGCGCTTCTTGTAAGTGGATCCAGTAATCCTGTAAGAGCTGCAAGCACATCTAATATGCAAGCTGCGCTGACTATATTGCGACAGGCTCGAATTAATGTTGTAAACATTAAGGATGAATACCAAGGGCTGCGCGTGTTCGCTTTGCAGAATATTAACTTTGCAATCCGTAATCTTGAGCAGGTACTGAAATCTTCAGGGAATATTTCACTAGTTATTCCTAGTTCAGCCTCACCAGAACCAGTTGTTAATGGGAACGTTGACCCTTATGCTAAGGCAGCACTGCATAATCTACAGCGCGTCCGACAAAAGCTCGGTTCTGCTAGTCGGCCAGATCCTGTTCGAGAAGTCGCCCAAGCGCAAAAGAATGTCAAATTTGCGATATTGAATATGGAGCGATTAATAAGTAGTGAGCTTTCAGCATTACCGGCTGTAAAAAGGACAACAGTTAATCCAAATTTTCTCTTAGCTGTTGACAACTTGCGCCAGTGCCGTGCTGATTTACAAACGCTAGGTGAACTATTAAATAACAGTCAGAAAAAAGCTTTAATACATGTTGCTACTGCAATCGTAAACATGGAAAATGGACTGCGAATTGTCAAGCAATCTTTTCAATCTTACACTGCAGAACCACGAAGCAAACCAAGTATAGAACAGGTACTAAACGATCTAAAGAAGGATCGGGAGTATTTAGCGACGAAGGATAGCACGGATTTTCATGGTTATAGGATGCTTGCACTCCAACAAACTAAAAGAGCCATTCAAGCTTTGAAACTATCAAGCGATTAGTAAATCAACGGAGCATCAAAATGAAGAGAAGAGAAACTATAGAAATGCTAGCTACTTTGCTAGCTGCATGCATGCCTTTTGCAAATCTGCCACCAGTTGCTGCTCAGACAGCGACGCTATCGACAGTTTCAGAATCTACTGCAACACTATTTATACAGCTTAGCCAATCTACATGTGGTTTCCCCGAATACGCGAGTGCTGTAGGAGGGAATTTCACCAATGCAGTTGTACTTGGCATTGATTCCAATGTATTTGTTGGCATTCCAGCGGATGTTAACAATCCGAACAGCAGCTTTTACATTGCTCTTTTTGATGGTACGACTCAGGCTCCTTTAGGAAGTTTAACATACTACTATAGCAAGACTAATTCTGATACGTATTTTACAATCGCTCAAAATGGTGTACTGTTTGCAATAGCAACTATGGATTCGAATGGAGCAATTACGGGCGGTACTGTATATGCAGGCCAGTCCATAATTGATGTGACCGGCCAGAACTTTACCTCCCAAGGTCTACAGTACGTAACAACAGTGAAATCAGATATCGCTCAAGGCGCTCCCAATAACGGGTTTTTGGAATGTGTCAATAGTTGTTTGGCGGGTCTTGGCTTAGTGAATACTATCAACTCATTAATCGGACTCCTGTCGATATATTTTTCTCCAAAATTTGCGGCATTAATTGTTGCACTTTGTATACTCATAATTGTTCTGTCATTGTGGTATTGTATAAATACTTGTGCCGATCCTGGCACAGGCATCTATCCATTTGTAACCGTTTAATATGCTGCTGACTGCGATCATTGTGCTACAAGGGAAGCAGGTGTGGTAAGAGAGTTTTCAAAAATTGCATTGGAAAGCGAACATGAGCGAATGGGTGTGGTTCTCCATTTGGCTAGTAGGACTAGGGGCATTGGTTGCAGCTTTTGTCATGCTTTTAAGCGGTCGAGTTGAAGCAAGTAGGGTGTTTTTAGGAATTTGGCTTTTCACACATGGTGCCTTTTACACCTCGAAGTATTCAGAACAGATATGGTCAGTCCAACGACTACTTAGCAGTTTGCTACTAATAGCTGGAGTTCTTCTAATATTTCTAGGATTTAGTCATAGTAGATGATTAATAATTATGATGCAAAATTTGCTGCTTTTAAGGAAACATGCGTGGCACCATCGTCTCTCTACATACAATCTAGTTAAGGCCGAAAGTACATTCAGATCCTAAGAAAAATTGTCGAATGCAAGTGACTAGTGATATATGGAGGCGATAGTGGAGCATGGCACTATAGAAGGAGTGATTGCGGACGATTCTGATGCTTTGCCACGACCTGAATTTGACTACGATTACTCTCTCAGTTTCCCGAAAATTCTCCATAAACTTGGCATTTCGCTAGCAGTAACAACCTATCAAGCAGGATGTCTCTGTATAATCTCAAGCAATGGAATAGATGTTTCAGCAAATGTACGGAATTATCGTAAAGCGATGGGATGCTACCCCCATTCTCAAGGTCTTTTACTAGCAACAGAAAATCAGGTGCTTTCTTTTAAGCGATCGCAGCATCTTATCAAAAGTTACTATCCTCTAGAATCATACGATGAACTTTACGTGCCTCGTATAGCATACTTTACAGGCAACATTGCCTCTCATGATGTTCTACTTACAAATGAGCAGGCGCTCGTAGTAAGTAGCGCCTATTCTTGTATAGGTGGGCTTTCCTCAGACCATAGTTTCGTTCCATTATGGAAGCCACACTTTATCACAGAATTAACTGGAGAAGATCGCTGTCATCTTAATGGTCTCGCCCTTGAAGACGGAAGGATCCGCTATGTTACTGCTCTCGGTGCTACAAATAGCAGGGGGGGCTGGCGCGAGAACCGAGCCACGGGCGGTATTGTTATGGATGTTGAACATAATTGCATCATTTGCGAGGGGCTTTCGATGCCCCACTCCCCACGAGTGTATGAAAATTTACTATGGGTTCTTTCCTCTGGAACAGGCGAGTTGGGAATAGTGAATAGTCTAGGTTTTGAGCCAATGATTTATCTTCCCGGTTTTTTGCGCGGACTTGCTTTTTTCGGTCCTTATGCGTTCGTTGGCCTTTCTAAGATTCGTGAGAAGTCAACTTTTGGAGGACTACAGATCGAGGAAAAAGTTCAAGATCTGAAATGTAGTGTCGAGGTAGTTAATATTCATACTGGTACGTGGGAGGCTTCGCTTGAATTCCACAGCAATATCGCCGAACTGTACGATATTCAGGTCATTACTCATGCTCGCAATCCATTTATCACCGGCTATTCCCAAAAAGGCGATCTTCAGCAGCTCGTTGACCTGCCCCTTTTTAATCCGCTAGTGCAGCAGGTAAATGGCTAAACGTCTCTTGTCTAAACTCATAACTTTTTGGCAGCGAATCAGTCTAACGGTGGTGGCTGTACTTGTGACGGCTTTACCTGCTTTCGCACTCCCAATGTACGCCAGTGGCAGCAGCCTTCTGGGATTGCTGCTGCGGCCATTACCGGCACTTGACGGCAAACCGGGTCGTTTGCAGTTGGTTGGTTGGATTTCAGAGGAGGCGCAGCAGTCGCAGTTGTGTCACGGAGATGTGTTGCTCGCGGTGGCTGGCACCCCTGTTTCTCAAGAATCTGATATTCAAGCCGCCCTCAAAGGATACCAGCCAAGCCAGAGGGTACTGCTACGAGTACTGCGAGGCAAAGAAGAACTGGAGGTAGCCCTAACTCTGGCGGATGGCCGACTTCCCATGATGCCTGCTGCCCCTAGCGATCAGCCTGCAGCAACTCGGACATTGCAGGTTATCCCGGCTTCACCTGAACTGGCAGTACAGCAGTACTTCGGTTGGGGCCATGTTCGCTCAATGGCTCTGCAGGATAGAACCCTGCTGGTACGGATAGATCCAGTCGCTAGCACAAAATTTCTGCAAAGGACAGCGCAGGCACTCTTTGCCGAGGTTCGCTCTCCTCGGATCCAGCGGCTGACAGTATTGGTAGAAGGCACTGAGGCTATCCAATCTTTGAGAGTGGATGTCAAGGGTGATGTTCACCTGTCAGCCTATACACCTGACTGGCAGACAGCACCCACTCAGATAGCAGCGGAAACTTTCTTGCCTATTCTTCTCGATCTCAATGCGGACATTGAGTTGCCTCAGAGTGAGACCCGCGCAGTTAGCGGCAAGTTGTTGAGCAATATAGAGGATCAAAATGGTGTACCTTTGTTGTTGCGCGCCACACCAGTACAGGGGCGACTCGTGCCTGCTATACCTTTTGGGCATCGCTTGATCCTCGATACGATTGGAGAGCAAAAATGGCCGGTAGTTGCACAATCGGAAATTCTTCCTACCAGAGAAGTGATTGTCAAATATCTCGGCAATCAGCGGCGTGCCTATACCTCTAGAGTGTTTGCTCATCAAGTCGTCGGAGTCCGCCTTTCGCAACCGTTGGCGCTGCCCAATCCACTTCGAAAATCAGCCAATGAAGATGGTCTTCGTTTGACAGATGCCACTTTTACTCCAGTCACAAAATCGGCGGCGATCAGAACTGCCAAGGCTCTCAGCCTGTACAACCAGGCTGTTGCTGCAATTGGGCGACAAGAGTGGTCTGTTGCTGCCACTCACCTGCGCGCATCGCTGGCTGATTTGCCTTCGCAACAGGCTCACGCTGCCCTCGGCTGGGTGTATCTGCAGATGGGGCAGGCTTTGTTGAAGGGAGGAGGGGCATTGGAAGTAGCGATGGCTGATATTGAGCAAGCAGCACAGATGCAGGTATCCGGGAGTTCGGGCCTGCTCAGTTGTGCCTACGCACTCGCAATTCAAAAGGATTCCGATTCCCTGCCTGGGGATAATCTAAATTACTACCGCTACCGGATTACCAGCTTGGGGATTCATTTGCAGGATTGTCCGCTAAAGCCTGGTGTACTTCCTTTTCGGAATCCGCCGGTTGTAGCAGGAGACTACCTGGCGTTTATGGACGAACAACGGCCAGCCAGGATGCGCTATCGAGCGATCACCCCTTTTTCGCGTTCCCCTGTCCGCCTCTATATTGGTCCAGCCCCGGAACCCCGTTTCTATCAGGCTGTCCTGGATGCTGCCAGAAGCTGGCAGGATGCGACGGATAAGCGTGTCCAGTTTGTTGAGGTGAATCAGCCAACTGAGGCGGATGTTTTGGTCGTATTTGTCTTGCAAGACGGAAATCAAGGTCCGACCCGTTCCGAGACTCTTGCCATGCCGGATCAGGCGGCAACAATTCTGCTGAATCTGGCTTACCCGTTGCGCTATAGAACCGCAGATCAAGCAAGACTGGCAGGCAAAGTCCTCAGCCACGAACTGGGCCATGCCCTGGGTCTTTGGGGACACAGTGATAGCGACGATGACATTATGTACCCAACGGTCTCTGGGGTAAGCGGTCCTTCGTTGAGGGATGTAGAGACGCTCAAGAAAGTCTTCGATCGCTATCCTGCCGCCGAGCGCCCTTGAACTCTTAATTCTCGCCCGCCGTCGCTGCAGGCCGCATCGATGCGCTTTGACGCAGGCAGGTTTGCGCGCCAGATAGAGGCGCTGCTCAACACTGGCTTTTACAAAGAAGAAAGCCCAACAAGCCTGCCCGTTTCGCTTTGCACCAGGAGACCACAGGATGAAAACCCCCGTACTGCTCGCTCTTGTCACCCCGCTACTGATCGGCGCTCCCGTCCTTGCCCAAACTTCGCCGGACCAGCCCCTGCGCTGCACGCCGCGCCCTCCCCACGTGACAGGGGGCGGGCAACTGGTGACCACCGATACGATGCTCTGCCGACCAATCGGTGAGGGGCCCCAGCGGCCCGACTGGCGCTTCGAGGGGCCCCGGCGCGACTGGCGGGCCCAGCCCATTCTCCGGCGGCCCTTCAATCTGCCCTCCCCCTACGACCGCCAGAATCAGCAGTAGACCCTGCTGGACCGCTTTCAGGGCATCCAGTTTGGCTGCCCTGTTTTTTCTCATCGAAACCTGCAGCTCAAGCCGCCCTAAATGTACGTTTTGCTGCTGCCCCCCAGCGCGGAGGGTGCAATGTTTAAATGGGTTTTAACATTCTGCCAGGAGACAAGGCGTTGACCCTCAGTCGATATTTGCTCAAAAAATCCGTGAGCGACCTGCAGGTCGAAAAAAGACCGGAGGAAGATTGCCTCAAGCGCAGCCTCGGCCCCGTCAGCCTGATCAGCCTGGGGATCGGTGCCATCATCGGCACTGGCATCTTCGTGCTCACCGGACACGCGGCGGCGGAGCACGCCGGGCCGGCGATCGTGCTTTCTTTTGTCCTGGGGGGCATCGCCTGCGCCTTTGCCGGTCTTTGCTACACCGAATTTGCCGCCCTCATCCCGGTGGCGGGCAGCGCCTACACCTACGCCTACGCCACTTTGGGCGAGCTGGTCGCCTGGATCATCGGCTGGGATCTGATTATCGAGTACGCGATCAGCGCCTCGACGGTAGCGGTGGGCTGGTCGGGCTACGTGGTGAGCTTCTTAAAAGACTTTGGCATTGTCCTGCCGCCCCAACTGACCAGTTCCCTCGGCTCTGAGATCAAAGGCGCGGGCGGTGCCGTGCTCAGCCACGGCGTGTTCAATTTGCCCGCTTTTCTGGTCGTACTTGCCCTGTCGCTGTTGCTGGTAGTGGGGGTGAGCGAGTCGGCGGCCTTCAACGGTGTAATCGTGATTATCAAGCTCACGGTGATCGTCGCCTTTATCGCCATCGGCGTCGGCCACATCGACCCGGCCAACTGGACACCTTTTATCCCGGCCCCGGTCGTCGATGCCAAGGGAGAGCCGCACTACGGACTTTTTGGCATCCTGCGGGGAGCAGGGGTGCTCTTTTTTGCCTACATCGGCTTCGATGCCGTCTCCACCGCTGCCCAGGAGGCCAAGAACCCCCAGCGCGACATGCCGTTAGGCATTCTCGGATCGCTATTTATCTGCACGATCCTCTATATTCTCGTCTCGGGCATCCTCACCGGTATCATTCCCTACACGAAGCTCAACGTCCCGGATCCGATCGCCCTGGGGGTCGATCACATCGGCCTGCAGTGGTTTTCGAGCCTGGTCAAAATCGGGGCGATCGCCGGACTCACTTCGGTGATGCTTGTCTCGCTCTACGGCCAGACGCGCATCTTTTATACGATGTCCCTCGACGGGCTGATTCCACCGCTCTTCAGCAACCTGCACCCGCGCTTTAAGACCCCGGCAGTGGCGACACTGCTATTGGGCGTGTTTGTGGGCATCGTCGCCGGTCTGGCCCCGCTCGATCTGTTGGGCGAACTGGTGAGCATCGGCACGCTGTTCGCCTTTATCGTCGTCAGCGCCGGGGTGCTCTTTTTGCGCTACAACCAGCCGACGCTGGAGCGGCCCTTCCGCTGTCCGGGATTGCCCTTTGTGCCGATAGCGAGCATCCTCGCCTGCCTTGCTTTGATGATTGGGCTACCGGGCGATACCTGGATTCGCCTGTTCGTCTGGCTGTTGTTGGGCCTGGCCATCTACTTCGGCTACGGGCGCAAGCACAGCAAGCTCACCGGCAAAGCCGGTTAGCCCCGCTCAGGATCGCTCAACTCCAACTGGGTCAAAAGCTGGGTGAGCGCTGACCAGCGCTGGTCGGTGCTCTGGGCGTCTGCGTCCTTGAGCGCCACTCCCTGGCAATCGGCGTCGCAGAGATTGCGCGTCGGCAATTCAAGACAGAGGTGCTGATAGACGAGATCGAGCGGATCGAGTTTGCCGTCGCGGGGGATCGACTCGTCGAGGTTGGCCGCCGTCACCTCCAGCTCCAGCGGCAACTCTTCCTCGCCGTCGCTCAACCAGATCACCTCTTCAAAATCGGTCTGCAGCCGGTGGTTAAAGCGCTTCAAGCAGCGGTCGCAGCTGAGGGTGACGATCGTGCGGGCCGTGCCGCGCACTTCTAAAAAGTCGCCCCGGTGGATGACCTGCAGTTCTCCCTGCACAGGTGTAAGACTCTCGAACCCGGCAAGGGGCTGGTCGATTACCAGCTCGACTTTGCGGGTGGGGCTGGTGGCCAAAGCGCGCAGATCGATCGGGCGCAGCATCATGTGTTCCTCCCAGATAGAGGCTATTCGTCCGCTCCAGGCGTATCGTCCTCGTCGGTGCGGGGCCGGACCACCAGACGGCGCTCCGGTTCCTTGCCCCGGCTGTAGGTGGCCAGATCCGGCTCCTCCTGCAGCAGCATGTGAATCTGACGGCGCTCCGCCGCTGAGAGCGCCCCAAAGACAAATTCTTGGCCGCTGGAGCGCACTGCCGCCGCTGCCTCCCAGGCCATCTCGCTCAGTTGCTGGTGGCGCTTGTGGCGGTAACCGGCCAGCTCGACCGTGTACGCCTGCTTGTGGTCGCTCTGCAGGTGCATCGTCGTGTTGAGCAAAAATTGCAGCGCATCGAGCGCCTCGCCCTCGCGGGCCAGCAACAGCTCCTTGTGGGCGCTGGTCAGTCCGTCCTCGCGGATCTCAAGCCACGGCAGACTGGCCGGGTCGTTGGGGGCTGGGGTGAGCTGGATACCGTCGGGCAAACCCATCAGCTGCAAGACGGACTGCAGCCAGCGGCGGGCTTCCTCGGTCTCAGTCTCAGGTTCGATCATGCTTTTTTCTTGCGGCGGGTCTTGTTGTTCTCAAAAGGCAGGGGTTTGTCGCCCTCTTCTTTGCGCCTGGATTGATCGACGATGCGCTGAATATTTTCGGGCAGCGGCTCGCGGTAGAGAATGTAGGTCTGCAAAATCTGGAAGAGGTTCGACAACAAAATGTACAGTAGCACGCCCGCCGGCAGCGGGAAGAAGACGAACATCCCCGAGAAGACAAAAGGGGTGATCTTGTTGATCTGCTTTTGCTGATCGGTCATGTTCGGGTTTTTGCTGGCGGTGTAGTTCTGGGAAAAATAGAGCGAGATGCCAAAAAGGACGATCATAATCATCACGTCCCAGTGGATGCCGTCCTTGCCGGAGATGCCGGTGCGACCGAGCTGCTCGATGAACAAAAAGCCTTTTTCGGCGGCGATGCCGGGCACGGTGGTGTGAACGTTGACATCACCCACAGCACTCGCCGTCAACAGACCATCGGCTGAGATCCGGGCTTTATCAGCACCGGAGGCAATTTCGTAGCGCACCGGCAGAGCAGTAAAAGGCTGACCACCACTGCTCTCGACTTTGAACTGCAGCGACTGGCCGACTGGAACTTTGGCGGAGGTCGGTTCAAAGACGACCTGGGCGCGCTCGCGCTGCTCGTTGAGGTAGATCGTGTGGGAACCGCTCTTGCCCTCGGCCTGCACCTGACTCAACTCGGTCGTCGGCTTGATCTGCACGTTCGTCATCTGCACTGTATCGCCGAAGGGCGAACCGCGCAGGGTGGCAAAGAGCGCAAACAAAATCGGCATCTGGACGACCAGCGGCAGGCAACCGGCGAAGGGGTTGCCGTACTCCTTGTAGATGCCCGACATCTCCTGGCGCAACCGCTCGGGGTCGTTTTTGTACTTTTCTTGAATTTCTTTGGTGCGGCGCTGCATCTCCGGCTGCACCACCTGCATCTTGCGCATGTTGCGAATGGAGCCTGCTCCCAGCGGCCAGAGCAGTCCCTTGACGATCAGTGTCAACAGCACGATGCCGACGCCATAGTTGGGGACTATCCGGTACAGAAAGTCCAGGATGGGCAACATGACGTTGTTCGTAAGAAAACCGACTCCGAAGTCCATTCAGGCTCCCAAAATGGTGAAGCAGTGTTGCGACACTGCCTCAATTCTACTGTCCTCCACCGGCTGGTTGACAGAATCCATCGCATCAGCTCCAGCCGCCAAAGGCGAACACCGGTACTTTTGGCCTATGTCTAAAGACATATCCCCACCCGAGAACCCAAACAGGGAGTACCCAAAAAGACGAGGGAAGAATAAGCTGTCTGTAAGCATTGTCCTGTCGTCTAGATCCTGCTCTCCCTCAAATAAATGAGGTCATAACTATTCCTTCAGTCCACTGAACGCGCGCAGGGGCACGAATATTGTGTTTAGATTCTTTAGCCGCTCGGCCTGTGAAGTCGGGATAGACCTCGGTTCGGCGAACACGTTGATTTATCGCAGTGGCCAGGGAATCGTATTGACCGAACCCTCGGTTGTTGCGCTGGCCCGCGACGGCGGTGAGCTGGTGATGGCCGGGGAAGAAGCCTGTCAGTTGCTGGGCCGCTGCCCGGCAAATCTGGTGCTCTCCCGCCCGCTGCGCGAGGGAGTGATCACCGACTTTGATTCAGCGGCGATCATGCTCAAGCACTTCGTGCGTCAGGCAATCGGTCCTTCCGCTTCGGTGGCCCGCATGGTGATCGGTATTCCGAGTGGCGTTACCGAGGTCCAGCGGCGGGCGGTGCTTGAGACGGCGGCCCAGGCAGGAGCGCGCTCGGTGCTGCTCATCGAAGAACCGCTTGCAGCGGCAATTGGTGCCGGTCTGCCGGTCAACTCACCCGTGGGCAGCATGATCGTCGATATCGGCGGCGGCAGCACCGAGGTGGCAGTACTCTGTGCCCAGGGCTGCGTCGTCTCCCAGTCGGTACCGGTGGCGGGCGACGTGATGAACGAGGTGATTGCCCAGTACCTGCGCAAGACCTACGACCTGATCGTAGGCGAGCACATTGCCGAGCAGCTCAAGCTCGAATTGGCCTCGGCCATCGACAGCGAGCAGGACGGAACCTTCGAGGTATGCGGTCAGGATCTACTCTCGGGGCTGCCGCGTACCCTCGTCGTCCACGAAGCCGAGGTGCGCGAGTGCATCCGCGAGCCGATTAAGACGATCGTGCAGGCGGTGCGGCGCACCCTGGAGCACACTCCGGCCCAACTTATCGCCGACATCTACCGGCGCGGCATCGTGCTCTGTGGCGGCGGAGCGCTCCTGCGGGGCCTCGATGAGCTGATCGCAAGCGAGACGCGCATCTGTGTGCATATCGCCGAGTCGCCCCTGGCAAGTCTGGCTCTGGGCACCGGTCAGATTCTCGAACACCCGCGCCAGTGGAACCGGGCCTTGAGTGTCCAGGCCGTCGCCGTCTAGAGTTCCTGGCGATCCTGGCGATGCCATAATAAAGAAACAGAGCGATTTCTTTACATGGCAAACCAACTGCAGATCCCCAAGCAAAAACTGGCAAAGCCGCCCCTGACCATTCACACGCTCGGGGACCGGGTGCTGCGCCAGGGCAGCAAACAGATCTCAGGCATCAACGACGAGGTGCGCAAACTGGCGGCCCAGATGCTCCAGACCATGTACAGCTCCGACGGTATTGGCCTCGCTGCTCCCCAGGTGGGCGTCAACAAGCGGCTCATCGTCGTCGATATCGACCCCGAAAACGCTGCCAGGCCACCGCTGGTGCTCGTCAACCCGGCTATCAAACAGGCCAGCGGTGACCTCGAAGTCGATCAAGAAGGCTGCCTGAGCGTACCGAGCGTCTGGGCCGATGTGCGCCGTCCGGCCCGCATCGTCGCCACCTACCGCGACTTGAACGGCAGGCCGATGAGCCTTGAAGCTTCGGGACTGCTGGCCCGCTGCATCCAGCACGAGATCGACCACCTCGACGGCATCATGTTCGTGGACCGGGTCGAAAATCAGATTGCCCTCGCTCCCCAGCTGGTACAAAAGGGCTTTTCAGTCCGCGACGTGCAGTTGCGCAGCTAAACTTTTTCTTCGAGCAACGCACAGGGTTACCCGATCAATCTTCAGCAGCCGCCCTGTCGCTCCTACAGGACGGCCTGCTGCAACTGCGGGAAGACCCGACCAACTTTAGCGAGTACATAATCGCCGTAGATGCCCTGCCAGTCGTGTACGCTCGCACCATCCCACCGCTCGTGGCCGTCTGAGGGGGTGGCAGCGAGTCCGGCAATCGGTCCGACGCGGGCATAAAAGCCAGGATCGAAGAAAAACGGAAACGAGAGCCGGGCCTGACCACTGCGATTGAGGACGCGATGGGGAGTCGAGCGATAGAGGCCGCCGCTCATGCACTCCAGCATGTCTCCGATGTTGCACACGAAGGTGCCGGGAATCGGCGCGACCGGCTGCCAGCCGCCTGCCTCTGACTTTACCTGCAGGCCACCGGTATCGTCCTGCTTGAGGATGGTGAGCAGCCCGTAGTCCGTATGTTCGCCTACGCCCCAACTATGATCGTCCGGCGGGGCAGGCGGATAGTTGAAGATGCGAAAGAGCACCAGCGGTTCCCCTGTACAGTGCCGGGCAAAGTAGGTTTCATCGAGGCCCAGCCCAAGGGCGATACCGGCCATCAGCGCGTGGCCCAGTTCGCTCAGAGCGGTTATGTATTCGAGCACGGCTGAGCGAAAAAGCGGCATCCCGTCAGGAAAAAGATTCGCTCCATGCAAGGGTGTGCCCGAGTGCACCAGCGGATGATCTTCTGGCAGTTCCTGGCCAAAGTACAGTCCCTCCTTGCAGTCCGGCACGCCGGAGGTCAGCTCACCGCCCACATCGAAGTAACCCCGCCAGGCCCGACCGCCCCGGACCATCGCGATCTTGAGCTTATCCGCCGAAGCACGGCTGAAAAATAGCCTGCTTTGCTCCTCCAGCTGTCGCTCCAGGGCCGCACTGACACCGTGATTCGTAATGTAAAAAAATCCCCACTGCCGGCAGGCCCGGTCGATCTGGGCCGCTACCTGCCTTCGATTGCCCTGGCCGCCCACGAGCGCAGCGATATCGATTACCGGCAGCTCCGAGCGCTCATCCATGACGGCTCCTTCGCAACAGGGTCCTTCTATCTATTTTGACCCGGTGCGGCTCGCCCCAGAGAGCCTGGTAACCAGCCTCGCTTACAAGCTGTTGTTATTGCTCTTGAAATGGCTGTTAGTGCTTGCCGTAGTACTCGCGCTCAACGCAACGCCGCACCAGATAAGGCAAATCTTTGGTCTCCTGCTCGATGCGTAGACGCTCGCGCTCACTTTTTTGTCGCGAAGTCTCCCACCACTGCTCGAGCCGCTGCCAGAATCCCTGCACGTTATGAGATACCGTATGCACGGTCATCGCTATCCCTTCGGGTCCATCCAGGACCATTCGACTGATCTGTATCAATTGTAACAGACAAAATTGGAGAATCTTCTCTCCTCCGACGGGGAATAGTCCGATCAGGCCAATTCGGCCTACTCGACGTTGGGGCTGGCGGCAATCTGCATGGCGATGTCTTTGACCAGTTGCTGGAACTCTTCGCCCTTGGCAACAAAGTCGGTCTGACAGTTGACCTCCACCAGCACGCCGATGCGACCATGGGTATGGATGTAAGCGCCCACCGTCCCTGCCACCACGCCGATCTGTCCCGTGCGAAAATATATTTCAAAAATACTACAAAAAGATTTCAAGGCGGGTTTGCTCCGGTGAGCGCTCTGCGCGGGGTCTGGCTCACGAACGTCGGCAGCGCCGTTCTACACTCACGGCAGGCGATCGTCGAGGCGATGCAGCTGCTGGCGGATGCTGGCTTCAACGCTGTTTTTCCGGTGGTCTGGAACAAAGGTTTCACCCTTTATCCAAGCCGGGTGATGGGCGAGCACTTCGGCGTCGAGATCGATCCGCTCTACGCTGAACAGGGCCGCGATCCTTTGGCGGAAGTCATCGAAGAAGCGGGCCGGGCTGGTATCCGAACCGTCATTCCCTGGTTCGAGTACGGTTTTGCCTGTGCAGCCAGGGCAGATGGCGGCCATATTCTGGCAGCCCGGCCCGAGTGGCGGGCCTGCGAGCGGGGTGGGGCACTGCTGGTCAAAAATGGCCTCGCCTGGATGAACGCTTTTGACCCACAGGTGCAGGCGTTTTTGATCGATCTGATCGTGGAAGTGGCAGAAAATTACCCGGTGCAGGGCGTGCAGGGCTGCGACCGGTTGCCGGGCCTGCCGGTAGAAGGCGGCTACGACCCGCTCACGCTCCGGCGATACGCGGCAGCGACGGGCCGGGAAGTTCCCTTTGATCCCCAGGAGCGCCGCTGGCTGCAGTGGCGGGCCGACGAGCTTACAGCCTTTCTTGAGCGTCTACGAATGTGCATCAAGGCGGTGCGCTCGGATCTGCTCCTGTCGCTGGCTCCGGCGGTGTACCCTTTTAGCCTCACCCACCTGTTACAGGACGTCAAAGCCTGGAGCGAGCAGGAGTTGTTCGATCTGTTGCATCCGCAGGTGTACCGCGAAAATTTTCGCGCCTACAAAGTAGAGATCGACAAATTTGGCCGTTATCTTTCTTCGGCAGCACTGGAGCGGACCGCCCCCGGCATTGCCCTGAAGGCGAACGGCACCGAGTTGAGCCGGGAGGATCTATTGCGCTGCGTCGCCCTCAACCGCGACCGAAAACTCCTGGGGGAGGTATTTTTCTTCTACGAGGGTCTGCGCGCCGACGGGGGCAGCAAGGCCCACTGGCTGGGAAACGGTCCCTACGCCCCCAGTTGAACTGTCTCTGCCTCCGACTTACTGGATGTGATCGCGAGCCGTCCCGGTATCTTTCTACTTGTTGCCGTTTCGCTGGGCTTTGTCGTGCTCTTCGGCTCAGCGGCGCTGCACCACGAGCTTTTTCAATCGCGGCTTTTTGATCTGGGCATCTTTGATCAGGGCGTGTATCTCATCAGCCGGGGCGAGTTTCCCTTCAGCACGACGATGGGCTTTCACATCCTGGGCGACCACGCAGCAGTTGTTCTCTACCCGCTCGCTCTGCTCTACAGGCTGGTGCCGGGCGTTTACTGGCTCTTTTTTGTGCAGGCGCTCTCGCTCTCGCTCGGGGCGATGCCGATGTATGGGCTGGCGGCCCAGGCCGGGTTAGAAGAGCACTGGCGGCGGGTGGCAGCCGTCGCCTATCTGCTCTATCCGGCGCTCTTCAACATCGCTATATTCGACTTTCATCCGGAGGTGATCGCCCTCCCGGCAATTCTCTGGGCGCTCTGGGCGGCCCTGGCCCGGCGGCCTGTGCAACTTACAATCGCCACTCTCCTCGTACTCAGCTGCAAGGAAGTGCTGGGGTTGACCGTGGCGGCGATGGGCCTCTGGCTGCTGCTGAAAAACCGGCGGCGCTACGGCGTGGCACTCACAGCTGTCGGACTTGCCTGGTTTGTTTTCGCCAGTCAGTGGGTCATACCCACCTTCAGCGGCGATCAGATGCAGGCGCTGGGCCGCTACAGCTATCTGGGCAACTCGGCAACGGAGATCGTCCTGCGGCTGGTGCGCGAACCCACTCTCGTCCTCGTACGGCTGGTGCAGCCGGAGAGCCTGCTGTACCTGGTGGCGCTACTGGTGCCCGTGGCGGTTGCCCTGCGCTGGCGGCTCATCTTGAGCGCTCTACCCGCCCTGCCGATGCTCGGCCTCAACCTGCTCTCTTCGCTGCCTCTACAGCGGGATCTGCGCTTTCAGTACCAGTTGCCGATCTTTCCTTTTTTACTGTTCTGGTTCGTCGTCTCCCTCAAAGCCGAGAAGAACAACGAATTTCTTACCGGACGACCGCTTCAGATTGCCCTTGCGATCGCAGGTGCGCTCCTGGTCGTGCCCTCCCAATTTCGAGTGCTCGCAGTGCTGGCCCTCGCGGTCTGGCTCGGGTTCGTGCTCCGGCAGGGCCGTCGGATCACACCGAAGATCCTGATGGGCTGGCTGGTGATTGGCTTTTGTACCCAGGCGCGCTTCACCTCATTTTTCAGTCCCCAGATGAGCCACCTGGCCAACCTCGCTCAGATCCGCGAGGCGATTGCCCTGGTAGATGCGACCGGAGGCGTGCTCACGACTTCGGACATCGCTCCTCACTTGAGCGAGCGGCGCACGATCGAGATGTTCCGCAAAACCACGCCCCTCGATCTGGCCTTGCTGCCCGCGTACCGCTACGTGCTTCTAGATCTGCTCAATCCCGGCACCGAATGCGACGCGCCCTATCTTATCGCCCTGCAGAACAAGCTCCGCACCGAGCCGCACTTCAAGCAGGTGTATGCAAAGAACCGGATCGCCCTTTTCATAAAGCACTCAAAGTAGCAATATAACTGTAGGCGCGTGACTGTATAGAGAGTTGCGGATGACACACTTGCCTAGAGAAATTTCTGCTGCAGATTTCAAGGCACAATGCCTGAAATTAATGGATCAAGTCGAGCAGCAGCGCACAGAGGTGATTATCACCAAACGAGGCAAGCCGGTAGCGAAGCTGGTTCCCTTCATGGTACAAGCACCATCCGTCTTCGGGTTTATGGCTGGTACCGGCATTATCCAGGGTGACATCGAGACACCGATCGAAGAGTCATGGAACGCCGAACATGACTGAGGCGTATCTGCTGGATACCTATGTTTTCTTACGGCTGATGCTCGGTCAAAATAACCTCAAACGCGCTCAAGGCTATCAGGGACGCCTCTGAGCTGAACCGCTCTGACTTCTTTGCTGCCAGACGAGCTGCAATCGGTGCTGCTGAAAGTGGCCTTTGAGAGGCGCAGGTGGCAGGGGTGATTGCTTGGCCTGGTGGTGATGCTCCTCTAAAAATCTACCAATCCACCGTAGTGGGCGACAGGCTGCCCGGAATGAAAGGCCCACATCTGGTCGCCGCAGGAAAAATGCCACCACTCGCGCGGGTGCTGGCTAAAACCTGCAGCCGTCATCGCCGAGCGCAGCAGGGTGCGAAGGTGGTGAAACTGGCGTTCGGCAGGCAAATCGGCTGCAGCGTAGTGATCCGGGTAGGAGTGGGGTGCGATTTCATCGATATCTCCCCCCATCGCTACGGGAGTGCCAGCTTCGGTGAGCAAGGTGAGATCGACGGCGGCCCCGGTGCTGTGGGGCGGCGGGGTAGCCGGATCGAGGCTGGGTCTGGCCCAGAACTGGTAGACCTGCTGGTAGAAAGCTTGTTTTTGTTCGACAGACAGTTCTTCTGGCTGCTGATTGGCGCGAGCCACCAGATCCGCGAACGTCCAATCGACCATAAACTGCTGGACGGCGACGGGCCGGTAGGCATCGAAGATCAGGAGCCGCAGTTCGGGGTGCCGGGCCTGCAAGAAATTTTGGGCGGCGATGAGCTTCTGGACGACGCCCGTGCGCAGGGCAAAGGGTGTGCCCTGGCCGTAGGGGGCTCCGAGAACCGCGTAAGGATGAGGCGTCTGGCGGGCGAATTCGACCGGCAACTCAACCAGGGCTTCGCCGCACTCGACGATCGGTACCTGCTGGTAGGACTGCGGTCCGGGACTCATGGGTGGTCGCCCTCGACTTTTTCGCGGTAGAGGGCGAGCAACCGCTCGACGGTCTGCTGGATGCTGAAGTGATCGGTGACGACTTCGATGGCGTCGGTCGCCTTGCGCAGGGGGGCATAGGCGCGGCTGGAATCTTGCTCGTCGCGGGATCGGATCTGTTCTTCAAGCAGATCGCGATCGGGAACGGGCAGGCCCTTGGCGCGCAGATCCTCCGCCCGGCGCTGGGCGCGCACGGCGACGGCGGCGGTGAGAAAGATCTTCAAGTCGGCTTCTGGGAAGACGTGGGTGCCGATGTCGCGGCCATCGAGGATGACGCCGCCCAGCTTGCCCAATCGGCGCTGCTGGTCCACCAGTTCGCTGCGCACGCCGGGGTGGGAGGAGACAGCGCTCACCGCCAGCGAGACCGCCTCCTCGCGCACCTGCCGGGTCACCTCCTCGCCGTCCACCCAGACGCGGGTCGGAAAAGCACTCTGGTAGCCGGGAGCGAGGCGGATGGTCATCCGGCGGGTCAGGTCACTCAACCGCTCACCGTCCTGGGGGTCGATGCCGAGGGTCAGCGCCTTCCAGGTGACGGCGCGGTACATCGCCCCGGTGTCGATATAAAGAAAGCCCAGGCGCAGGGCGAGGCGGCGGGCGACGGTAGATTTACCGGCCCCCGCCGGGCCGTCGATCGCGATGATCGAAGAGCGCTGCTCGCTCTGGCCCAGTAGAACGTTGTCGATGAGCCGGGTGGTGCCGACCCGCACCGCCGCTGCGACCAGGGCCCGCCCCTGCACCTGTTCGAGGGGATAAAGCCCATCAGGATCGACGATCGCCACGTACTCGACGCTCAAGTTGGCTTCGCTTGCCAGACGCTCGCGCACGGCGGCTTCGAGGACAGTAGCCTGGCGTTCTCCAGTGGACCACAGCGCCAGCGACCGGTGCAGGGCAGCCGGTAGCGCCAGGGCCGTAGTGCGCTCGGCAGGGCTCAAGTAGATATTGCGGGAGCTGAGGGCGAGGCCATCGCTGTCGCGCACGATAGGACAGGCGACGATCCGGCTGCTCAAGTTGAGATCGCGGCAGACAGAGCGGATCACCGCCACCTGCTGGGCGTCCTTCTGGCCAAAGTAGGTGCGGGCGGGCTGCACGATGTTGATCACCTTGGCCACCACCGTCGCCACCCCCTGAAAATGGCCGGGCCGCGAGAGGCCGCACAGCGTACTGGTGAGGGCCGGGTCTGGAAGCACCTGGGTGCCGAAACCGGGCGGGTACAGCTCCTGCGCTTCAGGAACGAAGACCACATCCACACCTTCATCGCGGCAGAGGGCAAGGTCGCTATCGATCGGGCGCGGGTAGCGCGCCAGATCCTCGTTGGGGCCAAACTGACGGGGGTTGACGAAGATGCTCACCACCAGCGCCGCGTTCTCGCGGCGGGCGCGGGCGATCAAGCTGCGATGCCCGGCGTGCAGGGCTCCCATCGTCATCACCAGGCCAATGTCGAGGCCCGCGACGGCGGAGCGGACGCGCCGGTACGCTTCGAGTCCTGCCACAGTCCGGATGATCTTCATGGCAATCGTGATAAGCGACGAGCGAGAAATATTTCAGCCGAGCCGACCGGCAAGGGGCGAGCTGGCACTGGCGTACTGCTTGATCGGGATCGCTCCAGCCCCAAAGGCGAGCCGTCCCGCCTCGCAGGCGAGGCCCATCGCCCGGCCCATGGCTTGAGGATCCTCTGCCTGGGCGATGGCGGTGTTGACCAGCAGCGCCTGGGCTCCCATCTCCATCGCCCGGCAGGCGTCGGCAGGGGTGCGGATACCGGCATCGACCACCACCGGTACGGGCGATTCGGCGATGATGAGCGCAATCGCGGCAGCGTTCTGCAGCCCCTGGCCGGAGCCAATCGGTGAACCGAGGGGCATGACCGTGGCGCAACCCATCTCCCAGAGACGGCGGGCGAGGTGAAAATCGGCGTTGATGTAGGGCAGAACAACAAATCCCAGTTTGATCAGCCGCTCGGCGGCCTGGAGGGTGCCGAGGGGATCGGGCAACAGGTACTTGCTCTCGGGGATGACCTCGAGTTTGACCCAGTTGTTGTCCTCCTGGCCAAGCACTTTTGCCATCTCGCGGCCCAACTGGGCGTAGCGCACCGCTTCCTCGGCGGTGCTGCTCCCAGCGGTATTGGGCAAAAGCCAGTAGCGGCTCCAGTCGAGCTGCTGGCCCAGGCCGCCGTGGCCAGGCACACCCTCCTGGACGCGGCGGATGGCGACGGTGACGATCTCGGAGCCAGAAGCTTCGATCGCCGCGCGCATCTGCTCAAAGGAGCGGTACTTGCCGGTACCGGTCATCAATCGGGAGCGAAAGCGGCGGCCCGCAATTTCGAGGGTCTCGGGAGGGGACTGCAGCTGGACCATCAAAATTCCTCCTGCTCGGGCTCGCTGCCGTTGAAGGCGGCGCTTTCGGCATCGATGTCGAGCCCGGCATTTTGATCGAGCGAGTAAACCTGCTTGCCGACCAGAAGTCGGGTGATGCCCTTGCGCAGCAGGTACTGGCGGGTCGAACTGAGAAGATGCACCGGCAGGCGCAGGGGCCGGTGGTAGTGGCTGGAGAAGCGCCGCGCCACCCGCTGATTTTCAAAGATGGGCAGGGTGATCGCCTCGCGCTCAGTATCCGGAATCGTGCCGATGTTGTTGAAGTCGCGCAGGGGCCGGGTCATCAACTCGGAGGCCCGATCGACTACCACCCAGCAGATACGGGGAAAAGCCGCCTCCACGAAGGGCAGGACTTCGATCGGCACCGCAGGCCCGGCAGCAACCGGCTCCGGTTCGAGGGGAATGCCGTCGTCCTCCTCCTCCTCCTCAAAATCGTCCTCGTCGTCGAACTCTTCACCGGCGATGCGGTTGGCGGACTGGGCAAATTCGGCCTCCAGCTCGGCGTACTGCGAAGGCACCGGTGCCGCCGGGGGCGGATTCATCCGGGCGAGGTCAGATTTTTTGAGGATGCGGCTGCGCACCGGCTGCGGCTGGCTCTCCTCGACAGGGGGCGGCAGCACAACGGCCTCTGCCACCTCCGGCTCGGCTGGAACAAGCGGTAGCTCCATAGCCAGCAGGGGCGGCGCTTCGACAATAGCAATAGCAGGCTCCTCCACCGGCTCGACTGCCACTGGCTCGGGCTCGGGCTCGGGCACTGGCGGTGGCGGCGGCGCACTGCGGCGGCGGCGGCGGCGGCTCGCCTCACCATCCGGCTCCGGCGACAGCGCAGCCTCCGGTTCAGGTAAAGTCGTGGCCACCAGCTCTTCGCTGCGCACCTCCGGCGCTATCTCGGCGACGGGCACCTCGTCGGGTGGGGCACTGGGGGGCGGCGCTTCTATGGCAGCAAGAGCAGGAGAAGCGGCTTCCGGCTCAGGTTCAGGCGTGGGGTCTGTGGCTTCAATTTCTAGCTCGGGCTGGGAGGTGCCATCGGTCCTTTCGATCGCCGCTGCCGGTGCTGCCTCCTCGCTGCGGGCCGTGCGGCGATTGGCGCTCAAGCTGGCGTACTCTTCTTCTGAAAGTTCGCTTCTAAGCAGGCGGCTGACGGTGCTGGTGCTCACGCCGAACTGGTCTGCAAGTCTGGTGGTCGTGATCGAAGTCTCGCGATAAAGCCGAAGAATCTCTTGCTTTTCTTGCTCGGTAAGTTTCGCTCGGGCCATAGCGGATGATTGCTGCCGTGTTTGCTGGCGGAACCTCCCCATGATAGCCACAAGCAGAGAGCCTGGGCCCGAGCCTGCCTGGCGTAAGATGAACTGAATCGTCACACAGCGAAGCAATGGAGAACACCGAAAAGGATACCCGCCGCCTCCGTCGCCTGCTGGGTATCCGGGGAGCGGAGGCCAGCCGCGAGCGCGCCCCCTGGCAGATTCGCCTGCAACTGATGAAGCCTGTCACCTGGATTCCGCTTATCTGGGGAGTACTGTGCGGCACCGCTTCCGCCGGTCAATTTAACTGGCTGGGCCGCTTTCAGTGGAACGGGGAGCATTGTCTGGCCGCCTTTTTCTGCATGATCCTGGCTGGACCGCTGCTGGCGGGCTATACCCAGACGCTCAACGAATACTACGACCGCGACCTCGACGCGATCAACGAACCCTACCGGCCCATTCCTTCTGGGGCAATCGCTCTGGGCCAGGTCGTCGTTCAGATCTGGGTGCTGCTCATTCTCGGTCTCGCGGTGGCGCTGGGCCTCGATCTCTGGGCCGGGGCGGCCTTCGGAGCGCGCCATACGCCCTTTGTGCTCTGTGGCCTCACGGTCTTTGGTGCTCTTGTGGCCTATATCTACTCGGCTCCGCCCCTCAAGCTCAAGCAAAACGGCTGGCTCGGCAGCTACGCCCTCGGGGCGAGCTATATCGCGCTACCGTGGTGGGCCGGCCACGCCCTGTTCGGCACCTTGAGTCCGACGCTCATCGCTTTGACACTGTTTTATTCGTTCGCCGGGCTGGGGATCGCAATCGTCAACGACTTCAAGAGTATCGAAGGCGATCGCCGCCTCGGGCTGAAGTCGCTGCCGGTGATCTTCGGTACCCAAAAGGCCGCCTGGATCTGTGTATCGATGATCGATGTCTTTCAGATCGGGGTGCTCGCCTACCTGCTCGTGCTGCACAGCTGGCTCTACGCCGCCATCCTCACAGCCCTCGTCCTGCCGCAGATTGTCTTTCAAAAGCGGTTTCTTGCCGATCCGGTGGCGGGGGATGTGCGCTACCAGGCAAGCTCACAGCCTTTTTTAGTCTTTGGCATGCTGGTGACAGGTCTGGCTCTCGGCCTGGGAGGCGTCTGAAGCCCTATGGAATGGATCGAAAAATTGCTCTCGGCGGCCCTGCTGACCGGCCAGGTCTTCGTGCATCTGGTGCGCGGGCGCATCCACTGGCGCAACACCGTCGATCAACTGGCGGTGGTCGGCACCGAGTCGGTGCTGGTGGCGGTGATCACTGCGATCACGATCGGCATGGTCTTCACGATTCAGGTGGCGCGCGAATTTATTACCTTCGGTGCCTCCTCGGCGATCGGCGGGGTGCTCGCCCTCGCCCTCACCCGCGAACTGGCCCCGGTGCTCACCGCCGTCATCATTGCAGGCCGGGTCGGTTCTGCCTTTGCCGCCGAGGTGGGCACCATGCGCGTCACCGAGCAGATCGATGCGCTGGAGGTGCTGCGCACCGACCCGATCGACTATCTGGTGGTGCCCAGGGTAATCGCCTGCGCGGTGATGGTGCCGGTATTGACGGTGGTGGCCGATGTCACCGGGCTGGCGGGGGGACTGTTTATCACCACCAACTTCTACCAGCTCTCCGCCTCGCTCTACCTCGAGTCGGCCCAACGCCTGCTCGACAGCTGGGATCTAATCGCGGGGCTCATCAAGGCAGCGGTATTTGGCGTGATGATTGCGCTCATCGGCTCCAACTGGGGGCTCACCACCACCGGCGGTGCCCGTGGGGTGGGCCGCTCGACGACCCAGGCGGTGGTGACGGCGCTGCTCGCTATTTTTATCGTCAACTTTTTGCTCTCCGCCCTGCTGTTCCAGGGGTCCGGTCAGGCGCTCCAGCGGGGATTCTAGGCGATGCGGCTGCTGCTGGTCGAAGACGAGGTGGAACTGGCCAATCCGCTCGGCGCTCTACTGGGCCGCGAGGGCCATATCGTCGATCTCAGCTACGACGGCGAAGGAGCCTGGGAGCTGCTCTCCACTCAAAACTACGACCTGCTTATCCTCGATTGGATGCTGCCGGGCCTTTCTGGCCTCGAACTGTGCCGCCGCCTGCGCGCCGCAGACCGCTCGACGCCAGTTTTGATGCTCACCGCCCGCGACACGATCGACAACAAGATCGAGGGCTTCGACGCCGGGGCGGACGATTATCTGGTCAAACCCTTCGAGCTGCGCGAACTGCTGGCGCGGGTGCGGGCGCTGTTGCGCCGACCACCGCAACTGCAGCGCGAGGAGTTGCGCGTGGGCGATCTGGTGCTCGATCTGCGCAACAAGCTCGCCCACCGGGGCGAGCGGCCTATCGATCTTTCTGCCAAAGAGTACCAGCTTCTGGAGTACTTCATGCGCCACCCAGGCCAGCTGCTCACCCACGACCAGATCCTCGAACACGTCTGGGAGGCGAGTGCAGAACCCAACAGCAATGTCGTCGCCGCCCAGATCAAACTTCTGCGCCGCAAGATCGACAAACAAAGCGCCACGGCCTTGATCCACACCGTCTATGGCCAGGGCTACCGCTTCGGGCCATAAAAAAATCGCCGGCTAAACCGGCGAAGTTACAGCTATCGATTGACAACGCGGGACGAATGGCGACGTTCACGCTTTGCGCCTCTGGGGGCAAGGCCCCCTGTGCTTGGAAACCGATGGGTCCGAAGCGCAAAGAGAAGACTGACTCAGTGGGAACGGGGCATAGGAGGGGCGCGTTCGCTCGGGGGTTTGATCTGGCAGGTGGGTCTCTTCATTCATCATCGCCCCAAGCAAATACGACATTATGAAGAAGCGATGAAAGATCAGCGCAGGAACAGCAGCAGCGCCACCAGGACGATCGAAAAAACGATGGCGGTGCTGTAGCCGGACAGCAACAGGACAAATTTGACCAGGGTCTTGCCCAGACCCTGCCGGTAGACCGTCTTCATCGCCCAGACCAGATATACCAGGATTGCCAGCGGCACCACCGACCAGAGCACCGCCTCGTTGAGCAGGGAGACGAGGCTATTGTGAACAAAAGCGACGAGCAGCAAAAGCGTAAAGACAAAAGAGTGGTAATGCAAAGAAAAGATCAGGTGCTCGGCGTAGAAGTGATGGCCGCGCCAGTAAAGTAACTTGAGCAACAGCGCGAATACAGGCAACAGCACGAACATCGCGATCGGAACGTTGTCGAGGGCGTCCTGAACCAGCCGCTGTCCGCCGTTGGGCACCGTATAGCTGGAGACCTTGTCGCGCACCCGATTTTTCATAAAAGCGTCGAAGGTAGGGTTGCCGCTCTCAAAGTCCAGAGTATCGACTTCCGCTTTTGCGCTTCGCTGCTGTTCTTTGCTTTGGGGAAAGACCAGAACCCCTTTGTCGGGCGGCCCTTTTGCTGGGGGAGCGCCCGCTTTGGCGGCCTTTGCCGCTACGGGTGGCTTGGGGGGCTGGTCGCTGAATTTAAGGTTGTTGGCGTCGAGGCTCAGGATAAAAAAGTAGGCGACGCTCACAAACAGGTACATGCGCAGCGGAGCAATATAGCGGGCCCGCCGTCCGGCGATGTACTCGCTGGTTAAAAATCCAGGCTTAAAAAGCAGCGGCAGGACGCTTTTAGGAAACTTCAGATCGACGGTGAAGTAGTCGTTGATAAAGTCGCCCACGATCTGGCGGGTCGAGACGCGGTAGGTGCTGTTGGCCTGGCCGCAGCCTGCACAGAAATTGCTCGGCGTCAGCTCGCCACAGTTGAGGCAGATGGGCGAGCGCCGGCCTGGGCGCAACTTCGCTTTTTGCTCAGCGCGGGTTAAGGGGGGAGAATCCTGGGAGGCTTCTGTATCGAGATCGGCCATCGAGATAATCGCCAGAAAGACGACGCAGCGCTTCTATTTACCGCTTATCCTAGCAACTGCCCTGGGACGGATAAAAAAAGGCGGCTGTCCGCTTGCTATCTTGAGATCTGAGCGTTCTAAGCGGGCCCGATGAAGGAAACCGGCAGTATCTCTGTCCATACCGAGAATATCTTTCCGATTATCAAGCGCTGGCTGTACTCCGACAAGGACATCTTCCTGCGCGAATTGATTTCAAACGCCGCCGATGCGATCAGCAAACTGCGCCTGATCGGCTACTCGGGCGAATTTCAGACGAGCGGCGAGGAGTACGAGATTCGCGTCGATCTCGACAAGGACGCCAGAACCCTGACGGTGAGCGACAACGGCATCGGCATGACCGCCGAGGAAGTCAAAAAGTACATCAATCAGGTGGCTTTCTCCAGCGCCGAAGAGTTTTTGCAAAAGTACCAGGGCGGCGATGTCAAGCAGCAGATCATCGGCCACTTTGGCCTGGGCTTTTACTCGGCTTTTATGGTGGCGCGCCGCGTCGAGCTGGACACGCTTTCTTACAAGAGCGGTTCGGAGGCGGTGCTCTGGAGCTGTGACGGCACGACCGCCTTTGAGCTCACCTCCTCCAATCGCGCCGAGCGCGGCACGTCGGTCAAACTGTTTATCGACGACGAGAGCGCCGAATTTCTCGACGAGGCAAAAATCCGCGACCTGATCCGCAACTACTGCGACTTTCTGCCGGTGCCGATTTTATTCAACGGCGAGGGGGCCAACCGCCAGAAACCGCTCTGGACCCAGTCTCCAGGTAGCCTCAAAGACGAGGACTACAAGGAGTTCTACAACTACCTCTACCCGCTGGGCGAGGAGCCCCTGTTCTGGATTCACCTCAACACCGACTACCCGTTCAACCTCCAGGGTATTCTCTACTTTCCCAGGCTCAGGGCGGACCTCGACTGGACGAAGGGGCAGACCCGCCTGTTCTGCAATCAGGTCTTCGTGAGCAACAACGTCGAAGAAATCATCCCCCAGTTTCTTGCTCCCCTGCAGGGGGCGGTCGATAGCCCCGACATTCCCCTCAACGTCTCGCGCTCGTTCTTGCAAAACGACCGCACCGTGCGGCGGATCGCCGATTACATCACCCGCAAAGTCGGCGACCGCCTCAAAGAACTCTACAAGGAGGACTACGAGCGCTACGTCCAGTGCTGGAAGGACATCAACATGTTCATCAAGTACGGCGTGATGAACTCCGACAAGTTCTACGAACAGGTCAAGGACATCTTGATCTTTGAGATCGCAGGCGAGGACCGCTTCACAACGCTCTCCGACTACATCGAGCGCAACAAGGAGCGCACCGCCGGTAAGCTCTACTACACGAGCGACACCGGTGCCCAGGCACCCTACATCGATCTGTTGAAATCCCAAGACATCGAGGTGCTCGTCCTCGACGCCTACATCGACAGCCACTTCGTCTCGTTTCTGGAGCGGCAAAATAGCGACGTGCGCTTTGCCCGCGTCGATTCGGACCTCGATGAGAGCGTGCTCCACAAGGACAAGGCCGCCGAGATCGTCGATCCCCATACCAACAAGACCCGCAGCGAGCAACTCATCGAGCTGTTCCAGCAAAAACTCGGCCAGGCCCGGCTGAAGGTGCGCGCCGAAGCGCTCAAGTCCGAGGCGACCCCGGCGGTGCTGCTGTTGCCCGAGTCGCTGCGGCGCATCAAGGAGATGAGCGCCCTGGTCAACCAAAAACCGATGGAGTTTTTAGACGACCACACTCTGGTCGTCAACACCAGCAACCCGCTCATTCAGAATCTGCAGCGACTGGAAGATACCGGCGGCGACGAAAAGCTCGTATCGCTCATCTGTCAGCACGTCTACGATCTGGCCCTGCTCTCGCAAAAGAGCTTCGACGCGGCGGCGATGGGCCAGTTCATCCAGCGCTCCAACGACGTGCTTACTCGTCTTGCGACGCGGGCGGTTTGAGCGCGGGTATATCCTTGAACTGTCAAACCGGGGTGAGCGGTTGATTTCTTTTACGGTTTCCCTTTTCTGCGGAGTACAGCTCCGCCCCGTGGTCAGATTGAGAACGTTTCAGGGTGTGCTGGCAGACTGGAGCTTGCGGATTTCGACCAGCACATCGTCGGGGATGAGCACCTTGTCGATGACGTGGATGACGCCGTTGGAGGCGGGCACGTCCGCCTTTGTAATCCGGGCGTCGTTGACGTAGAGGCTGCCGTTGCGCGAGGAGATCGTCACCTTGCTGCGTTCGAGGGTGCGCAGCGATCCCTTGAGGTCGGTGGCCAGGTAAGGCTCGGTGTTGGCGACGACGTGGTAGGTGAGCACTTTGGCCAACAGATCGCTGTTGGCGGAGAGAATTTTCAAGATGTCGGGAGGGACGGCGGCGAAGGCGGTGTCGTCGGGAGCAAAGACGGTGAAGCGGCCAAAGCCCTTGAGATCTTCGGTGATCCCAGCCTGCTTCAGCAGTTGGACGAGGGTCTTGAAGGAACCGTTCGCGGCGGCTGTATCCACGATGTCGCGGTACTGGGCGATGAGCACCCGGTTTTCTCGCCCCACCGTGCCGGTCCCCCTAGAGGGCGCGGGAGCGACATGACAGAAAGCGGGTTGGGCAGCCAGCCCCAGACTGACAAGCACAGCCAAGCGGAAGATCACTTTCATACCCGTCCTCGCAAGTGTGAATAAGCCCTATTGTGCTCAGCCCACCAGCCGCAGCGCAATCGCCATCAGCCCACCGATACAGACCATGCCGAGAGCCCACATCGCAGAGCGCAGCGGCGGGATATCGGCGATGTAAAAGAAGCTGTAGGCAAGGCGCACCGGCAGGTAGGCGATAGCCAGGGTATTGACCAGAGTACCCTCGCGGTGGGTGAGGTAGACCATGAGCACGGCAGCGGCAAAAAGCGGGAACGATTCAAAGGCGTTCTGGTGCGCCCAAGTGGCGCGCTGGGCGTAGGGGGGCAACTTGTCGAACATCGCACGCGGAGCGCTGTAGTCGAGGCCAATCTGCAGGCGGGCAAAAGCGACGACCACAAACGGCAGATAGATGAGGGCAGCGGCTGCCGCCAGACAATAAAGCGGAATCAGGGAGACAGACATCACAATCCTGCACGCGCCCCCACAGTGTAGCTGTCGCACAGCAGCCGGTTGCATTCTGGCCGTCAGACTGTCAGAATCCTGTTTGTCTTGAGGAAAATCCGGTTGAACTGGCGGACGCTGAGCTGGCTGGTGGTCCTTCTGGGAGCCGTCACGATCGTTTTGCCCCTGGGGCTGGTGGTCGTGGGCTCGCTGCAGCCGGGGGGACTGGTGACCGGGCTTGCGCCGGGCCGCTGGAATCTGGCCAACTACCGGGCCGCCTGGGCCGGGGCAAATTTTCCCCTCGCCTTTGCCCTCACGACACTGGTAGCGCTTGCGGTGACGGCCCTGCAGATCGTCACCTCTGCCCTGGCCGGTTACGCCCTCGCCCGCCTCGACTTTCGCGGGCGGCAGGGGGTGCTGCTGTTGGTGCTCGCCACGATCGTCATTCCCTATCAGGTGCTGGTGGTGCCGATCTTTCTGGTGCTGAGAACCGGCGGGCTGGTCAACAGTTTCTGGGCGCTGGTGTTGCCGACGGCGGCCAACGGCTACGGCATTTATCTGTTGCGCCAGTTTTTTTTGGGTGTGCCCCGCGCCCTCGAAGAAGCGGCCTTCATCGATGGGGCGAATCGCTTGCAGGTGCTCTGGGAGGTGCTGTTGCCCCTTTCTCGCCCGGCCCTCGTCACCCTCGGGCTCTTTACGTTTATCGCCGAGTGGAACGATCTATTCAAGCCGCTGGTCTTTGCCCCGGCGGGCAATCTGCTCACCGTGCAACTGGCCCTCAGCCGCTTTCAAGAGCGCTTTGCCACCGATTTTTCGGTACTGATGGCGGCGACAGTGATCAGCTCCCTGCCTGTCGTTGCCCTGTTTTTATTGGGCCAGCGCCAACTGGTGCGCGGCATCGCGACGACCGGATTGAAGAACTGAAGGTGGGCGCTTGCAGCCCGGCATTGCAGTTTTCCAGGTAGGATAGAGAACCTGACAGCTACGGTTGTCTTACGAACGTTCGCTCTTTGCCATGCGCTGGAATATTTCCGCCTGGTCGATTCGCAACCCGGTACCGACGTTTGTGCTGTTTTTGCTGCTCACCGTGAGCGGTGTCGCAGCCTTTTTGACCCTTGGCATCGCGGCGGATCCGGACATCGATGTACCCGCCGTCTCGGTGACGGTTACCCAGCTTGGGGCCGCTCCCAAAGAACTGGAGACCCAGGTGACGCGCAAGGTAGAAGATGCGGTGGCAAGCCTGGGCAACATCAAGCACATCAGCTCGACGGTGGTCGATGGCTCTTCGACGACGCGCATCGAATTTATCCTGGGCACCAGCACCGACCGGGCCGTAAACGACGTGCGCGATGCGGTGACCAAGATCCGCGCCTCGCTGCCCCAGGCGATCGACCAGCCGGTGGTGCGGCGCATCGACGAAGTGGGCGGACCGATTCTCGGTTACACGGTTTCCTCGAAGCAGCGCACCGCTGCTCAATTGAGCTGGCTGGTCGATAACCAGATCTCCCGCGCCGTGCTCTCGATTCCCGGCGTCTCGCGGGTGTCGCGCTTTGGTGGGGTGAGCCGCGAGGTGCGGGTTCTGCTCGATCCCCAGAGACTCCAGGCGCTTGGGATCGGCGCAGATCAGGTCCATGCTCAGATCCGTGCGCTCAATATCGATCTGCCGGGGGGCCGGGGGGAACTGGGCACAAGCGAGCAGGTGATCCGCACCCTGGGCAGCGCTCCCACGGTCGAAAAATTGGCCAGTGCGATGATCGCCTTGCCGGACAGGCGCTACGCCCGGCTCGATACCCTGGGCCGGGTGATCGATGGCACCGGTGAACAGCGCCAGCTCGCCTACCTCGACGGCAAACCGGGCGTCGCCTTCGAGGTCGCCCGCTCGGTGGGAAGCAACCTGGTAGGTGTTGAGACAGCAATCGCCAAAAAAGTCGAGCAGTTGCGCCGCACGCTGCCCTCCGACATTCACATCGACCTGACCTGGACGCTCGGAGACTACGTGCGCGAATCCTACAGCGCGTCGATCGAGGCACTGCTCCTCGGGGCGGCGCTGGCGGTGGTGGTGATCTGGGTATTCCTGCGCGACTGGCGATCGACTTTTATCGCTGCTCTAGCGATGCCGCTATCGGCGATTCCTGCCTTTGCGGTGATGAGGAGCCTCAACTTTACGCTCAACAGCATGACGCTGCTGGCGCTGGCGCTGGTGGTGGGGATTCTCGTAGACGATGCGATCGTCGAGATCGAAAATATCGTCCGCCACATCGGCATGGGCAAGCCGCCTTTCCAGGCCGCCCTCGACGCTGCCGATGAGATTGGCCTCGCAGTCGTGGCAACCACGATGACGATCGTGGCCGTCTTTGTGCCGGTGGCGTTTATGGGCGGCATCCAGGGCCAGTTCTACCGCCAGTTCGGGATCACCGTCGCAGCGGCGGTGCTCTTCTCGCTCCTGGTGGCGCGCATGGCGACGCCCCTGATGGCCGCCTATCTGCTGGTGCCACTGCCGGACAGGACAGAGCGCTCGTGGCTCATGCGCTTCTACGAGCGCTGTCTGGGCTGGGCCCTCGATCGGCGGCTGGTTGCCGTCTTGCTCGCGGCGATTTTTTTTGCCGGGAGCCTGGTGCTGTTTCAGGCGATTCCGACCGCCTTGATCGGGTCGTTCGACGATGGCCAGAGCACCCTCAACATCGAACTGCCCCCCGGTACGACCTTCAAGAGCACCCGCCGGGCCGTCGAAGCGGTCAACCACATTCTGCTGGCCCAGCCGGAAGTAGAAAAGCTCGAATCGGATATGGGCAGTTGGGAGAACGACAACCGGGTGAACCAGGCCAATTTTTATGTCACCTTCAAACCGCGCAGTGAGCGCAAATCCAAGCAGCAGTTCGAGGCCGACATCAGAAAGGCGCTCATCGAGATTCCCGGCATCCGGTTTGCCTTCGCCGGAACCGGCTGGGACACCAGCAAGGCATTGCAGGTTGTGCTAAAAGGCGACGATTCCGCTGCCCTCGAGCGCGAAGCGGCCCTGCTCACAGACCAGATGCGCTCGCTTTCTGGCCTCACCGACATCAGCTCCAGCGCCGCCATCCGCCGCCCCGAGATCCAGGTGCGCCCGCGCTTTGACCGGGCCGCCGAACTGGGCGTCTCGGTGCAGTCGATCGCCCGCACCGCCCTGGTCGCCACCCTGGGCGACAGCGACGCCAACCTGGCCCGCTTCAATCTGCCAGGCCGCCAGATCTACATCCGCGTCCAGCTCGACCCGGCCTTCCGCTCCAACCTTGAGACGATCCGCAACCTGCAGGTGGCGACAGCCAGCGGCAGTCTGATTCCGCTCAAGGCCGTCGCCGACATCGAGATGACCAGTGGCACCGCCCAGATCGACCGCTACGACCGCTCCCGGCAGGTGACGGTCGGTGCGAATCTTTTGCCTGGAACAGAACTGGGACCGGCGGTGGCGCGGGTACTGGCCTTGCCGGCACTGCGCAACCTGCCTCCGGGGGTGCGCGCCCAGCTCAAAGGCGACGCCGAAAACCAGAAGGATGTCTTCGAGAACTTCGGCGGAGCGATGGCGGCGGCGGTGCTACTCATCTACGCGGTGCTGGTGCTGCTTTTTGGCGGCTTTTTGCAGCCGCTCACGATCATGATGTCGCTGCCCCTGTCGCTGGGGGGCGTCGTGCTCGGATTGCTCGCCTTCGGCAAAGCTCTGGGCCTCTACGCCCTGATTGGCATCCTCATGCTCATGGGCCTCGTCACCAAAAACGCGATCTTGCTCGTCGAGTACGCCCTGCTCGCCCGCCGGGAGGGTATGTCCCGCCGCGATGCCCTCACGAACGCCGGTCGCTCCCGGTTGCGACCGATCTTGATGACCACCGTCGCTATGATTGCCGGGATGCTGCCGATTGCCCTGGGCTGGGGAGCCGGAGCCGAGGTGCGTTCTCCGATGGCTGTGGCCGTGATCGGCGGCCTGATGACCTCGACCCTGCTCACCTTGATCGTCGTGCCGGTGGTCTTTACCCTGGTAGACGATTTGCAATTGGTTCTGGCTCGCCTGTTCGCCCGCCTGCAACCAACCCGGCCAGCCGTCTCTGCCCCCACCCAGCAGGAGTGAGTATACCCGTGTAACTGCGAGGTAGTCCTGACCCGGTTTTCTGTACAAGTTTGGACTGGCTCCGGATCTTGAAAATTACAGCGTACTGAATGCCAGTCCTGTAACTACCGGCTCTTTGTTTTGAGAAGCAAGATTCAGCGCCAACCACTTCCGACAGGTTAGATTTAAACGGCGATTTGCAAATCTGGCAATCGAAGTTCAAAGACGGTCTGCAGCGATGACAGCTTTTACCATCGACCTCAGCCCTATCGTTACCCTCACAGCTGAGCAGTTTGATCGCCTCTGCGCGGCTAATCCAGATATTAAATTTGAGCGCACCCGAGCCGGAGAACTGGTAGTTATGGCACCGGCGGGCGGGGAGACCGGCAGAGAAAATGTCGAACTTGCTGCTGATTTTGTCGTTTGGAACCGCAAGGTCTTACTTGGAGTAGTCTTCGACTCCTCGACTTGTTTCAGGCTTCCCGGTGGCGGAGATCGCTCGCCTGATATTGCCTGGGTCGAGAAATCTCGCTGGGAGGCTCTAAGCCGCGAACAGCAGCAGAAATTTCTGCCCCTGTGTCCGGATTTTGTCCTGGAGCTGTTGTCGCCCTCCGATAATCTACACACAACGCGATTGAAGATGCAGGAGTACTTGAGCTGTGGTATTTGCCTCGGCTGGCTGATCAATCCGCAGAACCAGCAAGTCGAAATTTATCGGTCGGGGCAGCCGGTTGAAATTTTACAATCGCCGGCTGCGCTGTCAGGCGAGTCAACGTTACCGGGATTCACCCTCAGCCTCGAATGGCTGTGGAAGTAGCCTGCTGCGATGCGGAGAGCCGGCCCCGAAGTCGAACGTCCATGTCTTATAGCTGGCAGGAACTGGGGTGAGGATGCCGTCGCGGCGCACCAGCCCGCCCTCGTAGGGGCCCTCGACGATGGTGAGCGCCGTTCCCCGCGAGACAACATTCAAAATCTGCAGCGCCAGAACGAGGCTATCCGCCTCGGCAGTTGCGCTGCCAGATAAGCCGCCAGACAGTCGGTGGGCACCACGTCGCAGCCACCCCCGGCATGAGCATGACTCCGCCCGCTGCGCCTGCTCGTGCGGGCCATCGCCGCCTCGAAGACCGCCACCTCACCCGTGATGTCGAGGTAGTGGGTGCCGGTGCGCAGGCAGGCCGCCACCATCAGCCCACTGGTGCGCACAAAAGGACCGGCGCAGTGCAGCACAGCGACCACTTCTTCTAGAGCCCGATCGAGGGCAGCGCGGTCCTCGAGATTAAAAATCCGGTACTCCAGCCCCAGTTCCGCCCCAAGCCTCGCCACCGCCTGGGAGCAGCCCGCCAGAATGGGCCTCAACCCGCGCTCGTGTGCTGTCCGGGCAATCAGGTTGCCGCGCCGTAAAGCAAAAAATTCTGTCGTCTTGTCATGGTCTCTGCCCATGCATACCCATCACTCTAGATCGCCCGAGGCTTGCAGGATGTTGCTCGTTTCAGAAAAGAGAACCCACTCGACCTAGAACGCCGATTGCCATCCAATCAAAACCTGATCAAAAGTTGGATCCTTGACACGACTACGTTTCAATCCCTTAGGGCTTGAAATAAGCGTACTTAATCAAAACCTGATCAAAACCTTGCTGTAGACAGTGGTGCCTTATTAAGCCCAGTAAGGTATGTATGCAGCTCTGGGCCTACTTGGGTCAGCTGGGCGAATTAACCCTTGAGCCAACGCTTGAGTAATAACCTGTGAAACTTGAGAGGCGTTACCCTCCTCAATACCAAAACGCTTTCTAAGAGAGTTGTTTTGCATTTTATCGTTGCTGATATACTTGAGTACAGCGTGCTGGTAGCAGGCACGAATGCGTTCATCGCGCGTCATTTGCCCAAATTTCCGAGGCGCGTAAAGTATTGCTCTAAATGCACCATCTTGCACCTGATCTTCCACAAGAAAAGCGGGTGGTGGCAACTGATATAGTTCAACAGCAGTAATAACCTTATCGATGCCTGTTCCCTGCTCCTCACATAGTCGCATACGACGCATTAGCGCAGCCAAAGCTTCATTGCGCGAGCGGGGGGGTGAATCAATGAATCGCTCAGGAGTGACCAAGGGTATTCCGGGATTAGTAATTTCTATACGATCCTTGAATAACTCAATCTGTGGTCCTGAGCCAGTAATGGTCATGTCCTGATGAATCAAGGCATTGGCTATCAACTCGCGCAAAGCGATATCTGGAAATAAAGGTTGCTCTTCGCGAAATGCTAAGCCTACATGCTCGTTGCTGGGCAAAGTAGCTTTGATAAAAGTTACTAATCTCTCAAAACCACAGGCATAGCCTTGAAGAAAATCTTGTCGCCTGATAACTGTGTCGGCTCTACTCGTTCCGTCATAGGATACGAAACGAATTGCTTTGCGGGCTATTTGTGAGTTGAATGCTTCCAAATTTTTAGCAAAAAGAATTGCACCTAAGTTAGTGATACTCCATTGCCCACCTACATCAACTTGGATTAGTTGCTCGGCTCTCATGCGCTCAAAAATACTAGCTCGATTGTCTGGTAGAGGTTGTCCGATCAAATCAAAATAGCTAACATAGTCCAGGCGCTCCAGCACTTCGTCTGAAGTAATGAACTGGGTAGCAATACCTGATTCCCAGACGTAGGGTCGAATCTTAGTCCACAAAGCTTGAAGCCTTCCTGGATAGTCAGATAAACAAGGAGTAGCGCTACCAATCCGTATGTAAGCTGTCCGAGAAAACTCGACAGGAGCTGAGGTTGCAGCGGGAATCTCTAGCAAAACTAAGCGACCCTGCGGATGCACAACCTCTCGAAAAGAAAAATTAATACTGGGGCGTAGTCGATTGGCCAACCAAAATTCTAAAGGCTGTTGCTGTATACAAGAGTTAGAATCAAAATCAGTTCCAACGACGGTGTGGTCGTCATCCTTCACCCCCCAGACTACATAAGCAAACTGTTGGTCATCTAATCGTGCAACATTAGACAGAGCAGAAATTAGTTTACCAATTCTCTCTGGGTCTGAAAGGTTTTCCTTGAATTCCAACCAAGAAACTTCAGTAGGTTTGCGTCGTAGATCATCAATCAGAGATAACGTTCGCGGCTCAGACATGAAGAGACTCTTAAACTTTCGGTTTCCCCATCAAGACGGGTGAATGACTCTCGATAATAGCTCAAGGGTAACAGACCAGACGACGATTTGGGCTGCACATGTCTCCCAACGCCACTATGCCTAAAAAAGAAGGCCAACGGGGCGAAAGAGGAAGGCGATAGTTAATGACGCAGATAAGCCAGAGAAGCATTTATGTACCCGATGCCCTTCAGGCCGAAATACAGAGTTCAGGTGCGCTGGGAAGCAAAGGAGCGCTCGGTAAGAAATGACAAAAGGCTGGCGGCGGCGACGCAGGCGGCGGCAAAAAGAAAGCTCAGCAGGGCAAATAGCAGGCAACTGGCAGGGGCGACGGTTTTCCAGAAAGGTCCGGCAGCGTTGAACAGGCAGATAGCGAGAGCAGTGCCACCGAAGTAGAGCCCGAGGGCCAACCCGGCCCGCTCCGGTGCTACATGGTCGAGGGCAAAAGGAAAAAGGCCGTTGTTGACAAAGCTGAAGGCGAGGCCAAGGGCGAGGGCGACGCCCAGGCTGGCGGTGGGGCTGGTGATCGAGGCTGAGAGCCCGGAAAAGGTGGCCATCGCCAACAGGCCCAGGATCATCAGCCAGTTGCCGCTCAGGCGCATCGCCAGGGCACCGCAGGGCAGGCTGGCAAGGGCGGTCGCTGCGAAGAGAACGGGAATCAGGCCGCCGGGCGGTTCGGCTCCTGTGAGCGTCAGGTGCCTTGACAGGCCGTCCAGCAGCAGGCGAAAGCCGAAGGTGACGCCCAGGCCGGTGACAAAAAGCAGCCAGAGCGGCATCGAAGATTGGGAAGGACCAGTCGTGGGCAACATCTCAAGGGGCAGGCGATTATCGAGCCAGCGCAGCACCAAAAGTCCGGCCAGAAGGGCAAGCGAGCCGACAGTGAAAGTGGCAAGGGGACCAAGGCTGAGCCAGTAGGCGCGCGTTGCCGGTCCTGAGGCGGCGGCGAGGCTACCCAGGGTGCCAAGCACTCCGGCGGCCAGGGGCAGGGAGGCGGGAGCCGCGTACTGGCCCAGAAGGGCGAGGGCGGGGCTGCGAAAAACGGTCATCGCCAGTGCCCAAGCCACCAGGAGCACCGGCAGCACCCATCGCAGGGCGGTACTGCCGGACAAACTGAAAAGCGGAATGCCGACAAAAAGCAGGCTCGCCCCGATTACTCCGGCGGCAATGAGCGAAAAGCGCGTGAGGATGTTGCGTCGGGTGCGGTCAGAAAGCGCTCCCATCACCGGTTCGAGCACGGCACCCAGCAACCCTTCGACCACCAGCAACATCGCCACCGCACTGGCGGCAAAGCCAAATGCGCCCAGCAACTGCGGCAGGTAGAGGTTGTAGAAGACCCAGCAGAGGGTGATGGCACTGTGCAGGATGCCAAGGCCAAATACAGGTAGCCAGCGCACGGATGGGGCACTCATAGGTGTCTGGCCGCGCGGCGATCCGCTGCGGGTAAGGGGGGGCCGGAGGCAACCCGACCGCCCCCGCGCTTTTTATTTGTTGGGCTGGGGCGTCAGGCGCAGGTAGGGCTTGACGGCGGTATAGCCTTTGGGGAACTTTTCTTTGAGCACCGCTTCGTCCTTGAGGGACGGGACGATCACCACGTCGTCGCCGTCCTTCCAGTTGGCCGGGGTGGCGACGGAGTAATTGTCGGTGAGCTGCAGCGAATCGATCACCCTGAGCAATTCGTCGAAGTTGCGGCCCGTGCTCGCCGGGTAGGTGAGGGTGAGCCTGAGTTTCTTTTTGCCGTCGATGATGAACACCGAACGCACGGTGAGGGTGTCGTTGGCGTTGGGATGGATCATGTCGTAGAGATCGCTCACCTTGCGATCGGCGTCGGCGAGGATCGGATAGTTGGGAGCCAGCCCCTGTGTCTCCTCGATGTCCTTTGACCAGCCCGCGTGGGAGGTGGCATCATCGACGCTCAGGGCAATCACCTTGACGTTGCGCTTTGCGAACTCGGGCTTGAGGCGCGCTACCTCGCCCAGTTCGGTCGTGCAAACCGGCGTAAAATCTTTGGGGTGCGAGAAAAGAACCACCCAGCTGTCCCCCGCCCAATCGTAAAAGCGGATTGGGCCTTCTGTGGACTCCTGGGTAAAGTCCGGTACGGTATCACCTAGTCGGAGGGCCATGTCTACGGTTCCTCTGTTCGATAAACGGCCTACACTGTAGCATAAATCACCGATATGTCAGGCGGGTTACAGGCCATCGTTTTCGGGACGAATGGGGGAGAGAAAGCATGGATAGTCTCAAAGTAGCGGTTGTGACCGGTGCCTCGGCGGGCATCGGCGAGGCGACGGCGAGGGTTCTGGCAAAGGCGGGTTTTACGGTGTTCGTCGGTGCCCGCCGCCTCTCGCGGCTGGAGGCACTGGCCGCCGAAATTGGCGGCACTGCCCTGCCCCTCGATGTCACCGATACGGCCAGCGTCGAGGCATTTGCCGCCGCTTTGCCCGAGCAGGTGCAGGTGCTGGTCAACAACGCCGGGGGAGCGCTTGGCCTGGAGCCCATCGTCGAATTCGACGAAAAGCACTGGCTTGACATGTACCAGACCAACGTCCTCGGCCTGGTGCGGGTGAGCCGGGCGTTGTTTGGCCGCCTGGAAGCTTCCGGGGCGGGGCACGTCGTCAACCTGGGCAGCATCGCCGGGCTCGAAGCCTACCCAGGGGGAGCCGGGTACACGGCGGTCAAACATGGGGTGCGGGCGGTGAGCGAGACGATGCGCCTCGAATGGCTGGGAAAGCCCATCCGGGTGAGTGAAATCGATCCGGGCCTGGTGGAGACCGAGTTTAGCCTGGTGCGCTTTGCGGGCGATGCCGAGCGCGCCAGGGCCGTCTACGCCGGTCTGCAACCGCTCACAGCTGCAGATATTGCCGAGGCGGTCCGCTGGGTGGTCACCCTCCCTCCCCACGTCAATATCGATCAGCTGGTGATCAAGCCCCTCGCCCAGGCGCGGGCGATCCTCGTCCACCGCGAAAAGACCGGTTGACACCAAAAAGGCGCGGGTAACCCGCGCCTCCAGATCCTGACAGAGCGAAAGAAGACTACTTCTTCATCTCGCCCTTTTCGCCCTTCATCTCGCCTTTCATGGCACTGCCCGTCGGCGGCAGCAGCACCTTGTCGATGACGTGGATAACACCGTTGTCGGCAACGATATCGGCCTTGGTCACGTAGGATTCGTTGACTTCGACCTTGCTACCTTCGAGCTTGACTTCGACGGGCGAGCCCTCGACGGTCTTTACCTCGCCCGACTTGAGATCGGTGGAGAGCACTTTGCCGGCGACGACGTGGTAGGTGAGAATTTTGGACAGCTTGGCCTTGTCCTTGAGCAGGGCTTCGAGGGTGCCCGGCGGCAACTTGCTAAAAGCCTCGTCGGTCGGAGCAAAGACTGTGAAAGGGCCTTTGCCCTTGAGGGTCTTGTCGAGGCCAGTCTCCTTGAGAGCCTTGGCGAGCGTCTTGAAATCACCGGCCTTGACCGCCGTGTCCACGATGTCGGCAGCCTGCACGGCAGGAGCAATGGCACCGAACAGAACAGCCAGACTGAGGCCGGCGCTGAGCAGAGATTTGCGAAGCATCTAATACCTTGTGCGTCACTCTACGTAAATAATTATGTAGCAGAAAAAGCACTGGCGATCCATTTATGAAAGTTTTGCATCTGCCCAGCGCGTCTGAGGGCCGCTGTTAAAACCTCCGAAAGCTATACTTGGACGGTTCGATCCGACAGCCTATGACTCGTCTTACGCCCAATTCGAGCTACAGTCTGATTCTGCGCATCCATTTGCCCAACGAGCCAGGGATGCTCGCCAGGGCGATCGATGCGATTGCCCTGGCCGGTGGCAATATCGGTGCGATCGAGATGGTGGCTCAGGAGCGGGCTTTTCTGGTGCGCGATATCGTCGTCGATGCGGCGAGTGAAGAGCACGCCCACGCAATCGTCGAGCAGGTGCGCGCCGTTCCGGAACTCAAGCTGTTGCTGGCGGAGGACCGCACCTTTCACCTGCACCAGGGCGGCAAGATTGCGATCGTGGGCAAGACGCCCCTCAAGAGCAAGTCGGACCTGGCGATGGCTTATACGCCGGGGGTGGGCCGGATCTGCCTGGCGATTGCCGACGAGCCTGAGCGGGTATACGAACTCACCATCAAGCGCAACACCGTAGCGGTCGTCACCGACGGCTCCGCCGTCTTGGGCTTGGGCAACATCGGGCCTGCCGGTGCCCTGCCGGTAATGGAGGGCAAGGCGCTTTTATTCAAAGAATTTGCGAACCTCGACGCCTTTCCGGTCTGCCTGGGTACTCAAGATGTCGATGCGATCGTCGAGACGGTCGAGCGGATCGCCACCGTCTTTGGCGGCATCAACCTCGAAGATATCAGTGCGCCGCGCTGTTTTGAGGTCGAGCGCAAGCTCCAGGAGCGCCTCGATATTCCGGTTTTTCACGACGACCAGCACGGCACGGCGATCGTCGTGCTCGCCGCCCTCGAAAACGCCCTCAAACTTGTGCATAAGTCCCTGGACACTGTTCGGATCGTCATCAACGGAGCCGGGGCAGCGGGGATCGCCATCCACCAGTTGCTCACCGCCGCCGGAGCCCGCTCGATCGTCGTCTGCGATACCCACGGCATCGTGAGTGCTGGCCGCAGCGATCTGAGCGACGAAAAGCGCTCCGTCGCCGTCGCCGAGGCGGGCGATCTGACGGCGGCGATGGACAGGGCGGATGTGTTTTTGGGGGTGAGCAGGGGCAACGTCGTCAGCCGCCAGATGCTCAGCGGCATGGCCAGAGATCCGATTGTCTTTGCGATGGCCAATCCGATCCCCGAGATTCTGCCCGAGGAGGCGGCGGGTCTGGTGGCGGTGATGGCCACCGGTCGCAGCGACTATCCCAACCAGATCAACAACGTCCTCGCCTTTCCGGGCATCTTCAGGGGTGCCCTCGACTGCCGCGCCCGCGTTGTCAACCTCGAGATGAAGATGGCCGCCGCCCGCGCCATCGCCGGGCTGACGAGCGCTGCTGATCTGACTGCCGAATCGGTGATCCCGAGTGTCTTCGACCGGCGCGTGGTCGAAGCAGTCTCCGCCGCTGTCCAGCAGGCTGCCCGCGCCACGGGCGTCACCAAATAAAGCGCTTGATCGCGCCCGTTCCTGTGCTTTGATATATTGACAGCATCTTGTTAGGTTCTTTTGTCTTTTTTCGCTATCGAGATAGACATATCTGTGCCAGCAGGATTTTCTGTGAGCGACGATAGCTCCACTATGCAGGTTTTGTAGCCTCTAGATACTGGAGCTATCCTGGGAAGGGGGATTAAAATGCCTATGCAACACCTGAGTCTTTTTTCGGTTTTTCAGCCGATTGTCTCGCTGGTAGACAGCAGTCTTCTGGGCCACGAAGCGCTGATCCGGGGCCGCGATGCGAACGGTTCTGTGTTGGGCGCACCCGCCGTACTGGAGGCGGCGGAGAGTGCCGGCGACGGCCCTTATGAGTTCGATCAAAAAGCCCGCATCGTTCACCTTGAGAATGCCGTGCGTCAGGCGCTGCCCGGCACACTTTTTTTGAACTTGATTCCGGGGCTGTTTCCAAAAACCGAGCAAGATATCGAGCAGTTGCTACGGGCAATTGATCGGCTCGGCTACCGCGCCGATCGGGTCGTGCTGGAGGTTACCTGCAGCCAGCATCTGGCCTTTGAGCAATTACAGGCGGTACTGGATGCGTATGGGCGGGCCGGATTTTGCTTTGCCCTCGACGATCTGGGCACCTGGGCGATGCCTGCTTCGCTGCTTGAAAATCTCGAACCCGCCTACATCAAGCTCGACCGCTCACTCATCGATCAGATAGACAGGCAACCTGTCCAACAGCAGCAGGCCCGGCAGTGGACAGAACAGGCTCACAGTCGCGCAATCGCTGTGATCGCCGAGGGGATCGAGCGCGAGGAGGAGGCGGCCTGCTGCCGCAACCTCGGCATTGAGTACGGTCAGGGCTATTTATTGGGGCGTCCGAGTGAGTACCCCCAGCGCCAGGGTGTTGGTTAAGGCAACGGGCGAGATCGTTCGATGAAGTGGTCGATCGAGAACAAGGTAGCTGTCGGCTTCGCCTGTGCCCTGGTGATCGGTGCCGTCGTCGCCGCTTTTTCTTACCGCACCAATCAGCTGTCGCTGCGTAGTAGCGAGCGCGTCGCCCACACTTATCAGGTGCTGCGTGCCCTCGAAAACACGCTGGTAGGCGTCTTTCAGACAGAATCCGGTGCCCGTGGTTACGCGCTGACCGGCGGACAAAGACGCTTTCTCGACGGTTTTGAAGCGGGCAAATTGCTCGCCCGTAACTCCGCCAATCAAGTTGCCGTTCTCACCGAGGACAACCCGATCCAGCAAGATCGGGTCCGGCGGCTGCAGGAACTGGTTACAGCCAAAAGCAGGCGGCTCGACGGTTTTGTACGGACGTTCGATCGTGAGGGGTTTGCTGCTGCCGCCGCGATCACCAAGACTGGCGTCGGCAAGCGGATGACCGACGAGATGAGCCGCATCGTCGCTCAAATGGTGGAGACGGAGGAGACTCTACTGACCGAGCGCTCGGAGGCTCTCGCTGCGGAGGGACGGCTCACGAGCATCCTGTGGGCCACAGGCGGCGTCCTTACTTTGCTGTTGTTTGGCCTGATCTATGCCTTCGTGCGCTGGGACATCAAACAGCGTTCGCAGGTGGAGACGGCCCTGCGCGACAGCCAGTTGCAGTTCGAGTCGTTCATGAACAACGGTCCGGCCCAGGCGTTCATCAAAGACGAGCAGGGCCGCTACATCTACATCAACCGGACGCTGGAGCGCACCTTCAACACGACCCAGGCTGAACTGCTGGGCCGGACAGACTTTGAGTGGCTGCCGGAGGAGGTGGCCCGCCAGGTACGCACCAACGATGAAGCGATCATTGCCAGTGGCAATTCGCGGGAACTGCTTGAGATGGTTCCAGCCGGCAGCAAGAATCACGAGTGGCTGGTCTTCAAATTTCCGTTCAAGACCAGCGGCGGGCAGCAATTGCTGGGCGGCATCGCCATCGATGTGACCGAGCAGCGGCGCACCGAGAGGCGACTGGCGGTCCAGCACCAACTGAGCGAGATCCTCGTGGGGGCGACTTCGCTGGAAACGGTTGCCCCGGCACTGCTGCGCTTTTTAGTCGAAGGGCTGGAGTGGGATCTAGCCGAGCTGTGGCTGGTAAACGGCCAGGCAGAAGCTCTGTACCTGCTCGACAGCTGGCACAAGTTTAACGTGCCGCTCGCCCACTTCGATTCTGTCACCGACGGTCTCACCTTTGAGTGGGGACAGGGGCTGCCCGGACAGGTCTGGGCTGCTGGGCGACCGGTCTGGATGAGCGATGTCACCGAAGACAAAAGCTTTGTGCGCGCAATCAGTGCCAGATTCGACGGTCTGCACGGCGCGTTCGGTTTTCCGATTACCGAGGGCGGCACAGTCTGGGGAGTGATGACGCTCTTCAGCCGCCAGATCCAGACCCCGGATGAGGAGATGATGGCGACGGCCAGCTCCGTCGGCAACCAGCTCGGGCAGTTTGTCGAGCGCCAGCGCGTCCAGCAGGCTCTGCAGGCGAGTGAGCAGCGCTTTCGGACCCTGGTGGAGCAGGCGACGGACACGATTCTGGTCTACGACCTCGAAGGTCGGCTCATCGATGTCAATCAACACGCCTGCCGCAGCCTGGGCTACAGCCGCGAGGAGCTGCTGGCCCTGAGAGTGGCCGATATCGACTCGATCGTGCAGAAGACGGCAGATGAGCAGCCCTGGAGCAGCCAGATCGACCAGCTACCGCTCACGGTCGAGAGCGTCCATCGGCGCAAGGACGGTTCGACTTTTCCGGTCGAGAACCGTATCAGCCTGCTGGAGCTTGCAGAGGAAGCGTTCATCCTGGCTCTCGTGCGCGACGTCAGTGACCGCAAACAGGCCGAAGCGCAACTGCAGCAAACCAATGACCGTATGAGCGTCACAGTAAAAAAACTGGAGCGGCGCACAAAGGAAATGGCCCTGACCGGGCAGATGAGCCAGCTTTTGCAGGCATGTCTGAAACTCGATGAAGCGACCGGGGTGATGGGCCATTCGCTGGCGGCGCTATTTACCGGTCTGGCCGGCGAAGTGGCGCTGGTGCGCGAATCGGGCAACCTGGTCGAACCTGTGGTTCACTGGGGAGAACCAGCAGAATCTGTCATTGCCTTCGAGCCACGCACCTGTTGGGCCTTGCGCCGGGGTCAGATGCACTTTGTCGAAGAGGGCAACAGTCCCCTACGCTGTCAGCACCTGCAGAACTGCCTGCCAGCCGCTGCCCTGTGCGTTCCGCTAACTGCCCAGGGCGAGACGCTCGGGGTGCTTACTTTGCGAGAACTGCAGCCGGGCTCTCTGGAGGAGGACGAGCAAAAACTGGCACTCGTTGTCGCCGAGCAGATTGCCCTGGCCGTCGCCAACTTGAAACTGCGCGAAAAGCTGCGCGACCAGAGCCTGCGCGATCCGCTCACGGGTCTATTCAACCGGCGCTACCTCGAAGAGACGATCGAGCGCGAGTTGTACCGGGTGCAGCGCTCGGGCTCGGTCCTCAGCGTCCTGATGCTCGATGTCGATCACTTCAAATCGTTCAACGACCGCTTCGGCCACGACGCGGGCGACGTGGTCCTGCAGGCGATCGGCAACCTGCTGCTCAAACAGGTGCGCAACTCCGATATTGCCTGCCGCTTCGGCGGCGAAGAATTTCTTATCGTGCTGCCCGACGCTACCTTGCAGACAACCGTCGAGCGCGCCGAATTGCTGCGCCTGCAAGTCGAGCAGTTGCACCTGCTCTATCGGGGCGAGCCGCTGGGACCAGTGACGATCTCGATCGGAGCAGCGAGCCTCGACGAGCACGGTCCCACCTCCCAGACGATCATCCAGGCCGCCGACGAAGCGCTCTATGCCGCCAAACGCGGGGGCCGCAACCGCGTACTGGTTGCTCCCACGCGGCGCTCGTAACTTCAGGAGCGCACGATACAGCTACCGCACATTCCCCAGCGCTCCAGTTCCCTGGGCGGCGCTCCCAGCCGGCAGCGCGGGCAGGCAGGTAGTTGCCCGATCCGCCACTGGGCCAGTTGCTGCAAGCGTTCCAGCCGCTCAGACAGGGTCGTGCTGGGGTCACGGAGAACAGGGGGCTGGCCCGCCAGAGGAACGATGAGCGGATGCTCCGGCAGGAGCGGGAGGGCGGTCGATCGGGTCCGGGCATACCAGCCGGTCGTCTCGAAGCGGATGTCGTGGATCGCCTCAGCGCTGCCCCAGACCGCCGCGATGCGATTTATCAGCAACCGGCGCTGGTAGCCCAGATTCTGGGCCCAGACCGCACTGGAGACGGCGACGGTGAGCGTCCCTTCCTGCAGCCTCAGGGGCCGGCTGTGGGCTGAAACTGCCGCACCGGCAATGTCGGGCCACTGCTTTTGAAGCTGCACCAGCCGGGCGTTGCGCGCCATCTGGGGACTGCGCGTCAGCTCCGCAAGCAGGCTGGCGAGGGAGGCGGGTTTCACAGGGGCGATTGTCCGGGTTTTCGTCCGCCAGTATCGCCTAAAAGCTGCCGCTAAAAGCTCGCCTTGTGATGAATCAGATCCAGAAATTCCTGGCGGGTCGATTGGCTCTCCTTGAAGACACCGACCATCGAACTGGTCACCGTCCAGGAATTGGGCTTTTGGACGCCGCGCATCACCATGCACATGTGCGACGCCTCGATCACCACCGCCACGCCGCGCGGCTGGAGCACCGCTTGAATCGCCTCGGCCACCTGGCGGGTGAGCCGCTCCTGCACCTGCAGCCGCCGGGCGTACATCTCGACGATCCGGGCAATCTTGGAGAGGCCGACGACCTTCTGATTGGGGATATAGCCGACGTGGGCGCGCCCGATAAAGGGCAGCATGTGGTGCTCGCACATGCTGAACAGGTCGATGTCGCGCACCAGAACCAGCTCGTCGTGCCCAACATCGAAGATCGCCCCGTTGAGCAGTTCTTCGAGCGACTGGCTGTAGCCCTGGGTCAAAAACTTGAGCGCCTCGGCCACCCGCTTCGGCGTGCGCTCCAGACCGTCGCGCTCCGGATCCTCGCCCACCCCGACAAGCAAGGTGCGCACCGCCTCGCGCATCGGATCCTGGCCGTTCTGACTTTCTAGATCACTCCCGTGCCAGTCGGAAGGCAGAAGATCCTTGTGAGCAATCGTCATGATTGAGGTTCCTTGTATAAAAATCAGAGGACGCCCCCGGAGGGCATCAGGACCACTTCTTCGAGCACGGCGCGCTCGGGCAGGCTGGCGGCATACAGCACCAGATCCGCGACGGTTTCGGCGGCGAGCATCGCCTGGCGGTCAAAATCTGCGGTGACCGCTTCGCTGTCCCACAGCGCCGTATCGACCGCCCCCGGACAGAGCGCCGTTACCCGGATGCCATCTTGCCGGACTTCCTGGGCGAGGGTCCGCGAGAAGGCCAGTAGCCCGAACTTGCTTGCACAGTAAGCCCCCCAGTCAGCAAAAGTCTGCTTACCGGCGATCGAGACCATGTTGATGATCGTGCCGGTTCGCCGCTGGCGCATCGTCGGGAGGACGGCGCGGGTGAGGGCAAAAGGAGCGGTGAGATTCAGCTTCAGTACCTGTTCCCAGTCGGCAACCGGCATGGTCTCCAGTGGACCGGTGTAGGCCATCCCGGCGTTGTTGACCAGCACGGCAATCGGACCGAGTTTGGCCTCGACCGCCTCCACCAGGGCACCCAGGGCGGCAAAATCGGTGAGATCCTGGGCGATGGTGAGGCTTGTCGCTGTCGGCAACTCGGCCTGCAGCCCGGCAAGGCGCTCGCGGTTGCGGGCGACCAGGGCGACGGCAAAGCCCGCCTGGGCCAGTCGTCTCGCCGTTGCCTGGCCGATGCCGCTACTGGCACCGCTCACCAGAGCAACTGGCAGCCTGTTGCTATCGGAATCTAATTGCAAGACGGCTCCCGTGCAGAGAGAAGCGTAGTGTTTGCTACACCGTTTCTCATTATAGAACGCATTGTTACATTGCTACGAGGAGGCCGATCCGCCGCGCCGCTGGCTCCAGAGCTGTTCGCGCAGGGCAAGCACCTCCTCGCGCAGCTTGAGGTTTTCTTCGCGCAGCTTGAGATTTTCAGCCTGCAGGTCCACCGCAGGCTCGTCTCCCATGCGCATCGCCATGTTGCCCATGCGCATCTCCATCGGTTGCAGCGGCTGCAGCGGTTGCATGGGAGGCATCGTCGTTGCCGATTTGCTGCGCGGGGGGCCAGTCATCGCCCGGCTGGGCATGGGCATCGCGTCCTGGGGCGGCGGGGAACCGGAACCGATCTGCCCGTGGCCTGCTCTCAGCCAGATCGTGCCCTGCTGGGCCTGGATGCGCAGGTAGACGACGCCGTGCGCCTCCCAGCCCTGGGGTTCACTCAGCCAGCTGCCGGTCGGAAAACTCGATTGCTGGCTCTGTTGCTGTCCTGTGGCGTCGCTGTGCGCAGAGACGATCGTCTGCTCCCCGGCCAGGCTCACCGAGAGAAAGGAGCCAGGACCGAGATCGAATAGATATTGCTGGGCTCGCAGCATGGCCTCACCTCTTGTGACGGGCGCACCTTGTACGATACTACTTGCTGTCGCGGCGCTCCATCCGTTCAAGCTCGGCGTCCTTGCTCCGGGTCTTGGGTTTGGCGTAGAGCAGGATCGTCGTGGCCGAAGCCTGGGAAAGCCGCTCCTCGCGGTGGGCCGGTTCCTCGTTGAAGTAGGCTTTGAGCTGGTCGCAGAAGCTCTGGGGCGTGATGTTGCCGATACTCGGGCTGACAGCAAAACTCTGGACCGCCGAGGTCTTGTAGGCTTTGACCGAACGGGTGCAGTAGGTGAGCTGGTCGCCGACGGAAGCGGCCAGAAATGCGGAGCCGGGCCGGTCACCATTTAAGCTGCCGGGGGCAGCCGCTTCGGCAGCAGTCTTTGAACTGGGGCGGCCCTGACAACTTGCCAAGAGCAGGGCTACGGCCAAAATCAGCCCACAGCGACCGGCGAATTTGCCCATCATGCCCCAGCCGTCTTTGGCTTGGCCACCGGCTTTTTCTGGAGGGTGAGGGCGACAAAGACCAGACCCGCCATGATAAGAAGCGGCACGTACAAGGGCAGGGTGGTCTTGATCGTGTTGGAGAGCAGCATCAGCGCCGCTGTCAAGAGCAAATTAAAAAGCGACACCGGCAGCAAGAACTTCCAGCCCAGATCCAGAAGCTGGTCGATGCGCACGCGGGGCAGCGTCCAGCGCGCCAGCACCGCCAGAAAGATAAAGAATGTCGCCTTCAAGATCGTGACGCTGATGCCCACCAGGGCCGCCACCACCTGAAAGACGGGACTGGCAGTCTGGATGCCAAAAAGTCCTGCCAGCGGTTCGAGGGGCACGATAAAGCTCCAGCCCCCTAAAAACAGCACCGAGGCCATCAGCGAGGCGAGGATCAAGTTGGCGTACTCAGAAAGATAAAAAAGGGCAAACTTCATGCCGCTGTACTCGGTATGGTGACCAGCCACCAGCTCCGACTCCGCCTCCGGCAGATCGAACGGGGCGCGCTCGGTCTCCGCCAGAGCCGAAATCAAAAAGATCACAAAGCCCAGGGGCTGCCGCCAGACGTTCCACGAAAAAAACGAAAACAGCCCCAGCGTCTCCTGCTGCTTGACGATGTCTACGGTCGAAAGGGAGTTGGACATCATCACCAGCGCCAGCACCGAGAGCGCCAGCGGAATCTCATAGGAGAGCGACTGGGCAGCAGCCCGCAGGCCGCCTAACAGGGCGTACTTGTTGTTGGAGGCGTAGCCCGCCATCAGCGCACCGATGGGCGAGATGCTCGAGACGGCGATGATAAAGAAGATGCCGATCGCGATGTCCGAGAGCACCAGTCCCTGACCGAAGGGGATGACCAGATACGAGAAGAAGACCGGGATGATCACGATCGCCGGGCCCACCGTAAACAGCCACGGGTCCGCCTTGTTGGGAATGATGTCTTCTTTGATGAGCAGCTTCAGGCCGTCCGCCGCCCCCTGAATCGAACCGCCGAGGCCGACGATAGTAGGGCCAAAGCGCTGCTGCATGTAACCGGCCCACTTGCGCTCGCCCCAGACGACGAGGATGACACCGACGGCGACCGTCGCCAGGATGACCAGCATCGGCAGGGGCAGCCAGAGGGCGCGAGCAAGCTCTGCCGGAACTCCCAGTCCACTCAAGCTCTGGGCGAATGCTCTGCCCAGGTCGATTGTTTCCATGAAATGTGCCTACTGTTGCTACTTAAGAACGGCGACGAGTTGCTGGCGCTGCCTGTCGCTGAGGTTGCGGATCCAGGCAACATAATATTCGAGGTTGCGCCTGCCGGAGGTGTTCTCGACGTTGCAGGTGCTGCAGCTTGCTCCGGGCTCGCGCAATTTGGCCGGTAGCTGTTCTTTTTTGGTCAGAATCAGCGAGCCGTAATCGCTAAAGCCGTAGGCAATAAAATCGTCGAGAATCTTTGCGGCCTTTGGTCCCCGGATCGCTGCCAGACGGTACTCCATCGGAATGCCGTTGTAGACGGGACCACTTGCAACGAAGGGGGCTTTGGCCCGGATGTTGGCGGCGATGGCGTCGCTGCCGCCGGCGGTGGTGGACGCGGCGGGCGGAGTGGCTGACTGGGCGGAGACGGAGAAACCACCCAGGACGCTTAGAAAGAGACCAAGAGTAAGAACAGGCAGTGCAGTTTTCATTGGACGTTTCAGGCTGGGTGAAAAGTCATTTCTATTTGTAACATAGCCCTATTTCGGTGAGGAGATCCTCACTGCCAAAGGGCGGAAAACCGTTCGCTCGACCCGATCATCCGGCGCTACAGTAGCGTTGATTGCCGACGGTGCATTTTGGCGATGGAAACCCTTGGACTTGCTCCGAGATTGCGCTCGCTCAGCCAGGCGCTGGCGGCGGGGCCGCCCTTCGCCGAGCAACTGGGGGCAGCTGGCCGCCGCACCTGGACGATGGCGCTGGCGGCGCTCGCTGGTTTTTTAGGTGAGTATCCTGGCCGGGCAACCCTTTTTGTCGGGGGCAAACTGGCGCTGCAGGAGCTGGTTGCGGCCTGTCCGCTCGCGCCGCGCCTCTGGCAGTTTCAAAGCGCCGAAGCGAAGCTTGCCGGGGCGGTGGCCATTGCCCTGGGCGCGGGCGATCCGCTGGTCGAAGAAAATTTTGTCATCGCCCTGGCCTCCGACTTTTGCCTGGTGCTCTGCCACCGCAGCCCGTCGCTGCAATTTTCTTTTGAGCCGCTGGTGGTTCTGCGGGCCAGTGCCGTGCTGCGCCAGCGCCTGGTGATCACCCGGCCCGATTTGCTGGGTGATTTTGACGGGCTACTGGAGAAGCTGCCTGCCGCCAGTGCCAGGCTCCTCGCGCGCTTCAGCCGCCGCCTGCTCATCGAAGGGGCGCGCGCTCAAGAATCGATCGACGGCACTGAGCTTGATTTTCTGGAGTTGCTCTCCCACGAGGTGCGCACGCCGCTGACGACGATCCGGACGCTGACGCGGCTGATCTTGCGGCGCAACGAGCTTTCTGGCCAGACCCGGCAGTACCTGGAGACGATCGACCGCGAGTGCGCCCTGCAGATCGAGCGCTTCGAGCTGTTGGCGCTGGCGATGGACCACGAGCAGGGCGAGCTGTCCCTCAGACCCCAGGCCGTCGCGATGGACCAGCTGCTATTGAGTTATCTGGAGCGCTGGCGCGAGGAGGCCGACTCGCGCGGTCTGGCCCTCGAAGTCGATAATCCGCCCACCGAATTGCCCAAAGTTCAGGCCGACCAGGTGCTTTTGGAGCGGGTATTGGGCGGACTGGTAGACCGGCTGGTGCGCAGCCTGCCTTTTGGCAGCCACATCCAGCTCAAGGCCGAGCGGGCGGGTCTGTGGCTGCGGCTGCGCATCGGCATCACCGGCGGCAGCGTCGAGGAACCGGCCAGCGGTGCGCCCTATCGGGTCGATTCCCAGGCCGGGGCGGTCACCCTCAAGCTCCCTGCGGCCCAGGGGCTCGTGGCGGCGATGGGCGGCAAGCTCACGCTGCGCCTGCACCCGGACGGCGAAAGCAGTACGCTGACACTGTATCTTCCGATTCAAAGCTGAGCCGTGGATTTTGATCAGCTTGCCCACCAGTTGCGCAATCCGGTGATGGCGATCCGCACCCTGGCGAGCCTCGTCAAAAAGCGCCTGGCGGCGGACGATCCCAACCGGGCGCTGCTCGATGCGATCGTGGCAGAATGCCGCCGCCTGGACAGTTTGCTCGACGATCCCCTCAGTGTCCTGACGATCGAGCCGGTGCCCCTCGCGCCGCTGTTGCAAGAAATTGCCCGGACGACCCAGCCCATCGCCCAGGAGCGCCAGATTGCCTTTGAGGTGCACGGGCAAATCGAAGCCACCGTGCTTGCCAGCCCGAGCGCCCTGCGGGAGGTGCTGATGAACCTGCTCGACAACGCCTTCAAGTACACGCCCACCGGCGGCACAGTGACAATTCGGGTCCGCCCCGAGGCGGAGCGCTGGACAATCGAGGTGGCCGACACCGGTGAGGGCATCGCCCCCGGCGAAGTTGAGCACATCTTTGAGCCGTATTACCGGGGTACCAGAACGGGTGTGCTCAATGGCCAGGGGCTGGGGCTGGCTGTCGCCCGCGATCTCGTAAGCCGGATGAACGGTGCGATCAACGTCTACCCGGCTGCCGGTCGCGGCAGTTATTTTCGTGTCACCCTACCCGCCGCCGAGGAATCTTGACCTATGTCTGCCCATCTGCTGCTGGTCGATGACGATCCGGGCATCCGCCTTGCCCTCCAGGCGTACCTCGAAGACGCCGGCTTTAGCGTCACTGTCGCCCGCAACGCGATCGAAGGGGAGGAATTGCTCAAAAAGCACCAGCCGGATCTGGTGATCACCGACATCATGATGCCCCAGGTCGATGGCTACCGCTTCTTGCAAAAATTGCGCGCCCTGCCCCGCTTTCGCCAGACACCGGTGATCTTTTTAACGGCCAAAGGCCAGACTGCTGACCGGATCCAGGGCTACCGCCACGGCTGCGACGCCTACATGGCCAAACCGGGCGATCCCGAGGAGCTGGTGGCGATCATCCACAATCTGCTGGAGCGCTCGCGCCAGATACAGTCTGAGATCGTCGGGCTGTTGGCCGAACTGCAGCAGCGGCCCGCCCCGCTTCCCCGCCAGAGCAGCGTCGAACTGGACTTGACGCCCCGCGAGCAGCAGATTCTGCAACTGGTTTGCGAGGGTCTGATGAACAAAGAGATTGCCGCCCGCCTGGAGCGCAGCACCCGCAACGTCGAGAAGTACGTAAGCCGCCTGCTCGTTAAAACCGGCACCAGCAGCCGCACCGAGCTGGTGCGCTACGCCATTGAGCAGGGCCTCGTCTCGACCAGCCGACCAACAAATTGATCGGGGATTACCTTCTCTTAAAGCTCGGCTGCAACAATAACTCCCGGTCAGCCTGTCTCGGAGTGTACCGATGAAACATCTGCCGTCTGTGGCCGTTGCGGCCCTTGCGTCGCTGGTAGCCATCCCTTCTGTTTGGGCCCAGCCCAAAGTTGTACTTATCTCGCTTGATAGCGCCAATCCGACTACTTTTGCCGGCTACATCCAATCCGGTGTCTTTGACACCAGCAGCGGTCTGGGGCTTTTGCAGCGGTTGGGGACCAGTTCCATCCAGAATCTGACGATCACCCCGTCGATCACCGCTCCCGGACACATCGCGATTGCCACCGGCTCGCGGGCGGCCCACAACGACATCAACGCCAACACCTTTCATCTGGTGGCAAGCAACTTCAGCGCCAACATCAGCGGCTTCGGCGCGCCGATCGGCGGCTACGCGATTTCTGGTCCGGCGGTGAGTCCCGAACCCACTGCCACCCCGATCTGGGTGACGCTGCGCGCCGCCGGTAAAAAAGTCGTGACCGCCACCTGGCCGGGGGGCGACGGCGTCGATGTCAAAGATCCGACCAGCGGCAACCTCCTGCAGCCCAGTTCGCTGCGGACGGTCGATTACACGGTGCCCTTCGGCACCTTCGGCGGCGTCGGTGCCCAGGGCTTTGCTCTGGGGGCCGTCGATTTCACCAATGCCGGCGACACCCTCACAAGCCAGCTGGTGGCCGCCGGTTATCCCTCCTACAGCCCCGTCAAGGCCAAGGCGACGGCCCTTGAGACGATTAATGTCAGCGGCACCAACTACACGATCAACCTGGCAGCGATCGACAGTACCAACGACGGAGTGACCAACTACGACACGCTGGTGTTCTACGACGCGAACCTGGGCGTGCAGCCGGGGCCTTTCACCCTGCCTTCCACCGGCCCCGCCTACGTGCGCGCCGACGGCCACTCCCGGCGCTTTTACTTCGAGGGCAACAGCAACAAAGCTGGATCTGCCTACTACGCAAGCTTTCTTGCTCCGGATCTCTCGACGGTGCGCATAGCGCGCTACTCGGTCAACTACATTCCCCGTAACACGCCGGTCCTTGCCAGCGTCGATGACATCAACAACAACGTCGGCTTCTGGGGCAACCAGCCGGACTTTCGCATTCCCGAGCGCATCAGCTCCGGCTTCGATAGCTTTCCGGACACCGAACTGGAGGGCATGTACGAAGATCAGGTGAGCAGCTTCGTGCAGTACCAGACCAATATCGCCCTGCGCGCCATCTCCCAGAACCCGGACGCCGACCTGGTGATGGTCTACATCGAGCAGCCGGACGGCTCCGGCCACCAGTTCACCCTCACCGACCCGCGCCAGGCGACCAACTTCAAAGACCCCAACACGATCGGCACCGGCCAGGATCCAGCCAAGGTGTCGCGCTACGCTACCTACCGCCAGAATTCGTATACAGCCGCCAACAGCGCCGTTCAGCAGATCATCGCTGCGGTCGGCCAGAACAGCGACGGTACTCCCAGGAGCAACGTTTTCGTCGTCTCCGACCACGGCATGGCCCCCTTTCATACGGCGGTGAACATCAACAACCTGCTCACTTCCGTCGGCATCGACACGACCAAGGTGCGGGCGGTGACCACCGGCCCCGACGTCAACGTCTACATCAAATTGCAGGGCAGGGAGGCGGACGGCACGGTGAGCCCGAGCGACTACCCGGCGCTGCAGAAACAAATTTTCCAGGCGCTCTCCGCAGCAGGCGATCCGAACCCGACTTTTAACTATTCACTGCCGAACGGCAAACTCTTCCGCACCGTCATCCCCCGGCCCACCCCTGCGAACGTTCCAGTTGGTTTTGCCACCAATCAAATCATCGGCCAGGACACAGGCGATGTCTTTGCCATCCTCAACCTGGGCTACAACTTCGACGGCACCCAGTCGCCGGTCGTCCAGCGCAAGGGAGATGTGGCCTCCACCACGCCGGTCCTCTCCCAGCCCAACTTCTACGGTGCCCACGGCTACGACTCCAAGCTGCCGGAGATGAGCGCCATCTTCTTTGCCGCCGGCCCAAATATCCGCAAGGCCCAGCTGCCGCTGACGCGCAACATCGATGTGGCACCCACGATCTTGAAGCTATTGGGGGTTGCTCCGGCGGCCACCGTCGATGGCCGGGCCCTTCAAGGAATTTTGAAATAGGAGTTTTGCAATCGGTCTCAAATTCGAGACCCACAAGCGGTGACACAGCCGGCGGGGGCTTCCCTCGCCGGTTTTCTTATAGAAAATAGCCTACCTGTCCGAAAATAAACCGCTTCGCTGTTGCGGGCAAAACCGGCTACGGCAAAGCGCAATCTTTGTTACCGCCGATCGCGCTCAGGGTTACGGCTGCACCCGTTCAGCAAAGGCGCGCCAATCCGCAAAGTAGAAAGTGTCAAGTTTCCCTCTCGCAGGAGATAGGCAGATGAGTACGAAAGTTTATCGCGCTTTTGGTCTGGCCCTCGCTTTGAGCACGCTTACCGCCGCTGCGGCGATGGCCGATGTCACCCAAACCGCCGTCGGTATCCAGGAAGGTGCGCAGTCGCAGTACCTGCAGGGCCGTGGCTACCAGAGCGGCATCAGTGTCCAGAACATGGGCCAGTTCCAGCGCGCCCGCCCCAGCTTCTACGGTGAGAACATCCAGCAGACGGCTGCCGGTGTGCAGTCGGTCCAGCAGGCCCAGGAAGGCTATGGCCGGGTCAACCAGAGCCTGGTCGATCTGCGCAACCTGCGCCAGCGCCAGTTCAGCGGCGGCTTCCGTTACTAATTGCGGAGCACACTGCCATGAAAACGCTGCCCGTATTTAGCGCAATGGCCCTGGTGGGCCTGCTGGCATCTGTCGCTCAGGCCGGCACGATCGATGTCAGCCCGGCGGTGCAGACCGGCATCGGCGTCCAGAACGCCCAGCAGATCCAGTTGGGCTTCGGCGTGCGCAACCAGGCCGGCACGATCGTCCAGCAGCAGCCGCAATTTCAGTACATCGGTCGGCCCAGCCGCCCTGAGCGCAGCTACAGCTACCCTGGCCGGGACGACATCCGGGTTAGCCCGGCGGTGCAGACCGGCATCGGCGTCCAGAACGCCCAGCAGATCCAGCTTGGCCTGCCGGACATTGGACGCCCCCGCTATTAGTCACCTGAGTTCTGTCCTGTTTTCCCTCTAAAGTGGGTGCCGGGCTGCCAGACCCGGCAGCCCGGCACCCGCTCCACTTTCAGGAGTTCAGCCATGTCCAGAGCCCTCTTTGCAGCCATTCTCACCGGCGGCGCACTCAGTCTGGCCCCAGCCGCCTACGCCGATCGGATCGTCATTCCGGTCTTTCAAAATCAGACCGCGATCAACAACGGTTCCCAGGGCCAGTACGCCGGCGGCGGCTACGGCAATACCAGCCAGACCGGCGTCCTCAACCAGTCCAACCAGCAGTCCCAGGCGGTGAATGTCTACGTGCCGGACGACTTTCATGGTTCGGTGCGCACCACCTACGTCAATCGTCCGATTGGCAACAATCCGAACTTCAACCCCGGTGAGCGGCGCGACCGGATTCAAGACTGGCGCGATGCGCGTCAAGATCGGCGCGATGTGCGTCAGGACCGGCGCGAGGACCGCCGCGACAACCGTGGCTGGCCCCAGGGACGGTGGTAGTTTTTTTGAGGTGAAGTTATGCGCTTCAACCGATGGATAGGCACTGCGCTCACCACCAGCTGGCTGGTGAGCGCCTCCGTGGCCGGTGCCCAGGTGGCAGTCCAGGTGAGTCCAGACGGGGATGTGCAGGTGCAGACGAATACCAGCAGCGTCACTGTGGGTGGCGACTCGCGTTCTACGAGCACCGCGACCCAGCGCAGCTACCAGTATCAGGACAACAGCGGCACCGATCTGAGCACAATCGACATCGATCGAGGCGATCTGTCCGCCTCCAACTATTACCTGGTTCTTCAGGCACCGTCCGGGCGCTCGTTGCGGGGCCAGATCTTTCTCAATGGCCGGTTGCTTGCAAATTTGAGCACGTCCCGGTTGATTCTGCCCCTCGATAGCCAGTTGCGGCCCGGCACCAACCGCATCGAAGTGACAGGCACGACGACGAACGCGCTGGTGGGCCTTGCTGCCGGCCCCAGCCGTCCGTATTTTTATGGCAGGCAACTGCGCGGTGCCCAGCAAAGCTGGCTGCAACAAACTAGCAGCGCGCTGCAGCGTTCGATCGTGGTGACGCTTCGCTAGAAAGCCTATAATGGCCTTCGGCTTAAGGAGAGATGGCCGAGTGGTCGAAGGCGCAGCACTGGAAATGCTGTATAGGGGCAACTCTATCGAGGGTTCGAATCCCTCTCTCTCCGCCACAGCGTTACTCTGCTCAGACGCTCGATCATAAAGTTCAAAAGGGAGCCAGACCGGGGGTAGTACAACCTGCCCGTAAAGATAAGGCGGAGGACCACACGGCAACATTCTGGATGCTTCCTTCCCAAATTTTACAAGAGCTTGCGGGCACGCTCAGGGCTTTTCCAAGTGAAGAGTGAGAACTTGCATAGGCCGTCAGCAATACTTTAACTGCTCATGCTTCGCGATCTTCTCCTCTTCGAGCTGGTGGATTTTGTTATCGTAGCTAACAGCCTGTGCTTACGCGTGTGTAGCTTGTTACTCAGTCAGTAGCGACTAGACTGATAGGGTTAGCCAGCTTATGTGAGGGAGAGTAGTTGAACAACTATACACACAAAAAGATTATCGAGAAGATCACTAACCTTGACGAGGCTCCATCAGACTCCGGGAGATTTGCGGAGTGGATTAAGGCAGACGCACATCTCACCTTTCTGCGTGAGAATGCGGTCGATGACGAGGTCGTGATTTATGCATTGGGCAAATACAGCCTTATTCATTCTGCGGTGGTCTCAAATGAACGCCTGTTCCCTATTAACCGTGAAGACTTAATGGGCTGGAGTTTCAACGCCTACAGCTCGATTGCCAGCTATGTCTCAGGTGGTGAACGCAAAGGCGTGTGGCTAGAGCGTGGCCTAACGGGTACTGGAACGAATACGCTCGAAGGGGCCGTTCAATTAGTGTTTGCGCGAACGTTTGAAGGCTGGAGTGAGCCGGGCAGGGACTATCTAGAGCTAAATCAAGAGTATGCCCATCTCGCCGAGATCCACTGGCGTCCTGAGAAACGGGCATTCTGCCGGTTCAATGGAAATGGCGATATCGAACCCGTTGTATCCGTCACGAATCGGGGTGACAGAGGAAGCAGCGCGGCCCTTGTCACATTCAAATGGGAACCATTGGAGGAATATCTAGTAGCTTCCAATTCTTCGTTAGTCCGGATGTTCGATTTCACGCTTTACAAGGGGTCGGGATTTGCTGATTGGTCGAGTGAACCTGCACAAGACTTTCCAGAAGCGGAAGATTTCTTTTACCGCAGGAAGATTAACAGTGGCACTGGAGCTTATACGCGCGGTGTGCAGATTATCGGGCCGCGCCGCCCGACGCAGGCAGTTCAATCCGACATCATGAACGGCTGGATGAGCCAGAAAAACAAACAGTACGTAGAATTCATCGCCTACGACTGGCGGAACAAGTGCGTCACGAAGATTTCCACGGACCCTAGTGCGACAACTAACTACTTCGTCGCGAAGGACAACTCACTGCCCTATGAGTTATCACCAGCATTCTTCAGACCCGAGGTTCTGTCAAAGTACAAAACGGATCGTGATAAGTACACAGTGAGCGAGCGTGAGGTCTCCTGTCGGGCCGCTTGGCACCTAAAGGGTATCGATGTAAATGAAGCCGGACAGGTTCATGCATATATCGTCTATCTTCGTCACCTGCCATATTCCGAGCAGCTGCATTGGCAAGCCCACAACGAAGACCCGAAGACGGGTATTTCAGTACGTGCGATCACTACAGATTTTGAGGGCAAGTTCACGAATTTTCATACTCCACTTGGGGAAGTTCTCTCGATCGCGAGGCGCTGGAATCACGAGAAAGTAGCGTGGTGGAAGCTTCGCGATGAAAAACTGCCTGATCGCGTAAATACCCCTTTGACTGCCAGCCGTGACGAATGGGCAGAAGCCTTTATGGACCTGGCAAAGCTCGTTATCGAAGGCTTCGAGACACCACCGATCCGGCAGAAGCTGGACATGGCCAAGATTCCATACGATAGGGAGAGAGATCGGACTATAGTCTTGCTCGAAAAATTGCTGAATGAAAACAATACGTCCGGTGATGTGAAGAAATTAGTTGGACTGCGAACTGTGCAAAATCTGCGTTCAAAGGCCAAGGGTCATGCTAGTGGGAACGAGGCACAGGAATTGGCACAAGAAGCTCTGATGGAGCATGAGACGTTCGCGAATCACTTCAAACATGTATGTGAAAAGGTCGTCATCGATCTTCAATTAATCGAGGGGCTGTTCTTGCCAAGCCCGTCAGCAGGTGATCCATCGTGAGGCTGGAACCAACTTCGCGTAGTCACTGCGGAAGTTGCAGCACTTGAGATTAAGGTTTAAGCGAGTAGTCAGTCGCGCGAGGTGCCTCCTCTAAATTGACGGCGACAACGCTCTTTGCACCAATCATTATCAGGAATCCGTTCGTACACCATAGGTATAGCGCAGAAGTTTGAACTAAGGAATTAATAAATGTGCTCCCGGAGGTCACCTCTCGCCATTGAGAAGTTTGCACAAGCAATGCACGTAATTGAGAGTTGAATCAAGAACGTGAGTCCTCTACTGGTTGGTTAGCTACTGCATGAACGGTAGCCCAAGACGCCTTTTATACCGTTTCGTTATGTGAATGAGCGAATTCAGTACGCTCAGAGCGCCTCAGGGGCTGTTTTTGCACTTGCATACGCTCAAAACAAAAACGAAAAGGTATTAGAGGGTTGAGCATAGATTACGAGAATGGCCCTAAAGAGATGGAGAAGTACTCTCTAGCAAATGCCAGGACTTACTCATCCTGCTTAAGCTGGCGCGACCTATACTAGAATCACTCTCATAGAGAAGGGTTAGCCATGACCAGAATTCTAGAAGCTACTTACAGCAACGGTAAGCTCATCCTCGGTGAGGCGCTTCATCCTGGCCTGGAGGAAAAGAAGCTGAGAGTAATGATCTTTGAAGCCGATGAACCAAACGGAGAACTGTCTTCCCAAGTTAGAAGACAGCGATTTTTAGATGCAGCAGCAAAACACGCTTTTGAACTACCACCAGACTACAAGTTTGAGGGTCTTCTTCTATACACTAATATTTGAGCCTACTTTTATGGAGAGACTCCTCCTGAACAATTTCAAAAATCCAGGAACTCCTAGCAGATTCAAAAACGTATAGCTGAAGTTAGAACCCAGGTTTTGGATGAAATATTTCATTTGCTATTTCGCAAGAAAATCACTTCGACTGAGGCTGGCTCCGTCTGTTCTTTATTGACGCTGGAGCTGAAATCATTTAAATTGAGTAAGCATTCAGATTTTTGAATATTGCTTCAGCTTTTTTATGAAAGCAAGCATCCGCGAAAAGACCGCGCTCCTGCGGCGGCAGCACATTCTCGAAGCGGCGATCAGAGTTTTTGCGGATCGTGGCTTTCAGCGCGCCACGATCCGGGAGATCGCAAACGAGGCGGGGGTGTCGGACGGAACGATCTACAACTCGTTCAAGAACAAGGCCGATCTGCTGCTTGCCGTCCTCGATCCGCTCGACGAGGTGGGTCGCGCCGTAGAAGCTCCCCTGACGGCAGTCAGCGACGATGTCGAGCAACTGGTCCGGCAGCTTTTCAGGCGGCGCTGGGAGACTTTTACCCCCGAGATCTTGAACGTGTTGCGGGCGGTCTTCTCGGAAGTGTTGATCAACGAAGAATTGCGGGCGCTCTACGTCGATCGCGTGCTTGCACCGGCTCTTACCCTGCCGGAGCCGCTATTTAAGAATCTGGTGGCAGCCGGGAAACTGAGGCCCATCGATGTTTCGCTGACCCTGCGCACGATTACCGCCACCTTTCTTGGTCTTGTGACCCTGCGGTTGTTGGGCGACGAGTACGTGACAGCGCACTGGGATGCGGTTCCTGACGAGCTTGCTGCCCTCTTTCTTGCTGGAATACTGCCACAAAAGACTGAAAGAGGCGGCCATGAGTCGGCTTGAGAGCGTCCAGATTGCCAGCCCGGCCTTCAAGGCGGACCCTTACCCGTTTTATGCACGCCTGCGCGCCGAGACGCCTGTCTATCGGGTTGCTCTTCCGAACAAACAGCCGGCCTGGCTTGTCACCCGCTACGACGACGTGGCGGCGCTGCTCAAAGATCCGCGCTTTGCCAAGGACCGGCAGAACGCCCTGACGAAGAAGCAGATGGCAAGTCAGCCGCAGGTACCGGCGCTATTTGCTCCGCTGACGCGCAATCTGCTCGACAGCGACGATCCGGATCACGCCCGCTTGCGCAGGCTGGCTCAAACAGCCTTTACAGCAAAGCGCATCGAGGTGATCGTAGATCGCACCCAGGCGGCCTGCGACGAGCGCCTTGACCGGTTGAAAGGCCGCCGTTTCGATCTGATGGGTGAATTTGCCCTGCCGGTGCCGGTGATGGTCATCTCGGAGCTGTTGGGCGTTCCCCAGGCGGATCGCGAAAAATTTGGGCGCTGGTCAAAGACCCTCAGCCAAAATACGATGACGCCGATGCGTATGCTGCTTTCTTTTCCCCACCTCGTTTGTTTTGTCAGATACCTGCGCCGGCTCATCGCGCAAAAGCAAAAACAACCACAAGACGATCTGGTGAGCGCCCTGGTGCAGGTGCAGGCAACGGGACAGCTCGATGAAGACGAACTGCTCGCGATGGTTGCCCTTTTGCTGACGGCTGGACACGAGACGACGACGAACCTCATCGGCAACGGAATGCTGGCGCTGCTTCGCCACCTCGATCAGTTCGAGCGCCTGCGCGCCCAACCGGAGTTGATCGAGACGGCGATCGAGGAGTTGCTGCGCTTCGAAAGTCCCGTCGAGATGTCAACCAACCGCTATGCCCGCGAGGATCTCGAAATTGCCGGTACACCGATCGCGCGTGGGGAGCTTGTCCTCGGCGTCATCGCCTCGGCGAACCGCGACGAAAGCCAGTTTCCAGATGCGCACACCCTCGATATTGCGCGCCGTCCCAACTTGCACCTCGCCTTTGGGCAGGGCGGACACTACTGCCTGGGCGCTGCTCTGGCCCGCCTGGAAGGCAAGATCGCCCTTGAGACGCTGCTCAGGCGTCTACCGAATCTGCGCCTCACTCAAGCTACAAATTCCCTGCGCTGGCGGCGCGGCCTGGTCCTTCGGGGGCTTGAGTCGCTGGCGGTCAGCTTTTAATCGGTTTTTCACCTGCTCGAATCGTTCGGTGTCTACAGGTCCGGCTTGAAGCTTCTGGGTTAAAATCAAGAGGTAAATCCGGTTACCGTGCCTTCGGCCTGATAGGAGCTGTTGCGGGCGGCGGACCCGGCGCATCGAGGACTGCCGAGGTGAGCAATCCCTGGATTCGCACTTTTTTTATCGGTCGAGCAACCGCAGAGATTTTGCTTGAAAAGCTCGAAGATGCCGTCACCGATCTGTTGAGTGAGGTGGGCAAGGCGGAGGCGGACTGGCGAGACGGGTTGCGCGAGTTTACCGAGGAGGTGCTCACCCGCGCCGAAGCCGAGCAGGCTGAGACCCTCATCGATCTGAGCGCCGAGGGCTACACCAGCCGGGGCACGGCGAGCAGCAAGCAAGTCGAGCGCAACGTCGATGAACTGCGGGCCGAGGTCGCCCGCCTGCGCTCCGAACTGCAGCGCTTCCGCAACCAGGAAGCGCCATGACCGCTCTGCTTCCCTCCTCCTACCATTCGTGATCGTGTCCGCCCCACCTGCTGTTCCTGCCAGAGCCTATCGCTGGAACCGGGCCAACTACTCCCGTACCCGGCGGGTCATCGATATTTGGGGCTTTTTTCTGCTGATTTTGTTCTACCGCTGGTGGGACAGCAAAAAGTGGACCTACAGGGGCGACGACAGCGAGGAGCACCGCTCGCGCCGCCAGCGCAAGCGGGCGATCTGGACGCGGGAGACGATGCTCGAACTCGGTCCCACCTTTATCAAGGTCGGACAACTGTTTTCGACCCGCGCCGACTTGTTTCCAAAAGAATATATCGAAGAACTTTCGAGGCTACAGGACGAAGTACCGGCCTTCGCCTACGAGCAGGTCGTGCAGACCATCGAGAGCGAATTCGGCAGGCGGCTGCCGGAAATTTTTCAGTTCTTCGATCCGACGCCGATGGCGGCAGCTTCCCTCGGGCAGGTGCATCGCGCCCAGCTGCACACTGGCGAAGAAGTCGTCGTCAAAGTCCAGCGTCCTGGCCTCGAACAGCTATTTAACGTCGATCTGGGCATCTTGCGGGGCATCGCCCAGTACCTGCAGAACCATCCGCGCTACGGGCGCGGCGGGCGCGAGTGGGTGCCTATCTACGACGAGTGCGCCCGCATCCTCATGCAAGAAATTGACTACCTCAACGAGGGGCGCAACGCCGATACCTTCCGGCGCAACTTCCAGGGCGACCCTGAGATCTGCGTGCCCAGGGTCTACTGGCGCTACGCCTCCCCAAAAGTCCTCACCCTCGAATATCTGCCCGGCATCAAGATCAGCAACTACGAGGCGCTGGAGGCGGCGGGTCTGGACCGCAAGCTTCTGGCGCGCATCGGAGCGCGCTCCTACCTGCAGCAGCTTCTCAACGACGGCTTCTTTCACGCCGATCCCCATCCGGGCAACATCGCCGTGCGCCACGACGGGGCGCTGATTTTTTATGACTTTGGCATGATGGGCCGCATTCAGCCGGGCACCAAGGAACGGCTGATGGACACGTTTTTGGGCGTCGCCCAATCCGACGCCGACAAGGTGATCGACTCGCTCATCGAACTGGGGGCAATTAAAAAGAACGCCGACCGCGTTCCGATCCGCCGCTCGATCGCGTTTCTCATCGAGAATTTTTTTAACAAGCCCTACGGCGATCAGTCCTTCGACTTTGGCAGCCTCTCCGAAGATATCTACGAGATGGCCTACGAACAGCCCTTTCGCTTTCCGGCCACCTTTACCTTTGTGCTGCGGGCGGTATCGACCCTGGAAGGTCTGGGCAAAGGGCTCGATCCCAACTTCAATTTTATGGATGTCGCCCAGCCCTTCGCCGATCAGCTCATGACCACCAACGGAGAGTTCGGTATGCGCGAACTGTTGAACCAACTCGGACAGCAGGTCGGCCAGGTCGGTGCGATGACGGTCAACCTGCCCCGCCGCATCGAGCAGACCCTCGAGCGCGCCGATCGCGGCGAGTTGCGGGTGCGGGTCAAGTCGATCGAATCGGAGCGGCTGTTGCGCCGCCTCAACGCCGCTGCCATCGGCGGCATCTACAGCGTGCTTCTGGGAGCAATGCTCATCTGCTCGGTGATCCTCTATACGAGCGAACATATCCTGGAGGCGATCGCCGCCTTTGGCCTCTGCGGGTTGCTCTCCTTTGCCCTGGGCCGGGTGCTGCTCAGGTTGCAGCGCGTGGACGCCGACATCAACTGAGTTTCAGTGCGCTGAACGGCTGTAGACAGTGGCAGGAGACTCGTCCTATATTGTTAGCCTGATAGCGCGCGGTCGGAGGGACGGCTATTCCTGAGCCACTGAATTTGACGGTCAGCCTGAGGGGCACCCGCGATGAAGGCGACAACTATCAGGTCTTTCGCCTGATCGGTCAGCTCGATGCCTTCTCTGAACCGGTCTTCAAAAAGATCCTCAACAAACACATCGACGACGGTCCGGCCAACATCATCCTGGATCTCTCGCAAATCGATTTTTTAGACAGCTCCGGGCAGGGAGCGCTCGTGCAGCTGGCTAAAAAAGTGCAGGGGCTTTCTGGTTCCTTTCAGATCGTCACCAACCAGCGGGTGACCCAGAGCCTGAGACTGGTGCGCCTCGATCAATTTTTGACGCTGCGCAATACTCTCGAAGAAGCGGTCGAGCAGGTGCCTGGAAGCTAGAACTTGGACAGCTCCCAGATTCGCACGCTGCCGCTCGAAGCTCTGGCGTATCTGGGGGATGCCGTCTGGGAGTTGCACGTCCGCTCCGGGCTCATCTATCCGCCCCAGCGGCTGCGGCGGTTGCACGAGCGGACCGTCGAGCGGGTGCGGGCCGCTGCCCAGGCAACTTTGTTGGGCAGGCTCGAAGCGCAGCTCACTTCCGAGGAGGCCGAGTGGGTGCGCCGGGGGCGCAACGCGGCCACAGGTGTGCCCCGCCATCTCGACGGGGCGACCTATAGACTGGCCACCGCCTTTGAAACCCTGTTAGGATATCTGTTTCTGGCCGACCGCGAACGCCTCGCCGTCGTCCTCCACCTCTGCGATGAGCTGCAACACCATGGCCCCAACCCCGCGCCCCCAGAAACCTAAGCGCAGCGGCACCCGCTCCGCCGCCGCCAAACCGATCCGCAAAACCTCCGCCGATGCCAGGGTGCGCAAGCTCAAAGAAGGCGAGCGGGGGGAGCGCCGGGTAGCCAAGGATAGCTCCCAGGCCAAACCGGTGCGCAAGGCCGATGCGGCGGCTCGGGCCAAGCGTCCGGCCAAAGACATCACTCCCCCGGCCACCGAGCGGCTGCCTAAAAAGACGATCGCTCCTTCTAAACCCGCCCCAGCGGAGGCGAGTGAGACGGGCGAGAGCGACGAAGCGGAATTGCTCTACGGCAAGCAGCCCGTCCTCGCTGCTCTCCAGGCCAGGCGGCCCCTCAACCGCGTCTGGCTCATCGAAAGGCTGCGCTACGACCCGCGCTTCTTGCGGCTGCTCGATGCCGCCAAAGCGGGCGGCACCGTCATCGACATCGTCGAACCCCGGCGGCTCGACCAGCTTACCGCCGGGGCCAACCACCAGGGCGTCGCCGCCCAGACCGCCGCCCACCCCTACGTCGAATTCGAGGATCTGATCACGGCTGCTGCCGACCACCCGCAGCCGGTGCTGCTCGCCGCCGACGGCATCGAAGATCCCCACAACCTCGGAGCGCTCATCCGCTCCGCCGAGGCGTTCGGTTTTCAAGGCGTCATCCTGCCCCGGCGGCGGGCAGTGGGCGTGACGACGACGGTGGCCAAGGTAGCAGCCGGAGCGGTCGAGCACCTGCCCATTGCCCGCGTCACCAACCTCAACCAGGCCCTCGAACGGCTCAAAGAAGCGGGCTTTCAGGTGGTCGGTACCCAGCAAAAGGCGAGCCAGCCCGTGTTCGATCTGACCTTGAGCGGTGCGCTGGTGATCGTGGTCGGCTCAGAGGGCAAGGGCATCTCGCTGCTCACCCAGCGCCACTGCGATCAGATCGTCTCGATCCCGCTGGTGGGCAAAACCGCCAGCCTCAACGCCTCAGTGGCAGGCGGCATCGTCCTCTACGAGGTGCTGCGCCAGCGCAGCGCTCAAAAGATTGATCTAAGCTAGACCGGCTCTGCCCGGCTCCGGTCTACTCTAGAGAGTGTCTGCCTGACTTTTTTATGTGGCCCTGGCAGCGCAACCTCCGACAACTTTTGCGTCCCCAGCGCCTGGCGACGCTGGAAGCCTGCTTGATCGGTCTGATTGCCGGTCTGGCGGCGGTCGCTCTTAAGCAGGGAGCCGCCCTGCTCACCCACTGGCGGATCGCAGCGATTGGCCTCGGGGGGTGGTGGACGCTGCCGCTTTTGAGCTTACTCGGTGGTCTGATAGCCGGCTGGTTGGTGGAGCGCTTTGCCCCGGAGGCGGCTGGCAGCGGCATTCCCCAGGTCAAGGCGGTGCTGGCGCGGGTGCCGATGGCCCTCGATCTGCGGGTGGCCATAGTCAAACTCGTAAGTGGCATCGCCGCCATCGGCTCCGGCCTGCCCCTGGGCCGGGAGGGACCGACGGTACAGCTCGGGGCGGCCCTCGCCAACCAGCTCAGCCGCTGGGTGCCCACTTCGCCCTCCTATCGCCGCCAGCTGGTGGCCGCCGGGGCCGGGGCCGGTCTGGCCGCCGCCTTCAATGCTCCGATCGCCGGGGTGATCTTTGTGGTCGAGGAACTGCTGCAGGACGTGTCCGGACTCACCCTCGGCTCGGCGATTCTCGCTTCGTTTATCGCCTCTGTGATCTCGCGGGTTCTGGGCGGCTTCAGCTTTGATCTCAAAGCGCCGCTGGCGGGGTTCCATACGGGTTTCACCGTTCAGGAAATCCCCTATTACCTGTTGCTCGGTGTACTGGCAGGGGTACTGGGAGCGCTCTTCAACCGGGCGATTCTGGCGAGCCTCAGCTTCAATCGTCAGGTACTGCGCCTCAAACTCAGCCTGCGCGTCGGGCTGGCCGGGCTTGGGATCGGGCTGGCGCTGGTATTTTTGCCCGCCGTCTTTCGCGACGGCGAACAACTGCGCGAGATGATCCTCGCGGTGCAAACGCCCTGGCAATTTGTCGCCCTCGCCTTCGTCGCGCAGTTCGTCCTCACGGTAATCGCCTACGGTTCCGGCGCGCCCGGCGGCATCTTCGCTCCGTCGCTGGTGCTGGGATCTGCTCTAGGAGCGCTGGTAGGCACCCTTTCCTACAGCACGCTTCACATCAACCCGCCCCTACCCTACGCCCTGGCGGGGATGGGGGCCTTTTTCTGTGCGGTCACCCGCGTGCCGATCACCTCGTTTGTGATCATCTTCGAGATCACCAACGACTTTACGCTGGTGCTGCCGCTGATGGTCGTCTGCGTGATCGCCGCTATCGTCGCCGAACGGCTGAACGAAGGCTCGATCTACGACCAGTTGCTCGCCTTCAGCGGCATTCGCCTCACCGAGCAGATCGTCTCGGACGAAAAATTATTGGGCCAACTGGCGGCGGGCGACGTGATGCAGACCCGCATCGAGACGCTGGAGAGCCGCCTGGCTTTGAGCGAAGTGTCCCAGGCATTTTCGCGCTCCCACCATCGCGGTTTTCCGGTAGTCGAGGGCGAGCGGCTGGTGGGCATCGTCACCCAGACCGACCTGCTCAAAATTGCTGCCCGCCAACTGCCCCCCGACGCTCCGCTCACCGAGATCATGACCACCCAGCCGGTGACGGTCACTGCCGGTGACACGCTCAACGAAGTCCTCTACCTGCTCAACCGCTACGAACTGAGCCGCCTGCCCGTCACCGAGGGCAGCAAACTCGTCGGCATCATCACCCGCAGCGACATTATTCGGGCCGAGGCGGACCTTTTGGGGGGCGAGAATCTCCAGTCGCTCGGCCCGCGCCCTTCGCCCTCCTACGTCGTCTACCAGACCCGTTCACCGGCTATCGGCCAGGGCCGCCTGCTCCTGCCCCTCGCCAATCCCGAGACCGCCCCGGCCCTGCTCGAATTTGCCCTGGCCGTCGCCCGCGAGCGCAAGCTCGAACTGGAATGCCTGCAGGTGATCGTCGTGCCCCGCACCCGCGCCCCCTCCGACACCACCGTGGCAATCGCTCCTTCGGTGCGCCTGTTGCGCCAGGCCGTGCGCGCCGCCCAGGCGGTGGGCGTGCCCGTCCATACCCAGGTGCGCGTCGCCCACGACGTTTCCCAGGCCGTGCTTGAGACAATCAAGGAGCGGCGGATCAGCCTGGCCCTGTTGGGCTGGAAGGGCAACACCGCCACGCCGGGACGGATCTTTGGCAGCGCCGTCGATACGATCATCCGTCAGGCTCCCTGCGAGGTGCTGCTCATCAAACTCAAGGACAACGCCCTGCCCCGCCACTGGCTGGTGCCCATCGGCGGCGGCCCGAACGCCAAGGAGGCACTCAAAATTCTCCCGGCCCTGCTGCGCGGCATCCCCGGCAGAGGCGAGGTGACTGTCTGCCAGGTCTTTGCCCCTGAGAGCGCCCATGACACCGCCCCCCTTGAGGCCGATAGCCTCAGCCTCAGCCGGGCGATCGGTCGCCCGGTCGAAGCGCTGCCGCTTTTTTCAAAGGCAATCGCTCAAACCCTGGTCCGCTGCGCCTCCGACGGCAAATTCGACGGCATCATCATCGGAGCGAGCCGCGAGAGCCTGCTGCAACAGGCCGTGCGCGGCAACATCCCCGAGACCGTCGCCCGCGACAGCGACTGCACGGTGATCGTCGTGCGCATCTAAGGAGACAAAGCTAAAACGGTCCCCACCCCTCCACACCCCCCCTGCCCGGCGGGCAGGGGGGTGTGGAGGGGTGGGGAAAAGTCCCCTTAAACTCCCAACTATTTACAGATCAACTTCGCACTCAAAACTGCGCAAGTATTGAATATGCATTGGTATTATTTTTCTTCTGCTTCAAGGGACGCCTGGCTACTTCGATCTGACGTCTGGTTACCTTCGGCTACTTGGAGCCTGTCTACTCGTCGCCGAATTCGACTATCCACAATTCGGCTATCGGCAACTGCCAGCCCGGCAACAATTCCGGCAAGCTCAGGATAGCTTCGCCTGCCAGTACCACCGGTGCCTGGTTGGGCCGATAGATACTCACCGTCTGCTCGTCCGGATCGACGAGAATTCCGACTTGCGCCCCGACTTCTAGATAATGCACGAGCTTGTCCTCGATCAGCTTTACCCGGTCGGTGCTGGATTTGACCTCGACAACCAGATCCGGCACGATCTGCCCGTAGGAGCGCGGCACGCGGGGCAGTCGTCGGCGCGAGATGTAAGCTACACCCGGAGCCGTCAATTCGCCCTCTGCCGGTCGAAAGCCTGAGCTGGAATCGAAGACAAAACCGAGCCTGCGCGGTTCGATCCAGAGATTCAATCGGGTGAGCAGTCGGCCTGCAATCAGCCCGGAGGTGATATCCGAAGGACTCACGATTGTGATCTCTCCACCGCGCAGCTCGATCTTGTGCTCTGGATAGAGCAACTGGAGTTTCTCGACATCCTGGATCGTCAGCGCCATAAAAACTCTCCGAACTGGCCTCCAGTCTAGCGCTGGGCCACAAATCAACTCAGGCCAGTGCCGTCTGAAAGCATCTGCTTCCCCATCGCGTCCAGAGAGGTCGCTAGCGCCGTGCAGGTCATCGTCAGCGCAGCGATAGAGGTTGGTCTCGCCCCCTGCAAATCCGGGCGGGTCTTCGATTGTGTGCTGCCCGTGAGGTTCAAAGATTTTACAAAAGTCATCGACAGGACGGCAACTCCAGAAATTACGACTTAACCTGCGGCATCAGGGTTCTAAGAATCGGGCCGCGCCGCTTGTCTGCAACGGCGACTGCGGCATACTAATAAGGTTCAAATTTTGGGGCTCTCCAGCAGATCATGGGTGAACTTTCTCGCCGCCGCTTTCTTGCGGGCACGCTCCTTGCCGCCACCTTTCCCCTCGCACGATCGGCCCAGAGCGCACCTCTGGGCGTCAGTTCGACGCTGGCCGCCCTGCGCGCCGGGGTGCCCCGCGCCTGCTGGTCCCGCCCGATCGGCCAACCCATCGCCAACGTGTTCAAGGCCCGCTACCCGAGCAACATCGACGACGGTCCCTGGCACGGGATGCCCCTGGGCGGCTTTGGGGCGGGCTGCATCGGGCGGTCGCACCGGGGAGATTTTACCCTCTGGCACCTCGATAGCGGCGACCATTACTTTCGCTCCCAACCAGCCTGCCAGTTCGCCCTCTTCGAGCAGGTAGCCGGGGCCAAAGCGCGCGCGAAGGTGCTCTGTACCGAGAAACCGGCGGACGGCAGCCTCGCCGGTTGGGACTGGAGCTATCCAAAAGGGGCGGGCACCTACGCCGCTATCTATCCGCGCTCCTGGTTCACCTACGAAGGATTTTTTACGAGCTTCGTGCGGCTCAAGCAGTTCTCGCCCATCATTCCCCACAACTACAAGGAGACGAGCTACCCGGTCGCCCTCTTCGAGTGGGAGGCGTTCAACCCGAGCGACAAACCCATTACCCTGAGCATCCTGGTGAGCTGGGAGAACATGGTGGGCTGGTTCACCAACAAGTTCAAGACCCGTGAAATCAAGGTGCGCGACGACGACACGCCCTACTACGACTACGAACCGCTCTGGGGCGTGAGCGGCGGCAATTTCAACGCCGCTCGCCAGGAAGATGCCTTTTTGGGGCTGACGATGAGCCGGGCAGCGGGCTTTGCGGGGGGCAAGGTGAGCGAAGCGCCCTTCGTGCGCAGCGAGGCGGACGGCCAGTTCGCCCTCGCCACCCCCCGCCAGCCCGGCGTGGAGGTGAGCTACCACACCCGCTTTGACCCGACCGGCAGCGGCCTGGAAGTCTGGCAGCCCTTTGCCACAACCGGTCGCCTGCCGGATCTGGTGAGTGTACGGCCCGCCGCCAGGGGCGAGCGGATCGCAGCGGCGATGGCCCTGCGCTTTACCCTCAAGCCGGGGGAGCGGCGGCTGGTGCCTGTGGCCCTCGCCTGGGATCTGCCGATTATGGAATTTGCCCCCGGCGTGCGCCGCTACCGCTACTACACGAAGTACTTCGACAAGACGGGCCGCAACGCCTGGAAGATCGCCACCGAAGCCCTGACGCGCTACACCGACTGGGAGCAGCAGATCGAAGCCTGGCAGACCCCGGTGCTCACCGATTCGACGCTGCCCGAGTGGTACAAGTCGGCCCTCTTCAACGAGCTGTATTACCTCACCAGCGGCGGCGCGCTCTGGGAAAACGGCTTTGTACCCGCCCGGATCACTTCGATCGAAGAGATCAAAAAAGCGCCCCCCGGCAAGGGCTACTACACCGTTCTCGAATCGATCGACTACCGCTGGTACGACTCGCTCGACGTCCGGCTCTACGGCTCGTTTGCCCTGCTCATGAACTGGCCGGAACTGGAGAAGAACGTGTTGCGCGCCTACGCCGACGCTGTACCCGTCGAAGACGATTCGACCCGCATTATCGGCTATACCAAAAAGCCCGCCCGGCGCAAGGCCAAGGACGCCCTGCCCCACGATCTGGGAGCCCCCAACGAAGATCCCTGGGTCAAGACCAACTACACCACCTACCAGGACTGCAACCTCTGGAAGGACCTGCCCTGCGACTTCGTTCTGCTCGTCTACCGCGACTACGTCTACACCGGCAAAAAAGACCTCGACTTTGTGCGCTACTGCTGGCCCGCCGCCCGCGCCGCCCTCGTGCGCCTGAAGACGACCTTCGATCTCGACGGCGACGGCTTTCCTGAAAATTCCGGCGCGCCCGACTCGACCTACGACGCCTGGCCCCTGCGGGGCATCAGCGCCTACTGCGGCGGATTGTGGCTGTCGGCCCTGCTGGCGGCAATCGAGATGGGCAAACTGGCGGGCGACACCCAGTCAGTCAGTCAGTTTCAAAGCTGGTACGCCCAGGCCCAGCCCCTCTATGACAAGAAGCTCTGGAACGGGCGCTACTACCGCATCGACAGCCAGAGCAACAACGCCGAGGCGATCATGTCCGATCAGCTCTGCGGCGAATATTACGCCCAGGTCTGCGGTCTTACGGACATCGTGCCGACCGCCCAGGCCCAGTCGGCTCTGGGTGTCATCTACAGCACCTGCTTTGAAAAGTTCTACGGCGGCAAATTTGGCTGCGCCAACGGCACCAACGCCGACGGCTCGTTTATCGGCGACACCGAGCACCCGTCTGAAATCTGGACGGGCATCAACTTTGGACTCGCCGCTTTTATGATCCGCAACAACATGAAAAACGAAGGCTTCAAGATTGCTGAGGCGGTGGTGCGCAACGTCTACGAGGGCGGCCTCCAGTTTCGCACCCCCGAGGCGATCACCGCCGATCGCACCTTCCGGGCCTGCATGTACCTGAGACCGACGGCGATCTGGGCCATCCAGAACAGCCTCGAAGCGACCCGGCCCGGCTTGATGCAGCGTCCGGCGCTTGAATAGGGCGGCGAGCGAAATTCGATCACCTGTCCCGGTGCAGTTGTTTGGGCTCCGGCGACACTGCTACCGAAGTTCCTGGTGCTGATGTCATCGCACTGGTCTGCCCCAAGGCGCGGTTACAAGAACTGCTCCAGGGGGTGCAAGGCTTTCGTCTCGCTCAACCCCTCACCCAATCAGGCGCGGCACCTGCGTCCAGTGCGTCCCATCGTCGAAAAGTGTAAGTAAGCGAAAGCCCGGCTGGGAAGCTGTTATGGGGGCACCGGGCGGGACTACTTGCAGAGCGGTGGACGGACAGGCGTAGTAGTCCACCCCGTTGCGGCGATGGTGCTGTTCGAGGTGAACGTGCCCGTAGAGCACCAGCCGCAGGCAAGGGTGGCGATCAAGGACAAAGAAGAGGTCTGCCGCATTGGTAAGTCCAATCGTATCGAGCCAGTCCACCCCGGTCGGAAGGGGATGGTGGTGCAGGGCGAGCAGGACGTGACGATCGCGGCAGGCGTGCAGGGCTGCGTCCAATTGCTCCAGGCTCGCCGAAGAGAGATATCCCTCGCCGTAGCGAGAATCTGGCTGCACCGAGTCGATGAGCAGAATGCGCCAGGGATCGCAGTCGATCTGCTGCAGGCCGATAAAGGGTGGCCGATCCAGTACGGCCCGCATTGCGGCTGGATCGTCGTGATTACCGGATAGCCAGGCGGTAGGCAGGCCCAGGGGTGCGACCAATTCTGCCAGTTGCCCATAAGCCGCCATCTCCCCAGCCTCGGCGACATCGCCTGTCACCAGCAGCAGATCCGGTTTTTCTTCTGCCAGGCGTCCCAGGACTGCCTGCAGGGAAGCGTGAACCGGGTATCCCCGCAGGTATTCCTGGGGGCTACTCAGCAGATGGGTATCGGAGATCTGAGCGATAGTTAGCTCTGGCACAGGCTGTTTGCAAAATAAAAACCGGAAAAGATGACGCAGGCGCTAAAGTATAGCTTATTTCTCACCATCCACTCTCCACCATCACCACCGCTGTCGTCTCCATCCCAACTACTCTCTGCAGTTGGGATCGAGTGTTGCAACGCTGGTAGCAGTTCCACAGTGGTCAGCCTTTCACCAGGCGATGGAGAGCCATCAATCCCGCTGTCCAGGCGGCGTTGACGAGTAGCAGAGCTGCGACGATCGAGTTACTGAAGGTTTCACCGCCCCCGAGGACGAAGCTGGCACACCAGAGCAGTAGCTCGTAGACGACAAAGCCGGAGAGCAGGGAACCGATGGCGGCGGTGGCTGGCTGGAGGGAGCCTGCGATCTTCTGGCAGACGAGCAGAGCGGCCCAGGAGGCCAGGCCCAGCATCAAGCCCCAGGCAAAGGCGTCCGGGGTGCGCGGGTAGTGGTGCAGGGTAAAACCCATGATCTGGTGGATAAGCCAGACGGTACCCAGGGCCAGACTGGCCTGACGTTGTTTCAAGGTGAGGCCCGAGACGACGGCAAAGCTCACCAGCGGCACAGCACAGATGGCCCAGAGGCCGCTCGCAGCACCGATGAAGACGAGCAGGCCCGGCCACCAGCGGCTTGTAAGGACGATTTTTTCGTGAGTCGAATGCATGGCGCGCTCCAGGAATTAGAGGGTAAGGGTGAGGCCCAGCCGAAAGTTGAGGCCGAGGCCGGGATAGCCGGGATAGACCTGGTACTGCTGGTTGAAGAGGTTGTTGAGCTGGGCGTTGAGGACGAAGGCATTGTTCAGGGGCAGTCGCAGCTTGAGATCGGCGGTGGTGTAGCCGCCCAGAGATTCGGTGTTGGCGTTGTTGACAAAGAAGCTGCCGATGCTGTGGACGAAGACACCGGCGTACCAGCCGCCGGGAGACTCGTAGGCGAGGCTGGCATTAAAGCTGTCCGCTCCGCGAAAGCTCAGTTGTTTGCCCAGCACGGTTGGATCGCTATCTTGCAGGATGCGCGGATCGCTTGTGGTGTAGTTGGCAGAAAAGTACCAGAAAGGAGCGATCTCGATGTCGGCGGTCGCCTCGACGCCCGTGGTGCGCACCAGACCGACGTTGGTGTAGGTGCCGGAGGTAAAAAACGGGTCGCTGAAGACGAAGCTGATCGTGTCGGAGACGGTGTTGCTGAAGTAGGTGAGCCTAAGCAGAGCCGCTTCGCCGATTTTCTGGTCGATGCCGATGTCGTAGCTGTCGCCCTGCTCGGGCCTCAGGTTCGGGTTGCCGTCGATATTAAAGAAGGGACTGCGCAGGCGGTAGTACAGGTCTGAGATGAGGGGAGCGCGGAAGCTGCGGGCGTAGTTGGCTCGTATCGCTGTATCCTCGCCCACCTCCCAGCGCAGCCCGGCGCTCGGCGAAGTAAAGGAGCCATTGACCACGCTGCTTAGATCCTGGCGCACGCCCAGATTCAAGCGCAGAGAGTCCAGAATGGCAATTTCGTCGCGCACGAAGAAGGCTCCCTGAGTCACATCGCCCTCGTAGTTGAGGGCAGTCGTGGTGGAAGGGTAGTTGAAGGTGGTGTTGAGGGCGTGGGTCGTGCGGAAGTCAAAGCCGTAAATCAGGTTCTGGCCGGGGCTTACTCGCCAGTCGTGCTGCAGCTGCAGGCCGTAATCCTCGCGGGCAATCTCGTCGCGGGTGCCAAGACTCACCGGGGCGTCGAAGCGGTAGTTCAAAAAGTCGGCGTAAAAGCGGGCGGTGAGCCGCGAATCTTCGCCCTGGCCCAGTTTGGCTTTTAAGAGCAGGTCGGTGAGCCAGTTGTTGGTGAACTGGCGGGCGTCGGAGCTGAGGCTGTTGAACTGGCCGACGCTGCCGGGAATGGGCAGAGGCACGCCCCCCGGCGCTCCGAGGTCCTTGTTGTTGGCAATGAGATTAAACGTCAGGTCGGTGCGGGGGCTGAGGGCCGCCTCCAGCCGGACGTTGAAGTTGTTGTAGACGACATCGGCGTTCTGGCGAATTCCTGAAAAACCGACCGAGTCGATCGTAAACGGAAAGTTGTTGGTCGCCTGGGTGCGGTCGTAGCCCACCCGCCAGCCAATCGGTCCGCTGGTGCCGCTGGTCTGCAGGCTCTGCTCGTTGAGGCCAAAGCTGCCCGCCGTGAGCCGCACACTGGTCGTCGCCGGTTGCTCGCTTACGGCGCGGGTGACGATATTGATCACCCCACCTACGGCGTTTGCACCGTACAGCGTCGAACCTCCCCCCGGCACGACCTCGATGCGCTCGATTGCGTCGGTGGTAATTTCAGACAGGTCGTAGCTGCCCTGGAAGCCGAGGTCGTTGATCGGGCGGCCATCGAGCAGGACGAGAGTCTGGGGGCTGTCGCCGCCCCGGATGAACTGGGAACTGCTGGCCCCGAGCTGGGTACCGGCGGTGCCGTCGCTCAGCACCCCCGGCAGGTACCTGAGCGCTTCCTGGACGGTGCGGGCTCCCTGCACCTCGATCTGGCGGCGGGTGACGACGTAGGCTGCCCGGCTCGACTCGCGCACGGTGCCCTCGCGGCGAAAGGGCGCAAAGAGCGGCTGATCGAGCCGGGATTCGGCAAAACCCTCCAGAGGCCGGACTTCGGGCGTAGAGGGAAGCGGCGGCGCGGGTGCCTGGGCAAAAAGATCGCGAGCCTGCTGGCTCACCGGCGGCACCCCTGTCAGGAGTGCTGCCGGTTCTGCCACAGCCGGCAAAGCGACGACAACAGACAAAAAACCAACCAGCGCCCAGGGAACGGGCGCTCCGTAGATGGCCATCAAAAAACCCCTTTCCTGTGCGACGCAGGATGAGTGGAATCACCGACTCACGGGTGGGCTTCCTGACTGAGGCCGTATTTCAAGCCATCACAGTTGCGGCACAGCGGCGGATTCGCACCGCGCTTTCCCCATTCTGTCCGGGCTGATCCCCCGGACTCCCAGAGCTTTTCGGTTGTGCAGTCATCATACACGCGCCGGAGGGATCGACCGCATTTTTTAGCGGCAGGGCTGCAGCGGCAAAATTTGTGGTCCCACTGCCGTCTGGATCACGCTCACTTCGATGCCGAAGACTTCGGCCACCAGCCCTGGGGTGAGTACCTGCTCGGGGCTGCCAATGGCGCGGATGCGGCCCTGGTGCAGCAGCGCCAGGCGATCGCTGTAGCGGGCGGCCAGATTCAACTCGTGCAGAACCGCGACGATCGTCACCTGCTGTTGTCGGTTAATCGCCTGGAGCAGTTCCAACAGTTCCAGCTGGTAGCGCAGATCCAGGTGGGTCGTGGGCTCGTCTAAAAGCAAGATCTCGGTGCGCTGGGCGAGGGCGAGGGCGACAAAGGCGCGCTGCTGCTCGCCTCCTGAGAGCGATTCGACGGGCCGATCGCTCATCGCCGTGAGTCCCGTGCGCTCAAGCGCTTCTTCGACGGCCCGCCGATCGTCGCTCGTCGATCGCCACTGCCACCAGGGCTGGTGCGGATTGCGGCCCAGGCTGACCAGTTCGTAGACGCTCAAACCGACAGGCACAACCGCCCGCTGGGGAACAAAAGCGATCTTGCGCGCCAGCACCTCACCAGCCAGGGTCTGGATATTGCTGCCCTCCAGCTGGACATTCCCGCCGACAGCTGGGAGCGCAGCGCTCAACAACTTCAGCAAAGTGGATTTGCCAGAGCCGTTCGGGCCGACCAGGCTCAGCCACTCGCCTCTGCCCACCGCAAAATCCAGTTCGCGAATTACGATCGCCTGGCCGTAGCCGCCGCTCAGGTTGTGGCCTTCGAGAGGATGCACGGGAGTTAGCTTTCCTCCAAAAAAATCGCCTCTAGATCGCGTGCGCCGTGTAGTATCCGTACCACCTCAATCCCGCCGGAAATCGGCAGATAAAAAATGACGTACCGGTTTATCGGAAAGCTGCGCAATCCAGCGGCGAGTTCGCTGCGCTTACGTCCGATATTGGATTGCCGAGCAATTGTCTCAAATTTTTCACCCAACATCTCAATAAAGCTGCAGCTCGGTCTTCGCTGTCTTCCGCGATATACTCCCATATCTCTGCAATATCAGCTCTGGCGCGGGGCTGGATAACAACGTTGGGCATCAGGTTCGCTGCTGCTCCTCAAGGCGTGCTGCTCTACGGCGGCGGCTTTCTTGTTTGATGGCTTCAAGGTCCAGTGGTTCTGCCGGGCCACTTTCCAGCCCTTCTCGAATGTCCTGTCGCAGCCGCTCGAGCTTGAGCGCTCGTATCCGATCCTGTTCGTCCATCAGCCGCAGGGCTTCGCGCACGACCTCGCTGGCCGAGGTGTAAAGACCAGAAGCTACTTTCTGGCGGATCATCTCTTCAAGCTGAGGGGTCAGATTCACATTCATTGTCATGGGAACTTCCACCATCTTCCTGCTCGTTCCTGCACTCTAGCATCGTTGTCACAAGTTGCCAAAAATTGACAACAAGTGCTGTCCAGGGCTGCGGCGCGCCGGATAGATGGCGCAGAAAATTTTATAGATGGGACCGGGCGGCGCTGCGGGCGGTGAGGTTGGCCCAGGCAGCCTCGCGCACCAGGCGGTTGCTATCGACGACGAGTTGCTGCAACAGCGCCTCGGGTGTGCGGCGATGGCTCGCCACTGCCCAGCGCTCCGGCCAGGCGAGGGAGCGGCTGGCAAGCGCCAGACCCTGGGCGCTCATCCTGGGGTGGAGCAGGAGCATCAGCCGCTCGAAGCAGTAGCTGCGGTTGCGCACCTCGCTTTCGAGGATAAAAGGCAGGGCACGTTGGTTGGCTGCCAGCCCCGCCTGCAGCCGCCGGTCGCTGCTCAATTGCCGCAGCAGCCGCTCGGGCAGGGACGGGTTGTTGGCAGCGCTCAGCCGCACGGGGGCGGAGCGGTCAGCGGCCAGCTGTTCGAGCAGCCGGGTGGGTAGACCCGGATTGGCAGCGGCAGCGGCCCGCACCGCCGGTTCGGGATCTGTGCTGAGCTGGGCGAGGAGATCGGCGGACAGGCGCGGGTGGAGCGCGATGGCGGAGCGCACCTGGGGCCAGGGACTGAGAGCAAGTTCCTGCAGTTGCTCGATCGCCATGCTCGCGATCGACCGCAGCACGCCAGTATAAAACTGCCGGGCATTCGGATTGGCCGCCGCTGCTGTGCGCACGTAACCCACCGGATCTTGCAATAGCCGCAGCAGCGCCTGCGTACTGAGCCGGCGATTGGTCGCCGCTGAGCGCCGCACCTGGGGCCAGGGGCTGAGAGCCAGGGCTTCGAGCCGTCCCAGGGCAAGATCGCTCGCTGCCGCTTCCTGCTCCAGGGCAAGCAGGCGTGGGTTGCGGGTCACCGCCCGGCGCACCCGCCGATGCCCACCACTGGCGAGCCTGACCAGCACCGGCTCCGGCGTGGCGGCGTTGAGGGCGACGGCGCAGCGCACGCCAAAAGAAGCGTCATAGCTCAGATGCTGCAATGTCTGGCTGTCGGTGCGCAGATTGCTGGCGACGGCGCGGCGAACCTGGGCTTCGGGATCGGAGGCCAGTTGCCCGAGTAACCCCGCAGGCAGGTAGGGGTTCGTCGCTGCCTGCCGCCGCACCGCTGCCTGGGCGTCAGCGGCCAACCGGCTCAAGATTGCCTGTGAAGTGGCAGGATGGGCAGCAACGGCCAGACGCACCGCCGGTCGGCTATCACTGGCGAGGGTGGCGAGCATCGCTTCGCCGGTGCGCGGATTGCGGGCAATGCCCAGACGGACCTGACCGCCCTCGCGTCCCAACTGCTCCAGACAACCGAGGGGGGTCTTTGGATTTTGGGCCACCGCCGCCCGCACCGCCGCCTCCGGATCGCGGGCAAGGCGCTCCACAAACGACAGGCTCAACTCGGGATGAGCAGCGACCACTGCCCGCACGCCCGCCTCGGGGTGGGTGCTCAGCCGATCGAGCAGGAGCGTCGCACCGCTGAGGCGGCGGACCACTGCTTTGATCACTGCCGGGTCCCCATCGCAAGCAAGAAGTTCCAGCTTAGAAGACGGCAGCCGACCGCTGCGGATCGCTGTCAGGCGCACCGCTTTGAGCGCGTCGGCTGCCAGCCGTTCGAGCCAGACAACCGGGGTTGCCGGATTGGCGGCGACAGCTTGCCGGACAAGAGGATCGCTATCGCCCGCCAGTTGCTGCAGAACCGTCTCGGGTGTCCTCCTGTGGGCAGCGACGACGGCCCGCACCTGGGCATCCGTATCCTGGGCCAGCTCCACCAGGAGCGCTGTCTCGGTGGAGGCAGCGGCGGCCACTGCCTGCCGCACGGCGGCGACTGTGCTGCCGGCAAGCAGGGGAGCCAGCGCAGCCGAAATGGGCACAGAGGCAGACCACTGGTTGCGGAACGTCTCGATGAGCCAGTCCGGCACTGGGGCAAGGGCGAGCACTGCTGCCGCCCTGCGGGGATTGGCCAGAACAAGGCCGCTTGCCAGGATGAGGGAGCGGGCATCGGCTATGGCGAGTGATCCCGGCGCATTGACGTGCAACTTTGCCGACCCGGCGACGAGGGAATGGCGGCATCGGGCGAGCAGGGCCAGCAGCGAGGCGGGCAGGGCCGGGTGCAACAGCACCGCCAGTTGCACCTGCGGGTCCGGACTCGCACTCGCCTGCACCAGGAGCTGGGCAGGTATACCCGGCTGTTTGAGGAGACTGACGAGGGTGCGCACGGGCAGGCGATCGATCAGGCCGGGGCGCTCCCGCAGCGACTGGCTGAGGAGTGGATTGTTCAAAAAAGAGCGGGGAAACTCGATGGCGAGCTTGAAGAGCAGTTCCTCCGGTGTGCTCGGATTGGCCGCTACTATCCGCCGCACCCCCCGATCCGGGTGCCGGGCCAGCTCCCTCAGCACCGAGGCTGCAGTCGCCGGATTGGCCGCCACGTACCGGGCCCGCTCAGCTGCGCCCGCTGACGCACCGCCACTTGCTCCATCTGGTGAAGTGAAAGGCTGGAAGGCCATTCTGGTCGATATCTACCCGCAACAATTATGTCCCATCTTTCTGTCTCCAGGACGAGGGATGGAGTTGCCCCAGATCCGATGATCGAAGGGGTAGACGGGGGAACAGCGCTCTTTCAGTGGGGTAGTCACTGCCTTTAGATAGATCAAAACCAGGAGCCGTTGCACGATGAATGAAACAGGAACTACCCATTCCCTATCTGCTAAATTTCAACAATTTTCTGCCTTCGCCTCCCAAATTTTGGGGACTTCGTGGTCATTTTTGATCGCCTGCCTGCTCATCGTCGTCTGGGCGATTTCTGGTCCGTTCTTTCACTTCAGCGATACCTGGCAGCTCATCATCAATACCAGCACGACGGTGATCACCTTCTTGATGGTGTTTATCATCCAGAACACCCAAAACCGTGACACCCGAGCGATCAACCTCAAACTCAACGAGATCATCCGCTCGATCGAAAAGGCCCACAACGAACTCATCGATATCGAAAAAGCGGACGACGCCGATCTCGAAAGGCTCTCAAAAGCCTACGAGCGCCTGAACAGTTTTATTAAAGAACCAAAAAAGAACAACAATATCTCCTGACGCCAGTTGGGCCAAAAAAATCCCGGTAGTGCTACCGGGATCTTGAAGCATTTGCTTGAGCGATCAAACGTCGAAGTAGAGGACGAACTCGTAGGGATGGGGCCTGAGCGACAGTGGAATTACTTCCTTGGCGAGTTTGTACTCGATCCAGGTGCTGATCAATTCCTCAGTAAAGACGCCGCCCTCGGTGAGGAAGGCGTGGTCCTCTTCGAGCGCCTTGAGGGCTTCGGAGAGTGAGCCGGGGGTGGAAGGCACCTTTGCCAGTTCCTCCGGCGACAATTCGTAGATATCGACGTCGAGCGGCTCGCCCGGATCGATCTTGTTTTTGATGCCGTCGAGACCGGCGAGAAGCATCGCCGAGAAAGCCAGGTAAGGGTTGCTGCTCGCGTCCGGACAGCGAAATTCGAGGCGCTTGGCCTTGGGGTTGGAGCCGCTGATCGGAATGCGGATCGAGGCCGAGCGGTTGCCCTGGGAGTAGGCGAGGTTGACCGGAGCCTCGAAGCCGGGCACCAGGCGCTTGTAGGAGTTGGTGGTCGGGTTGGAGAAGGCGAGGATGGCCGGGGCGTGCTTGAGCAGACCGCCGATATAGTGCAGAGCCGTCTCGCTCAAGTTGGCGTACTTGTCGCCAAAGAACAGCGGCTTGCCGTCCTTCCAGAGCGACTGGTGGGTATGCATACCGGTGCCGTTGTCGTTGAAGACGGGCTTGGGCATGAAGGTCGCCACCTTGCCGTACTTGCGGGCAACGTTCTTGATGACGTACTTGTAGATCAAAAGCGCGTCCGCCGCCTCCACCAGGGGCAAAAAGCGGAAGCCCAGTTCTGCCTGGCCACCGGCGGCGACTTCGTGGTGGTGCTTTTCGATCGGGATACCCAGTTCACCCATCGTCAGCAGCATCTCGGTGCGCAGATCCTGCTGGGAATCGCTCGGTGCGACCGGGAAGTAGCCTTCTTTGGGACGGTTCTTGTAGGCGAGGTTCGGCCCTTCGGCGCGGCCAGTGTTCCAGTTCGCTTCGACCGAATCGATGTAGTAGTAGCCCGAACTTTGGGTCTGATCGAAGCGCGCGTCGTCGAGAATAAAAAATTCCGCCTCCGGCCCAAAGTAGGCGGTATCGGCGATGCCGGTGTTTTTAAGATAATCGAGCGCCTTGCTTGCAATCGTGCGCGGATCGCGGCTGTAGGGCTCACCGGTGCGCGGTTCGCGGATCGAGCAGGTGAGGCTGAGGGTCTTTTCTTTGAAGAACGGATCGATGAACGCCGTGCTCGGGTCGGGCACCATCAACATGTCCGACTCGTTGATCGTCTTCCAGCCGCGAATGCTCGAACCATCGAAGGGGATGCCGTCGATAATCGCGTCCGCATCGATCTGGCTGGGAGCAAACGAGCAATGCTGCCAGATTCCGGGCAAATCAATAAACTTCAAATCAACGATCTTGACGTCCTCGTCTTTGATGAGCTTGAGGACATCGTCGGGAGTCTTCGCCATGTCGGGGTCTTCCTCGAGCGCTAATGGGTCTACGGTGGGTCTGGAGATGGGGCCAAGCCGGACGGGGCAAGGCCAAACTATCCTAAGGAGGTGATTGGCAGTATTTTGTAGTGCCGGATACAAAGTTTCAGTGCTCTGGGGGCAGCTATGCTGTTGAGGTGAGCGTTCCACCCGGCCATGACCACTACTCCCTGGAGCAGCCGCTTTGAAGAGGGGCTGCACCCGGCCATCGCTGCCTTCAATGCGAGCATTGGCTTTGACATCGAACTTATCGAATACGACCTGACAGGCTCTGTGGCCCACGCCCAGATGCTGGCCCACACAGGCATCTTGAGTGCTGCAGAAGCCGAGGCGATCGTGACCGGCCTGGAGCAGATTCGATCGGAGTGGCGCTCAGGCCAGTTTTTGCCCGCGATCGACCAGGAGGACGTTCACTTTGCCGTCGAGCGCCGGTTGGTGGCGATCGTGGGCGAAGTTGGAAAAAAACTGCACACTGCCCGCTCGCGCAACGATCAGGTCAACACCGACCTCAGACTCTGGCAGCGCGCCCGCATCGATGCCATTGCCGAGCGGTTGCTGGACTTCGAGCGCGTGCTTCTTGATCTGGCAAAAGCGCACGTCGAGACGCTGATACCCGGCTACACCCACCTGCAGCGCGCCCAGCCGGTGAGTCTTGCCCACCACCTGCTCGCCTACGTCGAGATGGCCGAGCGCGACCGCAGCCGCCTGGAGGAAGTGCGCGCCCGCACCAACATCTGCCCGCTCGGTTCCGGAGCGCTGGCAGGGACAGTACTGCCTATCGACCGCCACTACACTGCCCGGTTGCTCGGTTTTGCCGGGGTGAGCGAAAATTCTCTCGACGCGGTGAGCGACCGCGATTTTGCCGTCGAATTTCTCGCGGCGTTGAGTTTGATCGCTGTTCACCTGAGTCGCCTGGCAGAAGAAATGGTCCTCTGGGCGAGCCAGGAATTTCGCTTCGTCCTTCTTACCGACCGTTGTGCCACCGGTTCGAGCCTGATGCCCCAAAAGAAAAATCCGGATGTGCCGGAGCTGGTGCGGGGCAAAAGTGGCCGGGTCTTTGGTCATCTGCTGGCGATGCTCACCACTCTCAAGGGCTTGCCCCTCGCCTACAACAAAGACCTCCAGGAAGACAAAGAAGCGCTCTTCGATGCGGCGCGCACGATCGAAGCTTCTGTTGAAGCGATGACGATTTTGATGCGCGAGGGCATCGACTTTCAAAGCGACCGCCTCTCTGCCGCCGTGGGCGAGGACTTTTCCAACGCCACCGACGCCGCCGACTATCTGGTGCGCAGGGGCGTTCCCTTTCGCTCGGCTTACGGCATCATCGGCGCAGTGGTCAAGCACTGCCTGGGCGCGGGCTTGCTCTTGCGCGAGCTGCCGATTGACGAATGGCAGCGGTTCCATCCGGCCTTCGAGGCGGACCTCTACGCGGCCATCGCCCCCGAAACGGTGGTGGCAGCGCGCAACTCCTACGGCGGCACCGGCTTCGAGCAGGTGCGAGCCGCCCTCGCACGGGCCGAAGCGCGCCTGCAGGCAGCGGTTGCATCGAAGTAGGCACAGAGCCTTGAGGTTAATTTTTCCTGCTCAGCCGGAGGATGAGAATGTTTGTCTGGCCATGTAGATAAAGACAGCGAAGGCCAGAAGCGGTTCGATTGCCTGCTTCACCTGCCAGTCCAGCCGGTGTTGTCGCGCTTCGAGGGCAGCGATAAATTGCTCCAGGCAACTGAGAGCGCGCACCAGGCCAAGGGCTGCGCCGTACTCGCCCAACGCCCGCCAGCGGCGCAGCGTCAATTCGTCGGCGCGGTCGAGTCCGATCACGAGCAGTTCAGCCAGCGCCTCCCAGGCTTGATCGAGGAAGCTACGCAGTGGGTCGGCTGGGGGGGCGGCAGGCGCTGCGGACAATGCGTCCGGCAGGCTGTCTGCGGTAGACGTGTCGATCCAGGGCTGCAGCAGGCTGCGGCGACCGTTTTCAAAGACCAGGGCGACAGGTTCGATCACCACCTGCGACGCTGCGACGCGGACAGGCCCAGCTACAAAACGGGGCGGACCCTGGGCGAGGCGAGCGAGCAGGGCTTCGGTGCCCTCCCGGTTGCGCGAGGTAAATGGATGCACCAGTAGAGCGCTCTGGCCCTGAGTGTCCCGCAGCACCGCCTGGACAGCCTGATCGACGGTCGAGAAATGGACGTCTTCGATCCCGGCAACGGCGAGGATGTGAAAACTGGTCCCCAACCGCCGCGAGCGCAGCGGTGCGGGCGGGAGTGTCGCCAGGTGCGCCCTCAACTCAGCGAAGTCATCGGCGCGCCCAGGAGGACGCACCAGGGTTTCCCATTCGTAGGACTGGGGGTTGAGCGCCGCCGGGGCGCGACCAGGCAGAAACTGCCGCTCGGGCGTGTACTTGCCGCCTCGGGTAACGAGCTGGCCGGCGGCGAGGGCGGCTAGAGAAATATCCTTCACTACCGGGGTGCGAGCCAGTTCGGCAAATGGACGGGTCGTATCGGCAAACTCGCGCAGCACACCCACGACCTCGCCGGAGTCGGCGTCCTGCAGGTAGCTCACCAGGCGCACGCTTTTGGGGCGCAAGATCACACCCAGACCCAGGCCCACCAGCCGCACGCCGACCCGGTCGCTGACCCGGTCACTTGTCGTACCGCGCACAAAGCGCTGGGGCACAGCTCCGGTATGGGAGCGGATGGCGTCGGAGCGGATGCAAAGTTCGGCGAGGCAATCGAGGGCCAGGGTGGCGCAGAAGCGGGCGTCGTGGGCAGCGTAGCGCTCCTGCTCCTGCAGCAATTCGAGGACGACCTCGGCGGGCCAGACCAGCTCTGCCTGCTCACAGGCTGCCGCCAGCCGCCGCAGGCGGGCAGCGAGGGCGGCGGAGCAACCGGCGATCCCGACCGCCAGCAGCTCGACCAGCACTTTTTCCATTTCATCCAGGAGCATCCCCGGCACCGGCAGCGGTTCGCCCGTCTCGACGAGTCCTGCCGTCTGGTCGGCGGCCAGACACCGGAAAGCCCAGACGCCCAGCAGGGCGTGGCGGCAGGGCGGACTCTCGGCGCAGTCGCAGCGGGCGTAGGCCAGATCGCCGGGCACGGGGTAACGGACGGTGTGGGCGAGGGTGTGAAAGCGGGCCATCGGCTTGTTGCCGCGCACCAGTTCGATGAGCTGACCGGCGGCAAACTGCTGGCGGGCCTGGGCGAGGGCGGTTTTGCGAAAGTAGCGCTCGATCTGGGCGTCCTCGATCTGGCCAGGATCCCAGGCGGCAGCAGGTTCTTCTGGATGATCGGACTGGCGCTGGTAAGCGAGGACAGCGCCCACCAGATGGCGGCAGATCGTCGTCGCCGCACAGCTGCACAGCCGCTCGTCGAGGGGAGTCGCCGGGGGCAGGGTGCAGATCGCTCCGTCTGTCCAGACCACCTCGATCGTGCCGTCGCTCTGGGTACGCAGGGTGTAGGGGGGTGGATCGGACTGGACTTCGCGCTCGGCCCGCTTGAGCAGGCCGCGATTTGCCAGGGCGGCCAGATCCTCCACGCTCAGCGCCAGCAAGTCGGTGCGCGGCAGCATCGCTAGCGCACCTTCTCGGCCACCCAGGCCGCCAGTTCCCCCGGCGTCATCGCCGCGACCTGCGCGCCGAGATTGACCAGTTTTTGGGCGGTGTCGCGGTCGTAGGTGGGCTTGGCCTCGGCGTCGAGGGCAGCGAGGCCCAGCAGGGTGACGCCAGATTCGACGAGCTTTTTAGCTTCGCTCAAGAGCCGCTGCAGCGGTGCCCCTTCGTAAAAGTCGGTGATCAAGACGACGATCGCCCGGCGCGGATACTCGACCAGCGAGGCGGCGTAGGCGAGCGCCTGGCCGATGTCGGTGCCGCCTCCCAGCTGGACTTTCATCAGGGTCTCGACCGGATCGCTGCACTGGTCGCTCAGATCGACGACGGCGGTATCGAAGATGCACAGGTGGGTGCGCAGGCTGCGGATGCCAAAGAAGATCGCCGCCGTCACCGCTGCGTGGATGACGCTGTCGATCATGCTGCCGGACTCGTCTACGAGAATAATCAACTGCCAGCGGTCCACCTGGCGGCGCACCCGCGAATAAAAGTAGGGCGTCTCGATAAAAAGCCGCCTGCTGGACGGATCGTAGGTGCGCAGGTTGCGGCGGATCGTCGTGCGCGCATCGAAGTTGCCTGCAATCTTGAGATACGAGCGCCGCCTGCGATCCACCGCCCCGAGGAAGGGCTGATTCACCGGCCTTGCAAATTTTTCGAGCAACTGGTCGATCACCCGCTGCACCAGCTGGCGGGCAAGGGCGAGCACCTGCTGGTTCATCAGATGCCTGGTGCGCAGGACGGCTTTAAGAAGCGCCTCGGAGGGCTGGGCGCGGCTGAGTAACTCCGGATTGGTGACCATCTGCTCGATCTGATAGCGATCGAGGGCGTCGCGCTCCAGCCGCTCGATCGTCTTTTTGGGAAACAGTTCGTGAACGGCGTTGATCCACTCGGGCACGCTCAGGCGCGATTCGCCCAGATCGCCCTGGCGGACATTGCGCTGGGGCTGGTACTCGCGGTCGTACAAAAAGGCCAGCACCTGCTCGCGTTGCTGGAGGGTGCCATCGAGGGTCCCGCCCAGCACCGCTTCGCTGCCACTGCCTAAAATCAGCCGCCAGCGCGCCCGCCGTAACCGCTCAAGATCAGACATCTTTACTGCCGCCCCGCAGGCCATAGCGATCGAGCTGGGCCAATACCTGCGCCTCGAAGGCGAGGGCGAGGGCTGCTGTCTGGGCATCGACGGCCAGCGGCACCGGGGGCGGCCCGTCTCCTGCAGTTGGAAAGAGTGTCTGGGCCAGGGTGTGCTTCTCGCGGGGGCTAAAGCTGGTAAAAGCGAGGCGCAGGGCCGGCAGTGCCTCCAGAAACGTCTGCTCATCGAAGCCGCTCACCAGCTCGTCGATCTCGCTTAAAAGTTCCGGCTGGCGCTGGACGACCTCGCGGCCCAGGGCAAACAGTCCGGTCAGATAATCGCCGATCACCCCGGCGGCGCTGAAGGCGCTCAGATCCGCACCTCCAGGAGCTGCCAGCGTCCAGAGGGCACCGCTCGTCGCCCCGCGCAACAGCGGCAGCGCAGTAGCATCGGCGGCAACCTCAGCAAAAGTGGCGCAGACTGCGGCGCGATCGAGACCCAGGGCCGCGCCGCAGCGCTCGCAGATTTCAAGGAGCGTCCGCACCGCCTGGACGAGTTCGCGGTCCCGGCCCTGAACCCGGCCCAACTTTGCCATCGACCCGAGGCTGCGATCGAATACCTGGGCGAGCAACCTGCCCAGCGCTTCTCCACCCGCCGAACCGAGGGCGTCGTCGTAGCGGTAGAGGTAGAGCAGACTGCCGGCGGCGGCGGTGAGGGCAAAAAAATCGTGGTCGCCTCTAAGAAGCTTCTCCAGTCGGGCGAGCAGTTCTGCCCCGAGATCGCTAAAGCCCATCTGGCAGGCGGCGAGTACCAGACGGGCAGCGGCTTTGGCGTCGCGCTCCTGCTGTTCTACCTGCTCGATGAGCCGGCTTTGGGCCGCTTCGGCAAGGGTCGGGCCATAGACCGCCGCTTCGATCGCGTTCGCCTCCAGTTCCGGGCTCCACAACAGTCGCCAGCGCTCCCAGATGCGTTCCAGCTCGTCGCGCCCGAGCAGATCGCTGCCTCCCACCAGCCCAAAGCCCGCAACTTCCAGGGTGTGCAACTGGTGGAGAACCCGCGAGCGATCCCGGCTGGCCTGTTCGTGCAGGTCGAGTTCGACCGTGCGCTCCCGCTGCTGCGGTTCGAGGTTGAAGTGGGCGAGCTGGCGGCGCAGATCGGCGACTAGAGGCGGCAGCCGGGTACCAGGGGCGAGCCTGCCCCGCTGTTTGCCGCGCAGGACGGCGTGGACAGCGGCTAAAAACGGATGGGCGAGGCCCGCCGTCAGCTCCTCCTTGACCAGGGCAGCGGTAACGCCATCGATCAAATCGCGCCGCCAGACGCGGCGATGGCCGCGCAAATCGGCCAGGGCACTCGCCATCGTCCAGGCCGCGATGAGGTCGGCGCTGCTTGCCACCTGCTTGCGCTCGCGCAGATCCTGGGCCACCGCCGCCAGGATCTGCCGGGCGACCATCGCGTGATCCCAGGCGTGCTGATAAAAGCCCGGCCCCGGCATACCCGCTTCGTAACCCGTGAGTCGATCGAGCCGCTCGTAAGAATAAGGCGTCAGGGCGATGCCCCGCTCGTCCACCGCTGGGCAGCAAGGCACAGGGGGCGGACTGTCTGAGCGCAGGTGGCTAAAAAGGGCGTGGCTATGAAACCCGCCCGTCACCACCAGGACGGGACCGGAGGCGGCAGCGGCGATCTGGCGGATCTGAGCGGCCATGAACGCCTCGCGCCTTAAATCTGCTGCAGACACCTCACCGCCCGAGGTGCGCAGCAGATAGCACAGCCGGTGGCAGCGCTGCAGGTAGTCCTCAAGACTCAAGTCGGGATCAACCTCGAAGAGCAGATCCCACAGTTCATCGAAGTCGCCGACGGCGAAGCGCTCGCAGAGCACAGCCACGCAGTCGCTCGTGCGCAGGGGACCATCGGCGTAGCGGTGGGCCGGAAGTGTTTCCTCCTCGGCAGCAGATAGGTCGGCCCAGGGCAGGTCGATAAAGCGGACGACAGCCCCCACCTCCCGCCCGGTCACCAGCGCCTGCCACTCCGGCGAGTAGATACAAAACGGATAGAACGCCCCTCGCCGCCGCTCGCCTTTTTGAAAGTAGCTGTAGATCGCCACGGGCAACTGGTGGGGCAAAAACAGTTCCTCGATCCGGTCGTTAAAGTCCGCCGGTCCCTCGACGAGCACGGCTTCGGGCCGGATCCGGCGGATGAAGGCAGCGAGGAGGCGGGCGGCGGCGGGGCTGTGGTGGCGCACCGGAAAGAAGACCACCGGCCCGTCGCTCTGGTAGAGGGCGGGTTCGAGATCCGGGGCGGACGGTACTGGCGGAATAACCACGGCTAAAAAGTGATAACCGTCCGGATCGATTGTCCTGCGTGCATCAGCTCGAAGGCGCGGTTGATCTCAGACAGGGGCAGCACGTGGGTAATCAGATCGTCGATGTTGATTTTGCCTTCCATGTACCAGTCCACGATCTTCGGCACATCCGTGCGGCCTCTGGCCCCGCCAAAGGCCGAACCCTTCCAGACGCGGCCCGTCACCAGCTGAAAGGGCCGGGTGCGAATTTCCTGACCGGCCCCTGCCACGCCGATAATCACGCTCACCCCCCAGCCCTTGTGACAGCATTCGAGCGCCTGGCGCATCACATCGACGTTGCCGATGCACTCGAAGCTGTAGTCGGCCCCGCCCTTCGTCAGGTTGACCAGGTAGGGCACCAGATCGCCCTCGACTTCTTTGGGGTTGACAAAGTGGGTGATCCCGAAGCGCTCCGCCAATTCGCGCCGGGCCGGATTGATATCGACGCCCACGATTATGTCCGCCCCGGCCAGGCGCGCCCCCTGGACGACGTTGAGGCCGATGCCCCCCAGACCAAAGACGACGACGTTCGCACCGGGCTCGACTCTGGCAGTGTTGATCACCGCGCCGATACCGGTGGTCACGCCGCAGCCGATGTAGCAGACTTTCTCGAACGGCGCGTCCTCGCGAATTTTGGCGACGGCGATCTCCGGCAGCACCGTGTAGTGCGCAAAAGTCGAGGTGCCCATGTAGTGAAATACAGGCTCTCCAGCCACCGAGAAGCGGCTGGTGCCGTCGGGCATCACCCCCCGGCCCTGGGTAGTACGAATCGCCTGGCAGAGGTTGGTCTTGCGGCTCAGGCAGTACTCGCACTGGCGGCACTCGGGCGTGTAAAGCGGAATAACGTGATCGCCGGGCCGGACACTGGTGACACCGGGGCCGACCTCGACGACGATTCCCGCTCCTTCGTGGCCGAGAATTGCCGGAAACAGTCCCTCCGGGTCCGCTCCTGAGAGGGTGTAGGCGTCGGTGTGGCAGACGCCGGTTGCCTTGATCTCGACCAGCACCTCGCCGGTGCGCGGCCCCGCTAGTTCGACCGTTTCGATTGTGAGGGGCTGGGCGGCCTGGTAAGCCACCGCTGCTTTTACCTGCATCGGTTTTCTCCTCGAAGGGGTCTAGACGTGAGCGCCCCTGGATGCCTTGAGCATGTGGTAGGTGATGAGCAGTTGGGAGATGGCGAGGGGATGGCTCTGGAGCAATTCGCCGGTGGTGCCGGTGACTTTGCCGATCTCGCCGGGGATGTTGCAGATGTGGGTGCCGTTGGCCATCTCCTCGCAGAGGACTTCCTGCAATTCTTTTACCTGCTCGTCGGTGGCGTGGCCATCGACTTCGAGCACATCGACCGGTTTGCCCATGTCGCGGTCGAGTTCAAGGCGCACCGCCGAGCGGGTATGCGCGCCGCTGCGCTCGATGATGCTGACAAAATCTGGGTGGGGAACGGTGGGCCTGAGCACCAGCCGCACGTTGAGCTGGGTGTCCGGCCCCTGGCTGCCGGGATAAAAACTGACGACCACATCCGCCCAGCCGCGCTGGGGCCGGATGAATTGTTCGGAGTCCGGTTCGCGCCGGGCCATCTCCTGCAGCACCTGCTCTTCGGTATAGCCGCGCTTGTTCGTGTCGCGCTTGACCTTCCAGCGCGTGCGCAACGGTTCGGGCGGTGCCAGGTAGACTTTGATATCAAAAGTGTCGCGCATGCCCCGCGTCGAAAAACCCAGTAGACCCTCGACGACCACGAACTTGAGCGGCTTGATGTACTCCGGCGGATCGAACGTACCGGTCTTGTGGTTGTAGATCGGCTTTAAGATCGGCTGACCGGTGCGCAACAGCGCCAGGTGCTGCTGGATGATGTCTAGGTGGTTGCAGTCAGGGTGCAGGGCCGTGATCCCCAGCTCGGCCCGCTGCTTGCGGTCGTAGCGGTGATAATCGTCGGTGCAGATAACCGTGACATCTTCAGGACCAAGGATCTGAGCGATGCCGCGCGTCAGGGTCGTCTTGCCCGCAGCGCTGTCACCGACGATGCCAAGGATAATGGGACGCTGGGCCATGAGACCTCCTCTGCAGCGATAAGTTGGTTCGATTGTAGAGCGTCTCACCTGTGCAGAGGATTTGTGTAGCCTGACTAAACTGGATAGCCCCGAACGTGCTAAAGAGATGGTAATGCTCCTTCCCGCCATTCGGTCGTATCCGAGTGGCTATCCAGTCGATATCAGACTCTGCACAACTGACTAGCCACAAGCTCGTATCTGTAACTTCGACCAGGCTCCACACTGTAGGCACTGATTCTTAATACGCCCCCAGCGGTCACCACCCTGCGACGAACTCCGGCGATGTAACCAGGAGCAGCCTGTACTGCTCTCTATATTTCTGTAGACTCGCTATGACTCGTATGCGCGTTGACCGTCGCTGGTTGTCTGTTGTCCTGGTGCTGGCTGGGCTGTTGTGGAGCGGCCAGGGACCGCTGCAGGCCGAGACGATCTGCCCAGACCGGGCGGGCGAGGTGAGCGCCGCTTACGCCCGCCTCAACTACCTGCGCGCCCATCCCGGTGCCTACGCCGGACAGCCGGTGGCTGCTCTGCACTGGAACGACCAGCTTGCGCAGATTGCCCAGAGCCGGGCGGAGGACATGGCCAGTCACGATTATTTCTCGCACCGCAGCCTCGACGGCCTGGGGCCGAACCAGCGGCTGGTGCGGGCCGGTTACAGGCTGCCGGTGACCTATCCGCTCGACGCCGGGGCCAACCAAGTCGAGTCGATCAGCTCCGGTGTCAGTTCAGGCAGCGAAGCGATCGACCAACTGGTGCGCGATGAAGGATTGCCCGTGCCCTACCATCGCCAGCAGCTGCTCAGCCAGCTCCCGGCCTACCATCGGGCGACGGAGGTGGGCATCGGCATGGCCTGTGGGGCGAGGAGCACCTACGGCACCTACTTTGTGGTGCTCATCGCTCCAAGTCCCCTGCCCCTAGCGCGCACCGGGCCGCTTTCGCAGGCGCACCAGCCAGCGCCGCCGCGAGAGGTAGTCGGGCAGCGCGTAGCTGCAGAAAGTGAGCATCCGACTCTCAAGCTCCTGCCAGGGACGGTCCATCCGGGCGAGTAGCGCCCGCAGCACCGCCTCACCCAACAGATCCTTGCGGTAGAGATCCACGATCGGCTCCGGCAGAACGACGTTCCAGAGCCGGTTGACCAGGCGCAGCGGCAACAGCAGCGCCCGGCGATGGCGATTGCGCGCCAGCCCGGCGGCGACGCGCTCCCAGCGCCAGCGCCGCAGGCCATAGACCACCAGGCGAGCCAGCTCGCCCAGGTAGCGGTAGCCCGCCTGAAACAACAGTTCCGGCCTGTGCTCGACGAACAGGTGCCGGGCAATGTGGCCGCACAGGTAGACGGGCAGATCTTCTGCTGCCAGCACCTGCAAACAATCGCGCCACGGAACGCAGCGGCGGCGCATCGCTTCCTCGTCGGGTACCGGCAGGTAGGCGGGGGCGAGGTGATAGTGCAGATCGACGCTGGCGCGAATACCGGGACCGCTGCCTGCCAGTTGATAGGCTGGCAGTTCGTGGTAGAGCGGATCGAGGACGACGCTCGGATCGACCGGGCCGCCGCCGTAGCCTATGGTTCGTAGGGCAGCATCGGCGGCCTGCACCTCCTGGGGCCGCACCCACAGATCGAGGTCGGCGAAGGGGCGCAAGGCCGGATCGGGCCAGAGCAATGCGCCCAGGTACGCCCCTTTGAGCAGTACGGGCTCGATGCCGACCGCCGCAAAGGCACGGCTGACGCGCCCCAGTTCGCTGGTAAGCCAGCGCACGCTCGCCACCGAGCGCACGTAGTGGCGGCGCAGCCGGAGCGCCTCCGCCTCCGGCAGCTCCAGCCGCTTTTCGACGACGAACGCCTGGTAGGCTTCCAGCGCCAGTTCCCGCGCCTCGAAGTAGCTGATGAGCGCCTGCCAGGTCGATGGGGCGAGTCCATCCCACTCGCCTCCGAGCGGTTCGCGCAACTCGGGCGGACAGCTCAAATAGCGCGCCAGAGCGACAGCGATATTCATCCCAGTCCGGCGACGAGCAACTTCTCGATCGCGCCTGTCGCCTGCTCCGGCTCCGAATAGGCGAGCTGCCAGGCCGGGGCACTGTCCACCAGGGCGCGCAGGCGCGCAAAGTGGCGATTGGCTTGTGCGCTACCGGCAATCAACTGGTTGACAAGCAGCGTCCAGCAGTGGCCGGGGCGCAGCGCCACAAGCTGGGGTGCGGCCAGTCCTGGCCGGTACTCGGGCCAGACGATGCAGCGCGGGGGCCGGGGTGTCGCCCAGCGCCGTGGGCGGCAGTAGCCGGGCGGCAGGTGCTCAAAGGCAAGCAGCGGTGCTACCGCCAGCCGCTCGACAATCCGCTCGGTCTGCTCGTCGATGTGAAAGCAGCGCTCGAAGGGCTGGACCGCCAGCTGCTCGTCGAGCAAGATCAGATCGTCAGCGAAAGGCACGAAGCCCCGCCCCAGTAGGGCAAGCGTCAGGGTCGTCTTGCCCGAGCCGGAGGCACCCGGCAGCAAGATTGCCGCTTCGCCCCGCGCCACCGCCGCCCCGTGCAGCGGGCACAGTTCTGGCCGCAGGACGAGGGAGCGGCTCACCAGCCACCACTCACAAAAAGGCACCAGCTCCGCCGCACTCCCCCAGCAGCACAGGCTCGGCAGTTCCAGCCTGTAGCCGCCGCCGCTGCCCTCACTGAAGCGGACGATGAGGCTATCGCTCGCTGGACGGGCGGCGAAGGGAGCCAGCAGCGTCATCAGCGGTATCCGGCAGGCCGCCGGTCCACTCACGCTCACCCGCTGGCCCAGCAGGTCAAGGTGCGATGGGGCACGATGGGCGAGCCTCAAGGGTGCTGCTCCCCGGCGCGGGCTAAAAGTCCCAACCCTTCGAGGTAGGCCAGAAAGTAGTAGACATCCCTCCGGCAGTCCTGGCCACCGGTGCCGAAACATTCTTCGACCGCCGCGACGATCTGATCGGCGCTGTGCTCGCCGTCGCACCAGTCCCAGACGAGGGCAGCGGTCGGATTCAACTCGTGGGCGACACTGGTGAGCGGATCGAAGAGCACCGCACTGCCGTCGGCGAGAAATTCGCCGAGCACGTCGCTGCGGGCCTGGGGGTGGGTGCTGTTTGCCTGCGCTGGGTTCACGGGAGGGTTCAGTGGATGACGACGGGCGTGCCTTCCTCGACTTGATCGTAGAGAAAAACAATATCTTCGTTGCGCAACCGCACGCAACCGTTGGTCACCGAGCGACCGATCGAACTGATGCTGGTGGTGCCGTGCAGGCCGTAGTCGTTGAGGCCCGCCTGCTTGAAGCCGATCCACCGGAGGCCCAGGGGATTGCGCGGGTTCTTCTCGTCGTAGATGATCCGGGGATTGAACGGATCTTGCCAGACGGGATGCTCGACCATCTCGATCACCTCGAACTGGCCTTTTGGTGTCGGCGTCCGCGATTTACCGACGGCCACCGGCGCTTCCCAGAGAATCTGGTTGATGCCGGTGCGCAGCCGCAGCAGGTGCTCGTCGGTCGAAATCTCGATCCAGGGCGGTTCGTTGTACTGGTTGTTGGTAACACCGGTCGAAAACTGGGAAGTGGTGGCGGCGATCACCTGGGCGGCCACGGGCCGCACCCGCATCCAGATCCAGGGGCTGATACCGAGGACGGCTAAAAGCACGAGTGAACCCAGAAACCACAGATCGCCTCGGCTAAAAAACTTGATTCGCTTGCGGAGGCGAAAGCGCTGGAGCATGGCCGTCCTCTAGCCCAGGCCGCGTATGGCCCGGCGCGTGCGGCCACCGCGCGCCCGGCGGCCCCGTCCAAACGGCGTGGGACCCAGGACGGCGCGGGGCCGGGGACCCAGGACACCCCGTGGGGTCGGTACCGGCGTATCGGCCCGGCCCAGCAGTGGCGCTGTCCCGGTACCGGCGATCGGCACACCGAAGATCGTCGGCACCGCCGCCGGCGGGATGCCGGCGGCGGTGCCGGAGCCGATGCCGCCCAACAGCGGCAGAGCGAGAATCGGTACCAGCGGCACAAAGCTGTTGCCGCCACCACCCGCCGGGACAGTATTTGCCGGAGGTGTGGGAGGCGGTCCGGGTGAGGGGGTGGCCTGGGCGTAGACCGCCTCGGAGTGGAGGATCTTGGGCGCACAGTACAGCAGCAGGCCCATCTGGACCGATGCCTTGAGCGCCTGACGCCGCTTCAGCCGCGCCGATTGCTCGGGTGTGAGGGCAGGAGGTTGATCGGAAGCTGACATGTCAGACTCTCGCACTGTGCAGCGGGGGCAAAATGCAATGAAATTAGATTAGCACCGATAAACTTGCTCAGATAGCCACTTTTCGGACCATGTCATCTATCGCTGAACGGCGGTGGCCTGTGCTGGATGGACGCACTCGGTGACACGGGCGACGGGTGAGCGGCTGAAGCCCTACACTGTATCCCAACTTCAGACAGAAGCTCTATGCCGCACCATTGGGGATGGGTTGCCGCCTGGGCGGGCCTGGCTGTCCTGCCCGGACTGGGCTGTGCCTTTGCTGCCGAATTGCCTCCCGCCGGTCAGTCGTGGTGGTCCCACGTCCGATTTCTGGCGGACGACCGCCTCGAAGGCCGGGCCACCGGCAGCGCTGGTTACCGCGAGGCGGCCCGCTACGTCGAGGAGCAACTGCGGCGCGCCGGTGCCCAACCCGCTGGAACGGCGGGCTACCTGCAGCGGGTGCGCTTTCAGTCGCGCACGCTCGTCGAATCTCAATCGAGCCTCACCCTGGTACGCGACGGCCTGGCAATGCCCCTTGTGATCGGCGATGAGGCGACGGTGAGCCTGCGCTACGGCCTGACAGGCCAGATCAGCGCACCGCTGGTCTTTGTCGGGTATGGCCTCACCGTGCCCGAAGAAAATTACGACGACTTTAAAGATCTCGATGTCAGGGGCAAGATCGTCGTCGCCCTGGCGGGCAACCCACCCGGCATCGCCAGCGCCCTGCGGATGCACTACGGAGCGACCGCCGAGCGCTGGAAATTTTTGAAGCGGGCCGGGGCAGTGGGCCTCATCGTCGTCCAAAATCCGGGATCGATGGAAGCGCCCTGGGAGCGCACGAAGCTGTTGCGGGTGCTCCCGTCCCTGGTACTTGCCGATCCGGCGCTGCAGGACGCGCCCGATCTGCCCCTGCTGCTCTCGCTCAACCCGGCGAGCATGGACCGGCTGCTCGCCGGCTCGGGCTATACCTTCTCTGAAATTCTCGCTTTTGCGGATCTGGGGCGGCCACTGCCAAAATTCACTCTGCCCGTCACCCTCAAAGCCAGGCTCGTCTTCAAAACCGACACCCTCGAATCGGCCAACGTCGTCGCCGTTCTGCCTGGGCGCGACCCGGTGCTCAAAAACGAGTACGTCGTCCTTTCTGCCCACCTCGATCACCTGGGGGTCGGCGAGCCGGTAGCTGGGGATCGGATCTACAACGGGGCGATGGACAACGCTGCGGGCGTCGCTACTTTGATCGAGGCGGCGCGCCGCCTGCAGAATCGTCCCCCCAGGCGCTCGGTGCTTTTTCTTGCTGTCTGCGGCGAAGAAAAGGGCCTGCTCGGATCGAGATATTACACCCGGCGGCCAACGGTGCCCGCAAATCAACTGGTGGCCGATCTCAACCTCGACATGTTCTTGCCCCTCTACCCGCTCCGGTGGCTCTCGGTCCAGGGGCTGGAAGAATCCAACCTTGAGGAACCCCTGCGCCAGGCTGCCGAGGCGGAGGGCGTCACCCTCCAATCTGACCCGGAACCTAGCCGCAACGGCTTTATTCGCAGCGACCAGTACAGTTTCGTGCGCGCAGGCGTGCCCGCCCTCGCCTTCAAGTTCGGCTACCAGAGCGGATCCCCCGAGGAGCGCCAGCAGAAAGAATGGCTGCGCACCCGCTACCATGCCCCCTCCGACGATGCGGCCCAATTTGTCGATCTCGAAGCTGCCGATCGCTTCAACCGGATCATCGAGGAGGCGCTGTTGCGCATCGCCAACCAGGACGAGCGGCCCCAGTGGAGCGCCAACAGCTTCTTCAAGCAGTTCGTCGAATAGCTGCCCACGCATAATTTTGCGCTATTGCTTCTAGAGGAGTTAAAAGCCGTACTTCGTCTTTTGATTCTCGAACGCAATCACTACTTTGCAGGGAAGCGTGCGATGCAAATTCTCCCCCTTGACCGCCTGGGTGCCCGCGAGGTAGCAGATGGCGTGTTCCAGTTCGGCCTGCTTTTGCCCTGGGTTTCTCAGAGCGATGGAAACCGGCTCTGGGTCAAAATTATTCACGAGGACGATCAGTTCTTGCAGTCGGTTCAACCGCTCGCCTTCGAGATGGCTCATTCGATCGACCCGGTGTACGGCGACTACTGGTCGGTACAGGTCAATCTCAAAGCGGTGCCAAAGCCCAATCCCCAATCGCCCTGGGGCGAAGATGGCAAGTACATCTATCGTTACTTGCTGCAGAATCCGAATCGCTCCGAACCCATCGACTTCATCATCGATCCGTTCGGGCGCGAGTTTGGCGTCGGTCGCCTGTCCGCCTTCACGATGGGCTATCAGCCCTACAACTGGAGCGAGAAGGAGGCGAACTGGAAAACGCCCGCCCTGACGGATTTGATCATCTACGAGCTGATGCTCGAAGAATTTGCCGACGACCTCGATTGCGCCATCTCCCGCCTCGATTACCTGAAGGATCTGGGGATCAACTGCATCGAGGTGATGCCGGTGGATCACGTCTCCAACACCGTGGATTGGGGGTACCTGCCCATCGGCTACTTCGGCGTAGACGCCCGCTTCGGCAAGCGCAAGGACTTCCAGCGCTTCGTAGACGAGGCGCACCAGCGCGGTATCGCCGTGATCCTCGATTCGGTCTACGGCCACACCAGCGAGAGCTTTACCTACTTTTATGTCTACGACCAGCTGGGCTATCAGCAAAACCCGTTTATGGGCAGCTACGCGAAGGACTACTTCGGCCAGAGCACCGATTTTAACCGCACCTTCACCCAGGATTTTTTCTTCACGGTCAACTACCACTGGCTCGACTGCTACCACGTCGATGGCTTTCGCTACGACTGCGTGCCCAACTACTACGAGGGTGCCACCGACAGCGGCTACGCCAATCTCACCTACAGCACCTACGAACTTATTAAGGCCAAGCAAACGGCGTGGCAGCGCTTCTTCGATTCGCAGGCGGATATTCGCTGTATCCAGTGCGCCGAACAGCTCGAAGGACCGATCGATATTCTCTACAAGACCTACAGCAACTGCACCTGGCAGAACGAAACCCTGGGAGCGGCCCAGGCGGTGGCCGGCGGCGATCGAGGCCGGTTGTACGACCTTGGGATGCAACTGGGACTTTCTGGCTATCCCGCCCAGGTGAGTGTCAACGGCGAGACGATCGAGAAAACTGCCCTGCAGTACATCGAAAATCACGACCATTCGCGCTTTGTCTGCAACTTTGGCATCGTCCGGCGCGACGGAGGCGACGAGTTCAGAGAGGGCAATCGCGGCCTCTGGTACAAGGTGCAGCCCTACCTGATCGGTCTACTCGCTGCAAAAGGCATTCCTCTGCTCTGGCAGGGCCAGGAATTTGCCGAAAACTATTACGTCCCAGACAGTGGCTTAGGCCGGGTGCTCCTGCTGCGGCCCGTGCGCTGGGACTACTTCTACGATCCGATCGGCAAAAAAACGATCGCCCTGGTGCGCAAACTCCTCACCCTGCGGCGCAGCCTTCCCCAACTGCGATCGGGCGGCTACTACTTCTACAACGACTTTGGCCTCTATCAATCAAAAGGGCTGTTGCTCTTCTCCCGCAGCGACGATAGCCATTTCAGCCTGATCGCCCTCAACTTCGGCGACAGCGATCAGAGCGTCGATTTCTGGTTCACCGAGAGCGGCAGCTACCGGGAGGAGTTGCACGGCGAGGCCAATCTCACCGGCGTCGCAGCCGGTAGCCCGTGCGCCATCACGATCCCGAGTAACTACGGTCGGATCTGGACAAGACAGTAATTTTCGATAGTTGAAGTTTTTCCCTAAACCGTAACGGCTGCCGGCAGCCAGAAGACGCACCCGATCGGTCGTCTGTCTGCCGCCTGCTTTTGCTCCCTCTTGTTTGCCTTCAGTGTGGTGCTATGCCTGACGAGGAAGACTACTCCCCGAGCGAGGATACCGAAGAGGACGAAGCCGCCTCCCCCGAGGAGCAATCCCCTGCTTCTGAACTCGAAGCAGACATCCCCAGCGATGCACCAGCCGCTGATGACACTGCCAGCGCTGTCGCCGAAGCTGACTTTGACACCGACGATACGGCCTGGGCAGCAGATGACAGCACGGACTGGAGAGCCGGAGACGATGAGTACAACTTTGCAGCCGACGCGACTGCCGATGTGGATTTTGACCCCGCCGACACAGCAGAAGCCGACCCGCTCTTCTTTGACGACACTGCAGTAGACCCGAGTGCCTTCGACGACAGCAGCCTCAATTCATTGAAATCCCAAGATCTTTATATGGAAAGTGTTTCAGAAATTCTCACGAAAATTTGGAATACTTGCGAAATGTGGGTTTCAACTATCGAACCGCGTGTGACGCTGCGCGATGCACTGCACGACCGCGCTGGGTTAACGAGAGCGCGAACTAATCTGCTAATCTTTGCTCTTTCGTTTCTGTAACCCATCCAGCCAGACTTATAATGACACCCACTAGCGGGATAAAGCCAATTAGAAACAAGAGTTCGATCGTAGTTTGTAGGGCGTTCGCTCTTTGAGAAGCAGCGTACCCGACTAGAAAAGGTCCGGCTGCTGTAATTACCCGTCCGACATTGTAGCAGAATCCTGCCCCGGTTGCCCGTAGCCGAGTTGGAAATAGTTCGGGTAAATAGTAAGTAAAGCTACTCAGCACCCCAAACACGACAAGACCCAGGACAAAATATAATCCCGACCACACTTGTAGATTAGCAGGTACTTTTGCTCCGAAGGTAAATAGCATCGCGATCGCAGACAGCAAAAAGTAGATCACGAACATCCACTTTCGCCCAAGGAACTTGGCAACTGGAACGGTCAACAGCGTTCCCAACAGCCCACCTGCCGTAAAGCTATAAGATGTCGTCGTTTTCCATTGTTCGACGAGCAGTTGTATGGGTTTTCCATCTGTGATGTTTTGCGCTTTGGCAGCGGTTTGTGCCAGTCCTGCAGCAATCACAGGGATAAAGGCATTGCAATTCCACCATGTCAGCAAGGCAACGACTGCGATTGAAAGTCCCCCCAACGTCCTCCGACGATAGTGGGGCGCAAACAATTCACGAATATGGGCAGTGCTCTCTTTTTCTATGCGTTGCCATCGCTCCGGTTCTTTAATCAAAAATCGAATCGCGATCGCGAGAGCCGATGGAATCAAACCTGTAAAAAACACATAGCGCCACGAAATCTCTGGACTCCCCGGTAAAATAACTCGCGAAAATTGATCACTCACAAAAGCAGCCAGAAACAGTCCCATCGGCGTTGCTGTGTAAAGCAACGCTCCTGCTTCGATGCGCCGTCGTTCTGGTACGACCTCTGCGACCATCGCGGCTCCAGCTGCCCATTCTCCACCAATGCCTAGACTGGTAACGATGCGGCATCCCGTAAAAACCCAGATATTGGGAGCAAACCCAGAAGCAAAAGTTCCTAAAGAGTAGAACAAGATGGTAAGCAACAGTGTTTTAGTACGTCCAATGCGATCTCCGAGCATTCCAAACAAAACGCCGCCCGCCGCCCATCCTAATAAGAGAACTGATGTTAACAATCCTGTCCAGTAGAGCGTGGGTGCGCTGGCTTCAGGAGAACCAATGGTTAGCCCCAACAAAGTGGGAACACAATGCGGGGCCACAAAGTTAAAGAGTAACCCGTCAAAGGCATCAAAGCCCCACCCTAACCAGGCAGCAAGTAAGACTGTCCACTGATAGCGACTAAGATGTAACATAATCGGTACTGAAGTCCTCAACTTGATTGCTTCTTTACAACTTGAATTCCACGTCATTCTTAAGATTGATCAATGGTAGTTGCATTAGATGTTCCTGAGTTCTATGAATTGAAAATATATCATTCAAATATAAAAAGATACTTGGACAAGCTATGACTTGTAAACCAAGAAACCCGCGATCGCATCTCGAAGTGCTTCCGGCTCATCAGTCCGAATTAAATGACCACTATTTTCAAAGATTCTGAGATCAGCATTGGGAATTTCTCTGGCAATTTCTTCAGAGAACTCTGGGGGGCAAATCCAGTCATGCCGTCCTCCAATGACTAAGGTGGGCGACGTAATTTTATGCAACTGGTTCACCACATCATAAGAGCGCAAAAAGCCACCAAAGGCAACGTTAATTGCATCGGGAGAGAGAATCGCTTGATCCGATAATTTCGGTGGTGAGTTGGGGTCATAAGTGAAAGAGTACAGTGATGCCATCACTTTGAAGAACTCACGCAGTTGTTCCTCATTCTCGAATGCGCCGTCCCAGAGTCGGTGAGCGATCGCTTTTTGTTCTTCAGTTCCTCGTTCTGCAAGAATCTCCTGTGCTCGCTTTCTAAAACGGTAACTCGCGACCGTGGAAATGACAATCAGATGCGAGACCTGCTGAGGATAGCGAATCGCATAGGAAAGAGCAACCATACCACCATAAGAAGATCCAACAACGATGATTTTGTCTAAACCCAGATGTTGGCGTAGCGCCTCCATATCCTCAACATTGTTATCCAGCGTGTAAGTTTCTTTGGCTCCTCGCGCCGATCGTCCTTGACCCCGATGGTCGAAATAGATCAGTTGCAGTTTACGGCTGAGCGGCGAGAAGCTGGGTTTGTAGGAAGTATGGTCAGCGCCTGGTCCACCATGCACGAGAAAAGTCGCTGGCTGCGATCGCAATCGCGAACCGTCGATGACGAGTCCTGCCCCTTCAACGTCAAAGTAAAGCTCTGTATCTCGTATCTTTGCTCGCATCTGCCAATTCTCCTCGAACTCTCCGGAGTGATTGCTTAAAACAGTACGGACGAGACCAATTCGTTCGTCACCTTAAAATCTTTGCAACAGAACCGCAAATAAGACCGTCCACTGATAGCGAGTGAGATGTATCATAGTCGAGAAAGTATGATGAGTTTCAATGTTTGCAAAACTTACGCGACATCAATCACGATTTTGCCGAAGAGGTCTGGCGATGACTGCGCCAGATAAGCCTGCTTAGCGTCTTCAAAGCGGAATCGTCGGTCGATGGGCGGTTGAATCTTGTATTGGTCGATCGCCTGCACCATTGCTTCATACATTTCTGCACTACCCACGGATGTACCACGAACAGTCGCATTTTTCCTCATCAGCGTGGCAAATTCTAGCGGACCCTGATCGAACTGATACAGCCCAATCAGAACCACTTCACCCCGATAGCGGAGTGCTGTCAGCGACTGGTTAAGCGTTCCTGTCCCAACCACATCCACTACCTTGTCCACACCACCCGTCCGCTCCAGCACTGCTTTGCCCCAGTCGGGAGTGCTGCGATAGTTGATTCCATCACTCGCACCGAGTGCTCGCCACCGATCTAGTTTGGCATCCTGGCTCGATGTCGCAATCACCTCAGCCCCGATCGCTCGTGCAAACAGCATGGCAAACAGAGACACACCGCCACTGCCTAACACTAAAACCTTGTGATCAGGTTGAACGGGATGATCCTCATTAATTGCGTTCCATGCCGTCAGTGCCGCACAAGGCAAGGTTGCAGATTCAGCATAATCCAAGCTTGCGGGCATACGCACGACGCGATCAACAGGTAGCACAACATATTCAGCCAGCATTCCATCTTCATTCATCGCGCCTAACCCAAAGCTGTACTCGCTGCTAGGCGCTCCTCGCAACCATGCAAAATATAATCCTGTCACGCGATCTCCCACTGCCCAAGTCGTTACTCCGGCTCCGATCGCGTCGATCTCACCCGCTCCATCTGAAATCGGCACAAGATCTCGGTTCGATCGAGATCCCCACTCTCCGCTGAGTACAATTTGGTCTCGATAGTTGAGCGATACCGCATGAATGCGAATACGAACTTCACCGGCTCCAGGCTCTGGTGTCGGGACATCCTCAAGCACAAGTCCCTCTAAATCCGTCGAGCCAGCTTTCAAAATCCAACGTTTCATTTCAATCTCCTATTTGAGCGTTTTCTCAGTATTCGCTGTTTTTTACCTTCGATTCCCCAGCGTAGATTCAATCCAATTGATTCACTAGCTGGCATAATCAGCATAAACTAATGAAAAATATGCAGTAACGAAGCGAGATGAACTGAACGACTGAGCCACATTCGTCGTTGTTGCTGATGATGGGCAGCAATACCAAAACAGTTGTTAAGCGCGTTTCACGGCTTCAACGATGCTGCACATTGACTCAGTGGGAATCACTTGCTTCAGTTCAAACCCACTTGATCGCAACAACGATCGATATTCTTTCTCCGTCCGTTCCTGTCCACCCGTCCCCGTCATCATAAGTACGTCAAGAAACTTGGCTGGAGAAGGTTCGTTACCCGGTGGAATAATGCTTTCGACCAGGAGTAACTTGCCGTGAGTTGGCATCGCTTGGTGACAGTTTTTCAGAATAATCGAGGACTTTTCATCATTCCAATCGTGCATGATCCAACGCATCAAGTAAGCATCGCCTCCGGTCGGTACAGACTCAAAGAAGTTGCCCGCAATGGGTTGAATCTTTTCGTCTACATTGACCGTCTCAATGACTTCAGGCAGATCGAACAAAATGCCTTTGAGATGAGGATGCGATCGCACAATTTCAGAAATCAAGCTGCCCTGCGATCCCCCAACATCGACGATGGTATTGAATTGGGAGAAGTCATAGGACGCTGCGACGGCTTGTGCAACCGGAGTTCCTATATTGGTCATTGCCTGAGAAAAGATCTGACCCGCTTCAGGATGTTGAGCATAGTACTCCCAGGCCGACATTCCGGCTGCGGCATCGAACGCGATCTCACCTGTTTTCAGGCTATGTAACCCGTTGATCCATGCTAAAGAATGGTCATCTCCCATCTGTGCGAGCACCAGATACCGCATGGAACCCGGACTATCGCTTTTGAGCGTTGCAGCTAAGGGAGTCAGCGCAAAACACTGATCCGAGACTTCGGTAAAGATGCCCACGCTGGCTAAAGCCCGCAGGAGCCGATAGAGCGATCGCGGTTCCGTATGGGTTGCTTCTGCCAGTTGAGCGATCGTCTTTGGCTGATCGTCAAACACATCGGCAACCCCGATCTGAGCCGCCAGATAAATCGAGCGAGCGATCCAAAAGCCCCCAATTAGATCAAACACGGTTTGTTGGGGAGTCACTTCTACTGTTTCCATCTCATTGATCCCTAAATACTAAGTTGTGACGATGATGAGAAGTCTGAGCAGCAATTTGTTTTCACTTAGAGGGAAGATGTTGCCTTCATTCATGATCGAAGAACTTCATCCAACAAAGCGAGCCATTCCAGCACGCCCCAGCACTTTGAGCAGAAGATGGGGACTGGGGACTCAGCTTATTGCGGATGCCAGGGATAAAAGAACTGTGTCCCTGTTCTAGAGCGCGAAGTCCAGCAACAGCCACCTGCTCTGGAGGAGCCGCCTGCTCTGTGGGAATGAGTGAGCCTGATGCCAACATTGCGGTTCGGGTGGAACCTAGACAAAGTGCCATGACTCGGACTCCTCGATCGCCATACTCGACCGACAAGGCTTTCGTTGCCGCATAAACTGACTGGTAAGGCATGGCAAAAAATGCCCCTAGTGATGCCACATTCAAGACCGCTCCGGTTCCACGGGCTAACATTGCTGGAATAAAGGCATGGGTCAAGTCCATCATTGCTACCATGTTGAGCCTCATCATCTGATAAGTTTCCAGCAATTCACTCTTTTCAATTGGAGTGAGTGATAAGCAACACGATCGATGTCAATCGTGTTGCTTATTGCTCAAAAGGATTTGCAACAGAACCATGATTCGTTAGATTTTATGGAGCAATGATGGATTGCGTTAGCCATCCAGCAGATGACCGCTATCGACCGCTTCAACAAAAAATATTTGATGCTTGGCTGCCACTGCTTCAAAGCGTTGCACCGCTTCGGGGGTCAATGGGCGAACCTCGTCCTCAAGTCTCACTAAGACTCCAATCTCATTGAAAACGGCTTCATGGTAGTAGGTTGACGTGGAAAGGAATCTTGTCGGTCGATCTGAATGATTGGTCCAGCCGTGCGGTGCGTTGATTGGCGCATGCACGCTCTCACCTTCATGACACCTTAGCCACTCCTGCCGGCTATCGCTACCAATCCGTCCAAAATCCAGAGATCCGTCGAGTACATAGAAGAACTCCGCATACGGGTGAATGTGCAGAGGAATGCCTTCTCCCGGAGCCAGTTCCACCTCGTAAACGCTGAAGGCGTAGCCCGTGTCTTTAGCCTTGATCTTCCACGTCATCCGTAGGCCAAGGACTTCCATCAACTCTCCCTCATCTCGATAAATCTTTCGCACATTGTGATCCGCTAGTGCGGCGGAGTAGTCAACCTTCATAATCAGTCTCCTTTTATTGTTTTGCAATCAGCATTTGGACTAAACCACTAGCACTAAAAGTGCATAGGTTCCTGTGTGGGCTGAAAGCCCAAGTCAACTCATTCCTGCATGACGCACTGAGTCGTCAATCCGATCCTCTTTACTCTCATGACTGTACGCAGGCGCTAGACCCACCTCAACTCGCACGATTGACGCTCATCGCCCTGATAGTTGCTCGAACTTTTCGGGATATCTCGCCCCTTGCACTGTGATCTGAGCGGCGGCGGTATCAATCTCACGCAGATCCTCGGGCATAAGTTCAACAGAGATTGCCCCGATGTTTTCATCTAAGCGATGCAGCTTCGTTATGCCTGGAATCGGAACAATCCACGGCTTCTGAGCGAGTAACCAAGCTAGCGCGATTTGCGCAGGTGTCGCCTGCTTCTGGTGAGCAATGCGGTTGAGCAAATCGATCAGGCCCTGATTTGCTTTGAGCGCGTCCGCTGTGAAGCGCGGTAAGGTGTTGCGGGCGTCGGAACCGTCAAAGGTTGTATTGGTGTCGATCGCACCTGTGAGAAAGCCTTTGCCGAGTGGACTGTAGGGGACCAGACCGATTCCCAGTTCCTCAAGGGTCGGGATCACTTCTGCTTCAGGCTGTCTCCACCACAGCGAGTATTCGCTTTGCAGCGCAGTGACAGGCTGAACGGCATGAGCGCGACGGATGGTTTTTACGCCTGCTTCTGAGAGTCCAAAGTGTTTGACCTTTCCTGCCTGAATAAGATCCTTGACGGCTCCTGCTACGTCTTCGATCGGCACGTCTGGATCAACTCGGTGCTGATAGAGTAAGTCGATCGCTTCCACGTTGAGCCGCTTGAGCGAACCTTCCACGGCTGCCTTGATGTGTTCCGGTTGGCTGTCGAGTCCGGGTGAGCCCACCATTCCACGAGGATCTTTATCAGGGCTGAGGTCAAACCCGAATTTGGTGGCAATCACGACCTGGTTGCGGAAGGGAGCAAGGGCTTCACCCACCAGTTCTTCATTGGCGAATGGACCGTAAAGTTCAGCGGTGTCAAAGAAGGTGATGCCGCGATCGACCGCCGCCCGGATTAGATAAATCATCTCCTGTTTATCTTTGGGCGGACCATAGGCAAAGCTCATGCCCATACAGCCCAGCCCGATCGCTGAAACTTCTAAGTTGCTTTTTCCAAGTTTGCGTTTTTGCATGGTGACTTCTTGTTTGATGTCCATGTTTTTGGCTTGTACCAGTTGAGTTGGATATTCCGCTCGCTTGCTCTATCGATCAGGATAGAAATTTTTGAGGCAACAAAATTAACCTCGATGTCATTGCGGCGGTTCGTTGGCAAGGTGGTTATCTCATTAAATGAACCAATCCTCTTGTACAGAAGTCCAGAAGGTTTATTTTGTCATTTAAGATTACTTGCAACAGAACCCCTGGAGTTAATTTTGAGCAGTCGGACGGACAATGATCTCGCTCACATCGACGTCATCCGGCTGCTCAATCGCGAACGCAATCGCACGGGCGATCGCAGTAGGCGGCATCGCGAACTGCTCCATCGACTCAGCAATCTTGGTTTTTACTTCCAGATTTGTGATTGAGTCTGCGAGGTGCGTTTGGACAAAGCCTGGCGAAATGATTGTCACTCGTAGCCTGTCTCCAGCCTCCTGACGTAAACCCTCAGAGAGAGCACGTACAGCGAACTTTGTCGCAGAATAGACCGATTGGTTCGCGACTGTCTTCAATCCTGCCGTAGAAGCGATGTTAACAAAATGTCCAAATCCTTGCTTGCGAAAGACAGGCAGCGCTGCGGCAATGCCGTACAGAACGCCTTTAATGTTGATATCGATCATCTTTTCCCATTCTTCAACGCGCAACTCGTCGAGGGGAGAAATGGGAGAAACGCCAGCGTTGTTGATGAGAACGTCAAGCTTGCCACACTGCTCATGTGCCAATTTGACGAGTCTGGATACGTCTTCGCGCTGGCTCACGTCTGTACGGGCATAGGCAGCTTCACCGCCTGCAGTGTGAATGCGAGTCGCTAGAGCTTCAAGGCGATCTGATCGACGCGCTCCCAGGACGACCTTCGCACCACGCTCAGCAAGCAAGAGGGCAGTCGCCTCACCAATTCCGCTGCTTGCGCCCGTTATGGCGGCAACTTTACCTACAATTCCTGGCATGATGTTCTCAGGCAAATTTTGTTACAGCAAACTGGAGCCAAATCCTCAAGATAGGGATGAAACGGCTGAATCATGTTCCTACTTCCTTCAGGTCCTTCAGGTATCGAATCGTTTTAGTGAATCCTGTTTACACACTTGTTCACCGCTCACACGCAACACGATTTTGTCAAGATAATGCTGCTTTATCGCTTCTTGGGGCTGTGCCACTGCCTCAAGCGGAAACGTTTGCGCGATGTGAACTTGAAACTGGTCGATGCTTACTAAGCGGTCGAGCAATACTGGAGACGACGAGGTACGATCCCAATTCCGACAACCGCGACACGAATCAAAACTTCGCCCGCGTCTACCATAGGGACAGGTAAGCTGTGCAGCGTCAGTTTGTCGGAATTGCCGAACTTGCCAACAGCCATTGCTTTCATGGATGAGGAAGTGGTTGGCATCAGTCAGTTCTCCAAATCAAACGCATCTTTGATCGTCACAAGTTCACTATACGTTTGAAAAGCTTCGCTTGAAATACACAAACCTCGCCGGTAATTGCCTAATTCTCCAAGCACGATCGTTTTCAGCAGTTCTATAATCGTCGAGTAAGGTATTGAGCGATCGAGTTTCGACTATGATTGAAATCTCTCATTCTGACGTGATTGCAAATCAGTGCCAAGAACTTGCGACCCTGGTGCTGCGGCACACCGTGGGGAATGGTTTTCATCCAACTGCGATTGATCAGTTGGGCTTTGGGCGCTCTGATACAAGGTCTTCGGGAACCTACAGGATGGGTGAACCCCGCCTCTCCCTAGTTGTGCAAGGCAAGAAAGAACTGATGCTGGGTGAGGAAACCTATCCCTACCAGGCTGGGCAATATCAGGTTCTCTCGGTCACGCTACCGATCAGTGGCTGTGTGGTTGAGGCAACGCCCGACCAACCGTGTTTGGTGCTGACGCTGAGCTTAGACTTAGTGCAACTATGTGATCTGGTTGCTCAGATGGGTTTCAATTCAGCCAAGCAAGAGAACTCTATGAGGGGTCTATGGGTGAGCAACGCTGATGCGATGTTGATCGAGTCTATCCTTCGCTTAGCTAAGCTTTTAGAGACACCACAAGACATGCCGATACTAGCACCGATGCTGCTACGTGAAGTCTATTACCGTCTGCTGTCCGGTGAACAAAGTGAAGCCGTACGCCAGATTGTGACATCCGGCAGCAGTATGCAGCGCATTGCGTCAGCCATTCAACTGATCAAGGCTGAGTTTACTCGCTCGATGCGGGTCGAGGATTTAGCAAACCAGGTCAATATGTCTCCTTCGTCGTTTCACCAGCATTTTAAGGAAGTGACCTCGATGAGTCCGCTGCAATACCAAAAACAATTGAGATTGTTGACCGCACGGCAGATGCTGCTGTTTGAGAATGTGGATGCGACCCAGGCAGCTTATCGAGTGGGATATGAGAGTCCGTCGCAGTTTAGCCGCGAGTATGCCCGCATGTTCGGTGCGCCACCCATCCGGGACATTGAACGGTTACGGATGGGGAAGAGGAGTAGAGTCCTTCGTGCCGTAGAATCGCCCTCTGCCTGAACTTCATTCTCCTCAGGTGCGCTGGGTGATGCGCGCCTGCAAAGTCGCGACGAGATCTTCGAGGCTCTGCGTGCTCTGCTGGCGGTCGGATCGGTCCCGTACGGCGACAGTGCCCGTCTGGGCTTCTTTTTCGCCCACCACGAGCAGCACCGGCACCTTTGCCACCTCGCCGTTGCGGATCTTTTTGCTGAGCCGCTCGCTCGTGCCATCGACGGCAGCCCGGATGTTTGCTGCGAGCAACCGGTCTTTGACCGATTCGGCATAACCGGCAAACTCGTCGGTGACAGGGAGCACCCGCACCTGCTCCGGCGAGAGCCACAGTGGAAATTCACCCGCATAGTGCTCGATGAGTATGCCCACCAGCCGCTCAAGCGAGCCGAAGGGAGCGCGGTGGATCATCACCGGTCGTCGCCGGCTGCCGTCCTCGGCCACATACTCCAGATCGAAGCGCTCCGGCAGGTTGTAATCGACCTGGACGGTGCCCAGCTGCCACTCCCGTCCGAGGACATCCCGGAAGATAAAGTCGAGCTTGGGACCGTAGAAAGCCGCCTCGCCCTCGGCCACAAAATAGTTGAGCTTGAGGTCTTCTGCTGCCTTGAAGATCGCCGATTGGGCCTTCTCCCAGACTTCATCGGAGCCGATGTACTTGTCGGAAGTCGGATCGCGAAAGGACAGGCGGGCGCTGAAGCTGTCGCCCAACTGCAACGATTGAAAGACGAACTGGATGAGATCGACGACTTTTTTGAATTCGTCGTCGAGTTGTTCGGGGGTGACAAACAGGTGCGAATCATCGACCGTAAAGCCGCGCACGCGGGTGAGGCCGCCTAGCTCGCCTGATTGCTCGTAGCGGTAGACCGTACCAAATTCTGCTAAGCGGATCGGCAGATCGCGGTAGGAGTGCAGTTCGGATTTATAAATCTGAATGTGCATCGGGCAGTTCATCGGCTTCATGACAAAGCCTTCTTCATCGCCCTCCTCGCTGGTGGCCATGAGCGGAAACATGTCGTCCTTGTACTTGAACCAGTGGCCGCTCGTCTTGAATAGATCGACGCGGGCGATGTGGGGCGTAATCACCTGCTGGTAGCCGCGCTTGACCTGCTCCTTGCGCAGGAAGTCCTCCAGCGTCTGGCGCAGCAGCGTGCCTTTGGGGGTCCAGAGCGGCAGCCCCGGCCCGACTTGATCGGAGAAAGTAAAAAGCCCCAACTCGCGGCCCAGCTTGCGATGGTCGCGCCGCTTCGCTTCTTCTTCGCGGCGCAAGAATTCTTCGAGCTGCTCGGGGGTTTCCCAGGCGGTGCCGTAGATGCGCTGCAACTGGGGCCGCGTCTCGTCGCCGCGCCAGTAGGCCGCTGAGACCGAGCGCAACTTGAAGGCATTGGGATGAATTTCGGCGGTCGATTCGACGTGGGGACCGGCGCACAGGTCCCACCAGTCGCCGGTGCGGTAGAGCGTCACCGGCACCTGCGGATCGAAGCCCTCGAAGATCTCAAGCTTGTAAGGTTCGCCCAGCGCCACGAGCCGCTCGCGCATCTGCTCGCGGGGCACCTCCTCGCGTACCATCGGCAATTTTTGCTGGACGATGCGGCGCATCTCCTTTTCGATTTTTTTGAGATCGTCGGGCGTAAAGGGCGTCGGGCGATCAAAGTCGTAGTAAAAGCCGTTTTCGATCGCGGGGCCAATTGTCACCTTCGTCTCCGGAAACAGCTTCTGCACCGCCATCGCCAGAAGGTGGCTGGTGCTGTGGCGGATGCGGTGAAGTTTCTCGGGGTCGCTCTGACGGAGGATGTCCTGTTCGCTTTGAAGACCGGCCATGACAAAGATCGAGAACTGCAACCGCCATTGTGGCATTGCCCGGCTCCCAACGGCTCGACCGGGCTGGCTGGGGGCACACCAGAAAACCACCCGCCAGGGGGCTTTGGGTCATCGATCCGTGCCGGTACAACGCAGGGTGGAGGGTTCTTCAGGAAGATGCAGGGGGGATTACGGAGGGTAGTCCCGCTTGATCGGCGCTTACCCGCGAGAGGGCGGACCAATCGAGATCGCCGTAGCCGGAGGCAAGGGCGGCGAGAAAGCGGTCCCGGAGTAAGCTTGCAAGAGGCATCGGACTGGTAGCGGCTTCAGCCGCATCGAGCACCAGGCGCACGTCCTTGAGGCCCAGCCGCAGGGCAAAACCGGCGGGCTCGAAGCGCTCCTCGGCAATGATCCCGCCGTAGTTTTCGTACAGCGGCGAGCGAAAAAGCGAGCCATTGACAATCGCAAGCAGCTGCGCTGCGGAGATGTCGTGCTTGCGGGCGAGGGTGAACGCTTCGGCCATCGCCTCCAGGGCCGAGGCGATCAAAAAGTTGCCCGCGATCTTGACGATGTTTGCCTGGGGCGGATCCTCGCCGACGACGAAGATTTGCTGGCCCATCGCTTCAAAGAGCACTCGACAGCGCTCGATCGCTGCGGCGGCTCCGGCGACGACGATTCGCAGTTGGGCTTTGGCGGCAGCATCGGGGCGGCCAAAGACCGGAGCCGCCAGATAGGCTTGCCCACCCGCTGCGTGGGCTTGTGCCAGCCGCCCAGAAAGATCGGGGCTGATCGTGCTCATCGAGATGTGGATAGTACCGGGCTTGAGAGCAGCCAGCGCGCCTGGTGCATCCGGTTGTCCGAACAGAATTGCCTCGACAGCCTGATCGTTGGCGAGCATCGTGATCAGCACTTCTATGTCGGCGGCAAGCGCAGCAGCACTGGCCGCCACCGGCACACCGGAGCGCTCCAGTTCAGCGGCGGCGCTGCGGGTGCGGTTGAAGACCTGCAGTTGCTGCCCTGCTTTGACAAGGTTGGTGGCCATCGCCAGCCCCATATTGCCCAGACCGATAAACCCGACTTTCATCGCGATTCTCCTTGCGCTTCAAGAGCAATGTACCTGTCCGGCCTGTCCTGATTTGGGGATGCTCCATCCGCTGCCCAGGTGCGCAATATTCTGAACCCAGCGGGAGTTGGACCTGCCCAGCAACCCGCCAAAGCGCAGTTCTGGACTGCCTTCAATGGGTTGCCGCTTCCGGGCGGGGCGTCGGTTGCGGCCTCCAGCTGTCACCGTAGCGCTCGCGCAACGCCCGGAACGCTTCGAGCTGGCCGGGGGCGTACTCGCCAGGCTGTCCCCACTGCAGAAAGAGGCTGAGGGCAGGTTTGCTGTCTTCTTCTTTAAGAAAGCGCACGGCGTAGGTCGTGAAGTTGCCGCGCTTCGCCGGCAGTTCCTCGAAGCGCACCAGGGCAATGTCGGCCATATTGAGATGAAACTCGAAGTGCTCGCTGTGCAGATTGGCGTAGTGGGGCAGGTGGGGCACAAAGAAGAGTCCCTTGAATTCGCCCCGCGCTTCGAGCACGGCAGTGTCGTTGGTGACGATAAAGCGCAACAAACCCAGAGTGGCGCATTCTTCCAGCAAGGACTTCAGCGGTGCATCCACAGTGCGTCTCCGTAGGCAGGCAAACTTTATGGTAGTTCAAGCTACCCTCCTGTTCATGCAGGCTATAGTTAGCGCTGTTGTGGGAATTCACAGTGCAGCCTCAAAGACCAGCACCAGCAAAAGGGCGACCAGATCTGGGCTGGCGCATCGCAGTGGACGGCTTTGCTGTTGTGCCGGAAGGACTTACACCTGTTGTCGTCGGTGGCCTGCTGGACGAATTGTCGCAGCTGCCGGACTGTCAGCAGGTGCGCAGGCAGGGCGAGGTCTACGCTGTGCGGGAACTGTTTTCGGTCCTGCCCTCTCTGGCGGCCCTGGTTTGCTCCCCAGCGATTCGGGCTCTGGTCGAGCCGGTGCTTGGTCCAGAATGCTTCGCCGTCCGCAGTCTGCTGTTTGATAAGACGCCCCGGGCCAACTGGAAGGTGTGCTGGCACCAGGATAGGACAATCGCTCTTAAAAGACGAATCGACGTTGCCGGTTTTGGTCCCTGGTCCCGCAAGGCCGGAGTTGTTCACGCCCACGCTCCGAAAGCCATTCTGGAGCGGATGCTGACCCTGCGGCTGCATCTCGACGACAGCACAGCTCTTAACGGACCACTTCGGGTCTTACCAGGTTCGCACCGCTCTGGTTGTCTTGATTGGCAGACAGTCCAGCACTGGCAAGCGACGGAAACGGCGATTACCTGCCTGGTACCACGGGGCGGTGCGCTGCTTATGCAGCCGTTGCTGTTGCACGCCTCCTCTGCTGCTCACCTTCCCCACCATCGCCGGGTGATTCAGATCGAATTTGCTGCAGACGAACTGCCCGGCGGCCTGGAATGGCGTTGGGCCTGCAAAGCCGAGAACAGCCTCAAGGAACCGCCCTGAGAGACTGCATAATGCCTTCTTCGGCAAGAGGTTTGAGATTTGACGACCGCCCGTTAGCTTGTTCTGGTAGTTACTATAGTCAGGAGGACAGCACAAGCCAAGGCAAAAATATCCTGCCCGTACCAAGCTTTCTCTAAACGAAGTCCTGAGGTTTAGAAAAGCCAGATCATCCTGCAAGCTACTTTGCCAAAACTCGGATAAAGGGTTACAGTTAGCATGGACTAATTGTGACGTACATGGCTTGGCCACAGACATTTCCACCTCAGTGCCCTCCTCAAGACGCTGGGAGCCCAGAAGGACGAGTAGTCTATTGCTTCGTAGAGCAAAACCCGCCGACACTGCCTGACTTCAGGTCACAAAGACAGTTGAACCCTGAGCGCGAACCATATAAAGATCCCGAGGTTGAATGTAAAGCACATGGCTTCTCCGTCTTTAGCGAACTTTACGATTTACACCTTTTAAGATCTGCAATTCGGAAATTTAGAAAGATGGAGCCTGCACGAGGAGAGTTAGAAGATGCGCTAGGAGTGATCAAGGCTACGCCTGCCAACACAAGGAGGCCGAACGACTCTCACCATACGCTATGGTTTAAAACTGGCACATACCCCGAAAATCACTTCCAAGTCATTTCTGTTGATTGGTCAACAATTGAGCTATGAATGTGCTTCTTCACGATACATTATTAGGTGAGTTAGAAATACTGGAGGTGTATCTTCAGTACAATGGCCCACGTTTATTTTCATGTTTTAACAGTGCTCGTCAAATTTATCTAGCATTATGGGTTGATGAAGAGAATGAGGTTGATATATGGCTTCTCGTTCCAATTTCATATGAGAGGCTATCACATGTTACAGCTGGTAATATCAGCATAAGGCAGGCCTTTGAGGAGAGCGAAACAAGACAGCTTTATTATATAGAAGTTACTGCTTCACAGATAGTCAGCAGATTTGATCTAGTCAGGATCAATGAAGTTAGTGAAGATCTTCTACCACTACCAGACGCTAAACTAAAGTTATTTGGCAGGCCAAAATCCGTTGGTTTCCCTGCTTCTGACTCACGTAAGACAAATAGAGAAATTCTCGATGTCAGTTTGAAGTATAGAAAAAGAAACTTATACGAGGCTTCAGCTCGAAAACTCGGTTATTTCTTGAGCGAATTGCAAGGTCTAATTGATTCAATAGGGCAAGTAGTTACAGGTTCTCCTACGGCTGTAGGAAAGGTGCCAGAAGCAATAACTAGCCAAACTGAGTTAAATGTAGTTGCGACCTACACAGGCTCATTCGGAATCCGTCTTGCTGCACCCGGTCCTCGTGATGGTGAATTCCTAGGCAGCTTATTGGCACCAGAGGCAATAGCAAAATTACTTGATTTACTTGAAGCTACTAAAACTGAAAACACTCTTCTCGAGCTTCTTCCGAAACTAGGCGCGAGAACGGTTTCTACATATAAGAAAGTACTGAAGGCACTTATTAACACGGATGCCGGTCTCTTAGTCGAGTGGGACTCATTGGAGCCACAGTTGGACAGGTCTGCTGAGTTAACTTATGAAGAAATTGGTTTTGCATTAGCAGCAATTGGCAAGTTAGATGTACGAGAAGTAGAAACTATTAAAATCATTGGAACTTTGGTAGAAGGTAATGCTGAGAGCGGGCACTTTCAATTCAAAGATGGAGAAGAAAGAAAAATCACTGGGTATGCTCAAAACACATCGATACTGAACAATGCAGTTTTGAAAAATATTTATGGCGGAACTTTTAGGCGAGTAGTTTTAGTTGGGCCTTCTGGCGATTTGGAGACAGAGTATACTCTGATTGAGCTTCAATTGATATCTAAGAATGAACAAAGAGACGTTAGAACAGAAACTGAGAATCATTAGACGTCACTAAAATCAGGTTTGCAAGTAAGTAGACTTGTTGCAATCTAATTCTCCTTTAGAACGAAAAATAGATTTGAAGATCCAAAGTTATCATGTTATGGATTTGCCCTGAGAGCCTGCTGGGTTTTCTCGACACCAAGGCTGTTGTGCTGGTCAGAAAAGAGCCTGAGCGCTTTTTGCCAGTCGTCGTTCGCTCCGGCTTTATCTCCCAGTTTCGAGCGCGCATTGCCCCGGTTGAGGTAGGCAGCAGCGTAGTTCTCGTCGATCGCGATCGCCTGAGAATAGTCGCGGATCGCCGCCGGGTAGTTGCCGAGCCTGGCGTAGACAACGCCCCGGTTGAGGTAGGCGTCGGTGTTGCGGGGGCTCACCTTGAGCGCCTGGCCGTAGTCGAGGATTGCAAGCTGCGGCTCGCTGGTGTAGCGCAGGTTGGCGCGGTTGATGTAGGCGGAAGTGTAGCGCTTGTTGAAGCGGATGGCCTGGTTGTAGTCGGCGAGGGCCGCTTTTTTGTCGCCGCTCAGCTGACGGGCGTTGCCCCGGCCAAAGTAGGCGAGGGCGTTTTTAGGATCGAGCCTGAGCAGTTGGGAGTAGTCGTCGATCGCTCCTCTGGTATCGCCCATCCGCAACCGCAGGTTGCCGCGATTGAGATAGGCGGGCGCGGATCGCGGATCGCGGGCGAGCGCCTGGGCGTAGCTTTCGAGGGCTTCCTGGCGCTTACCCTGGGCCGCAAGCTCGCCGCCCCGGCGAATCCAGTCCTCGGCGGTTTGCTGAGCGATGGATAGCGGCGCAGCCAGGGCTATACCCGGAAGAATAGCCAGCGCCAGAAGCGGTGACACCAGTCTTGTGAACGCGCCGATCGCAGCGACTCCTTCAAAGCTTTTGCTCAGATTATCAGAACCGGACAGCCTCCTTCTTAATGCACATGTCCCGGCTTTGGGCAAAACGGTACGTTTGAATACAGATCAACGTTGAAGACGATCATGAGCAGGCAACAAGCGACAGAAAAAGACCTTGCATGTATAGACATCGTGATTGCTGAGGCGAATGCGGCCATCGACGCGGGCAAGGCGGGGGTGGGAGCGATGCTGACCTGGCGGGGCGATGTGCTCGCCGTCTGCCACAACACCTACGCTGAGACCCACGACATCACGGCCCACGGCGAGATGACGGTCCTGCGCAAGCTGGCAGAAAAGCTCGACGCGATGAGCGTCGAGGAGAAGCAGGATCTGTGCATGTACGTCACCCTCGAACCCTGCTTGATGTGCATGGCGGCGATGTCCTACGCCGGGATTCCGAGGGTGGTCTACGCTGCTCTTTCCGAGGATGCGAACATCGAGCAGGCGCTCTTAGAAGGGGAGACTGCCCGCACGATCAACGACGGTCTGGTGCGCGGACCAATCGAGCTGGTACCAGGGGTGCGCCGCGAGCAGGGCATTCGGCTCCTGGAGCGGATGCACATGCGCTCGGGCGAACCCGATTCGGGCGTCGGCCACACCGGATAAGACATCTCGGAGGCGATGGTTGGTGCGATACTGGCACCGGACACCTGCGAAGGCAATATCTCATGAGTCAATCCCAGGCGCGCATCGGCGTCATCGGCGGCAGTGGCCTCTACCAGATGGCTGAACTGAGCGATACAGTCGAGGTCACCCTCGACACGCCCTTCGGCCCGCCCTCCGATGCCCTTGTGATTGGTAGCCTCGCAGGCGAGCGGGTTGCCTTTTTGCCCCGCCACGGGCGGGGGCACCGCCTGCTGCCGACAGAACTGCCCTTTCAGGCCAACATCTACGCCATGAAGCTGTTGGGGGTGGAATACCTCCTATCGGCCTCGGCGGTCGGTTCGCTGCGCGAGGAGTACCGGCCCCGCGACATCGTCTTTCCGGACCAGTTCTTTGACCGCACCAGGAACCGGCCCTCGACGTTCTTTGGCGAGGGCCTGGTCGCCCACATCAGTTTCGATCAGCCCATCTGCACCGAACTGAGCCACCTCGTTGCCGAAGCGGCCCGCTCGGTGGAACTTGTGGGCGACATCCGCATCCACACGGGCGGCACCTACGTCTGCATGGAAGGACCGGCCTTTTCGACCCTGGCCGAATCGCGGCTGTACCGCAGCTGGGGACTCGACATCATCGGGATGACAAACCTGCAGGAAGCGAAGCTCGCCCGCGAGGCGGAGATCTGCTATACGACGATGGCCCTCGTCACCGACTACGACTGCTGGCACCCGGACCACGGCGCGGTCACCGTCGAGCTGATCCTCGACAACCTGCACAAGAACGCCGAGAACGCCCAGCGCATCGTGCGGGCAGCCGTCGAGAGGCTGCACGAAGCCGCCCCGAGCTGTACCAGCCACTCGGCCCTCAAGTACGCCCTGCTCACCCAACCGGCGGATGTGCCGGAGAGCACGAAGCGCAAGCTCGCTGCCTTGCTGGCAAAGTATCCGGCCTACAAGCCTCAGCTATAGGGACCGCCCAACGAGCCAGAGCGCTGGGCGCAGCATCCGGGGCACGGTTTTGTGCAAACTTATTGCTGGTGCCGCTCCGCCAAGGCGGCGCGGGCCTCCTCGCGGTCGTCGAAGTGGATCTTGGTGGTGCCAAGAATCTGATAATCCTCGTGGCCCTTGCCTGCGATCACCACGCAGTCGCCGCTGCGCGCTTGTTGAAGAATGCGGTGAATGGCCCGGCGGCGGTCTACTTCGACCGTCGGCGACACCCCCACCGGAATGCCCGCCAGGATGTCGTGGACGATCGCCTCGGGGTTCTCGGTGCGCGGATTGTCGCTGGTCACCACCGGCCAATCAGAAAGTTCAGCGGCGATCCGGCCCATCTGGGGGCGCTTGGTGCGGTCGCGGTCGCCGCCACAGCCAAAGATGCAGATAAGCCGTCCGCGCACAAAGGGCCGGGTCGCTTCGAGCAGTTTGCGCAGGCCGTCGGGGGTGTGGGCATAATCGACGATCACCGTGATCTCGTCGCCGCTGCCGCTCACTCGCTCCATCCGGCCCGGCACACCGCCGAAGTGGGCGAGATCGGCGGCGACCGCCTCCAGATCGAGGCCGAGGGAGAGCACCGCTCCGACGGCGGCGAGCAGATTGGCCAGGTTGAACTGGCCCACCAGCGGGCTGACAAAGGGAGCGCGGCCAATCGGTGTGACCAGCGTGCCCCGAATCCCCTCCGGGGTAAAGACGACATCGAGCGGGTAGAGGTCCGCGCCCGGCTTGAGGCTGTAGGTCCAGACATTCTGATTGAGGGCAGCAAGGCGCGCCCCCCAGGGATCGTCGATGTTGAGGATCGCCCGGCCCGTGCGGTACTCGCGGCTGAACAGGGCCGCCTTCGCCTGGAAGTAACTTTCCATGTCCGGGTGAAAGTCGAGGTGATCCTGGGTGAGATTGGTAAAGACTGCCGCTGCAAACTTGCAGCCCGCCACCCGCTGCTGAGCGAGGGCGTGGGAACTCACCTCCATCACCGCGTAGCGGCAGTCCGCCGCCACCATCTGGGCAAGCAGGTGCTGGATTTCGAGGGCAAACGGGGTAGTATGGCGGGCTTCGACTTTCTGGCCGGGCCAGCGACCGTAGAGGGTGCCCACCAGGCCCGTCTTTGCCTGCCAGCTCAGCAGGTGCTCGATGAGGTGGGTCGTCGTCGTCTTGCCGTTGGTGCCGGTGACGCCCACCAGGGTGAGCTTGCTCGCCGGAAAATCGTAAAAGGCCGCCGCCAGTTGGGCGCAGGTCTTGATCACATCTGCCACCCGGATCACCGGCACGAGCGCTTCATCGACGCCGCGCGCACTTTCGGAGAGCACCAGTCCGACTGCACCGGCGGTCACCGCCTGCGCCCAGAAGTAGCTGCCGTCTACCCGCGTTCCAGGCAGGCCAATAAATAGATCCCCCGGCTGGACCTGACGCGAATCGGTGGTCAGACCAGCAACTTCGATATCAGGATAATTTTGGGGATCAAGAGCGATCCGGGCGAGCAATTCGTGCAGGCGCATGGGCGGCTTCCTCGTCTGCAAGTCAGCGTAGCAGAGGCACGCCCCCAGCCGGAAGCGATTCTCAGCGCAGGCGAGCTACGGCTGTATCGATGTTTCTGATAATGATCCGCGCACTCGCACCGAGAAGCTGGGCATAGGCAATCGTGCGGTATTCTTCTTTGCCGATCTCGCCCTGGCCGATAAAGTATTCTTCGACCCGCAGCTTTGGATCGATGGCAGCAAAAGCTTTGCTCACTCTAGATAGACTCGCGCGCGTAAAGCTCACATTGTCGGGCGAATCGCTGTTTTTAAGGCCGATCCGAAAGCGCAGCGCCCAGGCTTCCTCGAAGGCGCGCAGTTGTTTGTTGACAAATTTGACCGCCACCAGGGCGTTCGCTGGAACGGCAGTCCGACTGTAGATTACAGCGTCGAGGGCAGAGGTGACCTGACCGGCGCTCTGCAGGTACTGCTCGTAGCTGGGGCGATTGTTCAAAACCAGTTTTGTCTGTTCGAGGGCCTGGCGCAGGTCCTCGCGAAAACCGGCCACAGCCGGCCCGGCGATTGCCAGCAACAAAACGATTAGCAGCCACTTTCTCATCCCGCCCGCCCCACCGATGGCATCAATTGATTGCACATCGGCTGGATCTATGCAAGTCGGTCTCAGACCAGCAGCCGGGTAAGAACGGTGGTCAATTGCTCGATGCTGCTGCGGTGGGAGATGCCGCCTACGGTCTGGCCGTCGATTTCGAGCACGGGAATCGTGTATTGAAAGTCAGTGAACCACTCCGGATCGTCGAGAATATTGCGCTTGTCGATCACAAAGCCGAGGTGCGCCTGGCTCGCCTGGAGGGTGCGCTCGAGGCTGTCGCATAGACAACAGCCAGGTTTGGAGTAAAAGACGACCGTTTTTGCCATGCCGCCTATCTTAGACGGCTGTGGCAGTCCCGGAGTGGATGACGCCCTTTTGCGGATCGAGGGTGATCACGATGCCGTCCGGAATGCGGCTGGTGCAGCCTTTTACCCCCAGAAGCACCGGCAGCCCGAGCCTGAGGCCAATCACAGCGGCGTGGGAGGTGAGGCCGCCTTCTTCGGTGACGATGCCGCCGGCGAGCTTGATCGCCTCGATGTAGCTGGCGTTGGTGCAGGGGGCAACCAGGATATCGCCAGGATTGAGCGAGGCGGCATCGTCGGCGCTTTGAACGACGCGGGCGCGCCCGCTCACAGCGTTCTGGCCCAGGCCCAGACCTTCGCCCAAAATGGCGGTGACCACCTCGACTTTGATCAGGTCCGTCGAGCCTGAGAGTCCCTGGATCGTCCCGGCGGTCATGATCACCAGGTCGCCTTCGAGGACGAGATTTTTTTCCTGACTGACGTTGATCGCCGCCTGAAACGTCTGATGGGTGGAGGGCAGATCGAGGACCATCAGCGGGTAGACCCCCCAGACCAGCTGCAGTTCGCGGGCCACCGACACACTCGGGGTGATGGCGATAATCGGCACGCGCGGGCGGTACTTGCTGACGTTGCGGGCGGTGGCCCCGGACTTGGTGAGGGTGATGATCGCCTGGGCTCCGAGTTGCTGGGCGATGCTGCCCACGGCCTGGGAGATCGCATTTGGGATCGAGCGACCGGCGTCTATCCAGCTGCGCTGCGGCAGCGACTGCTCGATGCGGTCTGCGATCCGGGCCATCGTCTCGACGGCGAGCACCGGAAACTGGCCGACGGCGGTCTCGTTGGAGAGCATCACCGCGTCGGTGCCATCGAGGATGGCGTTGGCCACATCCGAGACCTCGGCGCGGGTCGGGCGGCTGTTGCTCACCATCGAATCGAGCATCTGGGTGGCGGTGATCACGGGCTTACCCGCCTTGTTGGCTGAGAGGATGAGCCGCTTTTGCAATAGCGGTACCTCTTCGGCGGGCATCTCGACGCCCAGATCGCCCCGCGCCACCATCAGCCCGTCGCTCGCCGCCACGATCGATTCGAGCTGCTCGAAGGCTTCAAATTTTTCGATCTTGGCGATCACCGGCACGCGCTTGCCCGACTGGGCAATCAGTTCCTTGAGTTCTAAGAGGTCACTGGCGGTGCGCACAAAGCTCAAGGCCACCCAATCGACGCCCTGGTTGAGGCCAAAGAGCAGATCCTCGCGGTCCTTGGCGGTCATCGCCGGCACCGAGAGCGTCACCCCCGGAAAATTGACGCCCTTGCTGTCGGAGAGCTTACCGGCCACCACCGTGCGGCAGTAGAGGTTCTGCTCGGCTAGATCCACCCGCTCGACCACCAGTTCCACCCGGCCATCGTCGAGGAGGATCGTCGCTCCGGCGGGCACCTCCTGGGCAAGGCGGGCGTAGGTGATCGGGCTTATCTGCTGGTTGGCCGGAACGTCGCGGCTGGTGAGAATAAACGGATCGCCCTGCTCAAGGCGAATCGGACCCTCCTTGAACTTGCCCAGGCGAATCTTTGGCCCCTGCAGATCCTGCAAGATCGCCACCGGCTGGTTAAGTTCGAAGGAGATCTGGCGGATGAGGCCGATGCGGCGGCGATGCTCCTCGTGGGTGCCGTGGGAAAAATTGAGCCGCAGCGTCGTTGCCCCCGCCTGGATGAGTTCGCGGAGCGTGCGCGGATCATCGACCGCCGGGCCGATGGTGGCGACGATCTTGGTGCGCCGAAAGCGCGCCCGCTCCTGGCGACGGGCAGTGACGCGATTGAATGGTTCGGAAGCAACTACCACTTGAGCACCCAATTGGCCGTTTTGCGCAAATCGTAGCACGGCGTTAGCCGTCCCTCGCTTCAGGCGCTCAGCAGGTCAAAAAACTCTGCGTCGATGTCGTAGCCCAGCGCCTGGGCCAGATAGCGCAGCTCGGAGCGGTTGGTGATGCCCTGGGCTAAAAGCCAGTCGGCGAGGACGAAGATCTTGTGCATCACAAAAATTTCCATCGCCTCCGGCGCAAAGGTGATGCCGTCCTTGGCGCTGAACTGGTGGGGGACCAGCATCGCCGCAAAGCGGGTCAACTCGCCATTGCGCCAGTCGAGCAGGTACGGCAGCCAGGGATAGCGCGCATCGAGGCGAATAAAAAACAGCCGAATCTCCTGCACCTCCGGCAGTTCGCGCGGATCGTCCGCTGCGCGCGGATAGTCGATCTCAAAGCGGAGCTGGCGGGCATTGGCGAGGGGGTCGGCGGCCAGTCGTTCGATCTGGACTCCGGCTGCCCTCAGATCGAGCCGGTCGATAGCGGGCTGATCGAGTTGAACAATCGTCGGCATAGCAACGCGCCTGCTCCTTTTTGTCGCATGTTAGCGCGAGTGCCGGACAGTCACGAGATAAAGATAGTAGACTTCTTCGCTAATAAAGCTGTCGGTAAACTGGGCCATCACCCGCACGTTCAGGCCCGCCGCGACCGCCGGTTCGACAGGATGGTTCAAGATGAGCAGGATCGGCTCGGGCGTCCCCTTTTCAAGAAGCTGATACACCTGATCGAGCGTTTCTTTTGCGTCCACTTCTTTTCTGGCTCCGTTAAAGAGCACGAAGCTGCTGAGGCGGCGGTTTTCCGGATAGTAGATCTGACGATCCAGATAGCCGCACAGGGGCGATATGGCGTAGTCCCGGCTGCCGACGATAAAGAAGCGATCCAGCCCGTGGCCGTGGATAAAATCCGCCGCCTCCCGGCTCGCGGAGTAGGGCACCAGCCAGTCGCGGCAGTAAGCCACGATCCCCCCGGCCAGTTGAAAGACGAGGATCGTCGTCAAAAACCGGCCCCGGTAGCGCTCAGCAAAATCGGCCCACCGCTGCAGGCGGCCTGGGAGCCGGTCCGACTCGGCATAGTGCTCCGCCAGCCAGAGGGCGGCGAGCAGAACGATAAAAAAGTGGCCGAAGTGCCTCTGGGCACCGATGAACTTTACGTAGGTGAGGACGAACAGGCTCGCCGTGGCGCTCAGGTAAAAAAAACAGGCGACGGGCTTGCGCAGGAGTAGCGCACCGCCAAAAGCCAGCAGTCCGATGGCCGGAATCGAGAAGAGCACCATCTCCCAGGCGTGGGCATCGTTCGGGACGAGCACGACGATATAGCCGCTCCAGATGCGGGTGAGGGCGGTAAAAAAGTGATTGAGGTCAAAGTAGAGCGTCCAGCCGGTCGCCCCCCCGGCCAGGGTGTTGTCTTTATTGGGAATGATCAGGGCCAGGGCGGCTACTGCCCCCAGCCCAAAGACGCCCGACCCGGCCAGCACCTGCCCCCAGGGCCGCCCTTTGGTCGCACACTCCAGCAGCAACATCGCCTGCAGGCAACCGGCGATGAGCAGCCCGTAGGCGTTGGTATTGGCGAGCAGCGCCAGAAGCAGCGAGAGGATCAGGTACTTTCTGGGCTGGGTCCGGTGGACGGTGCAAAAAGCAAAAACCAGCAAAATACCGAACGCGTAGTTGCGGCTGATGAGCAGGTACTCGTAGAAGGGCAGGTAGCCGAACAGGTACAAGAGCTTCTGGGGGCGAGTGAAGGGCGAATGGCGGACAAAAAGATAAACGCTGAGCGTGGCCAGAAGCAGATGAAAAACCTGCATCAGCGCCGGATTGTGGCTGAGGCGGCTGAGGGGATACAGGCACAGGTACCACAGCGCCGGGTGGCCCTCGTACTTGATGTTGCTCAAAAGGGCGGGCAACGAGGGGCTGTCCCGGACGATGAGCCAGACGTTGATCTCATCGCGCCACATCGCGTGGTTGACCAGGCCCGCCGCACCGAGGACGAAAAAGAGCGCCGTCAGCGTGAGGGCAAAGCGATTCTCGTTCTCAAAGAGCGGTGCAAAAAATTTGTCGATAAGCGAGCGAATCCAGGACATTACTGCGCTACAGAGGTAAGGGGAGCCAGTCCTGCCTCGGGCAGCTTCGAGATCAGTGTCAGCCCCTGGGCACTGCCCAGAACCAGCCGCCCGTCGGCAGGCAGGCTTTTGAGCATCGCCGCATCGACGAGCAAAAAGGGCTGAGCTTCCTGCTGCCAGCGCTGCGCCAGTTCACTGCTCGAAGCCGGGATCACCCGATGATCGCTGTAAAAATCGAGCGATGGCCGACCGAGGGCAAAGGAAGTATAGACGCTGCGATCCGGCGGCGTCCAGCGGCGGATGAGCCGGGCCACCGGCGGTACCGGGTACGCCTCGTTCAGCTCCCAGACCCAGTGGCTGCTCAGCAAAAACAACAGACAGCAGCAGTAGCTCCCCCCGAGCAGCACCAGCGCCGCCTGGGAACCGGAGCGGCGCACCAGCACCAGCGCCAGGGTCATCGTCAAAGCCAGAACCAGGACGGTTGCAAGCAGATCTCGATCGCCCGGCGCTGCGAAAGCACCGAAATAAAGACAGCCTCCCCAACCGACGACGGCGAGCAGCACCAGACCAGCGAGCCAGCTACGGGGTGCCGCCTTCGAGATCAAAGAAAGGTAATGGCCCACCGCCAGAGCAATCGCCGGGTAGACCGGCAGGACGTACCAGGGCAGCTTGGTCGCCATCGCCGAAATCACGACCAGAAAGATGGCAAGCCACAGCAACACCAGCCGTGCCCAGCTCTCAGCGCGGCTCCTCCAGGCGAGCACCAGCGCCTGGGGCAGGAAGATGAGCCAGGGCCAGGTGTACTTCAACAGTTCCAGCAGGTAATACCAGGGCGGCCCCTGGTTTTGATCGGTGCTCTTCCAGACGCGGGCAAAATTTTTCTCGCCGCCGACGTAGCCCATGTACTCCAGGCCGTAGTGCAGCCACTGCGCGCCGTACCACCAGCCCACCGCCAGACTACCGGCCACCAGTCCACCCCACAGGTAGACCGAGCGCAGCAACTGCGGGCAGTCGAGGGCCACAAAGACCAGCACAACCCCCAGCAGCAACAGTCCGAGGATGCCCTTGGTGAGACAGACCAGGGCAAAGGCCAGCCCCAGCCCCAGCCCCCAGACCGGCGTGCGTCGCGCCCGCAACAGACAGTAGACCATGAGCAGAAAAAAACACAGCGCCGCTCCGTCGAGCATCGCGAGCCGCCCATGGCGGACCATCGGCAGCATCCCCAGATACACTCCGGCTCCAAACAGTGCCGCCCGCTGCGTCGCAAACAGTTCCCGGCCAATCGCGTACAGCAGCGGGACCGACAGCGCCGTCAGCAGCGCCCCCGGCAGCCGCGCCGTCCACTCGCTCACGCCCCCGATCGCGTAGGCACAGGCCATCAGCCAGTAGAGCAGCGGCGGCTTATCGGTAAAAGGCTGACCGCGAATCATCGGATACAGCCACGCCTGGGCTGCCGCCGGTGCCTTGAGCATCGTCCGGGAAACATCGGCGTAGATGCCCTCGTCCCAATCGCGAAGGGGCACCCCCCCGAGATTGACCAGATACAGCAGCAGCGACGCGAGCAGCAACAGCGCCAACCAGGCACGGTCCCCCGCCAAAAAAGAACCGGCCCGACCGGTAGGTTTTGAGCGCCCAAAAAGCGAATCGAACATTGTCCTCGAACATCATCGTGGCGCAGCCGACTGGTGCCTGCTGCGCACAGGGCTTCCGCCCGCTTATGATATGCTTCTTGTCCCGCACAACCAACCATTCACCACCGAACGGTCGAATAATCGCCGCCGGACACGGTGCTCTCCCTACCGGTGCAACCTGCCCATGCCATCGACGCTCTCGCTCAAGGACACCCGCCAGGGTGACGTTCGTCTGCAGACCCCGCTGCCCCCTCTAGTCACCTACCTGCGCGGCCCTGATCACTGGGTACCGGTCGGTTTTCGCCCTCTTAAAGTGCAGCGCACCGGGGCCGGTCACTTCGATCTGCAGCTTCCCGAATTCGGCGCTCTCGGTTTTCAACTCGCCCCCCGGATGGTGCTCCAACTCATCGAAGACGACGAGTGCCGCTACCGGCTGCTTTCGGTCCCCTCGCCCGCGTCAGATTACCAGACCGACTTTAGCGGTCTTTTTCAGCTCACACCCCGCCCCCCGGCGGTCGATGTCTTCTGGGAGGCGCGCTTTGCGATTCAATTGACCCTGCCGGGCTTTCTGGGCATGTTTCCCCAGCCGGTGGTCCAATCTGCCGCCCAGACAGCGGTGAGTGCGATGAGCGCCTCCGTCTGCCAGAATCTGGTCCACAATATCTGCTGCGACTATCGCTCGCGCCACCCCGGCGCTTAGCGGCCATCTGCCATCTAAAAGAAGAAGGGAAAGGGTTTGCCGGTGAGAGAAAACCGCCGGAAGCGCCAGCCGCAGGCGTTGCAGCGGAAGGTGTGGATGCGGGTAAACAGCGCCAGGCTCTGCTCGGTGGGGCTCAGTTGCCCGGAGCGGCGCACCTCGCTGCTGTCGCAGGCCGGGCAGGTGTAGCCGACTTCGGGGCGGTTGCGGGTGTAGCGGATGGCAAAGATGCCCAGGCTCGCGGTCACAAAGCCGATGGCAAGGGCGTTGGCGCTGTAGCGGGCGGTATTTTTGAAGATCGAATTGTCGAGTTCTACTAGAACCGTATCGAACCGGTCCGCCAGGCTGCCACCCACCAGCGGGGCGTTGCTCTTGCGCTGGCTTAAGATCTCGGATTTTTTGATCTGGTAGAGGCGGTTGACGTTCTGAATGTAGAGGGGCACCGAGAAGACCAGGGCCAGGCCGACCAGTAGCGCGAGACTACCGCTGAGGCTGCTTTTAAGACGGCTCTTTTCGTCGTTTAATATATCGCCCAGCCAGATACCGGCGAGCAGCAGCAAAATACCGAGCATCGCGACGCTCGCCGTGTTGAAGACGTGTTCTAAAAACGCAATCTGCCACAGCAGGTTATGGGTCTGGGGCGGCACAAAGGGCAGCAGGTCGGCCAGAAACGCGAGCAGCAGACCGACGCCCGCAAACCCGAGGGCGGTGGGCAGTGGGCGCGGGATGATCTGGGCCGCCGAAGGAGCAGCGGCAGGTGAAGGGGCCTGTTCTTCGAGGGGCAAAAACGATTCAGGTTCCATCGCAGCAATCCTAGGGGCAGCGGGCAGTCAGCCTTTTTCTGCCGGAGGGCGGTAGGCGGTGGTCAGTGGGGCAGCAGAGGTGCCCGCAGGCGGACGCTCAAAAGCGGGCCGGACAATCCACAGAGCCAGCAGGCCAAACAATAGCAGGGTCGCAAAAGAATAGATGAGCCGACCGTCGGCGGCGTGCCAGAACAAAAAGGCGTCACGGCCACTGTACGCCTGGAGATAGACCAGAAAGGCGACCCTGGCGGTGTTGCAGAAGATGGCAAGGACCGGGGCGAGGGTTGCCAGCAGCAGCCTGCGGGATAAAGCGACAGGCAGCAGAGCCGGGATCAAAAAGCTCAAGTAGGTGAACGTAAAGCCGATTGCCGTGCCGGAACATTCCTGGGCAACGGCGACGCCGCTCCAGGCTTGCCAGTGGCCATCGTCGAGCAACTTCAGCACGTAGACGCCGATCTGGGAAGCGTGGGCGGGAGCGGCAACGGCGGGGATGCCGGTGTACCAGAGCATAAAGGCGGCTCCCTGGGCGGTGACCTGCTGAAAGAACGGGTTGTGGGTGAGGGCAAAGACGATCGGGAAGGGAATCGCAAGCAGCAACAGCCCCAGCTCCTGCCACAAAAGCCGCAGCGAGCCCAACCCCCACACCAGGGTGCAAAGAGCAATCACCCCCAGAAAGACACCGGCAAAGCGGACATCCTTCGAGGCAGCCCAACCAATCAGGGTGCAACTGCCCAGCAGAAACCCGATGCCGAGCAACCGGTCCACGGGTGGCACAGTCAGATTGCCCAACCGGGCCGCCTTGCTCCAGCCAAGATAACCAAGGGCCGGTATACCGACCGCTCCGTAGGTAAACAGGGCGCTGTAGGTGCCGTAGCTGAACCAGGCTGCCAGCCACTCCCCCAGCACCGGCAAAGAATACACCCCCAGCACGCCCGCACAGAGCACCGGCAGCCAGAGCCGCAGCAGTGATGGGGAGATGAGGGAGGACGGCATGGCAGAGGGATCGTTGAACAGATGCTCCCGCGATGATACTCCGCGTCCGGCAGTTGCATCGTTGAAATTTCAGTAAAGGCTGTGCAATTGCCAGTTTGGCCGCTCGTCAGCGCTTGAACTCTTAGAATCGATGGAGAAAGAAGCGCGGCTGCTCAGGAGTAGCGATGCAGACAGTGGTGATTGGCGGCGGTTACGCGGGGCTGCGGACGGTCCAGACACTCGCGGCTATGAATCTGCCGGTGACGCTCGTCGAGCCGCGCCGCGAGCACGTATTAAGACCCCGCCTGGTGGCGGCGGCGGCGGGACGGCTGGCTTTGCGGGAGGTGAGTCTTCCGTACGAGCGGCTATTGCCTGCCGGTGTGCGGCACCTGCAGGCAACCGCCCTCCAGATCGATCCGGAGGCAGCGACGGTCGAGACCGACTACGAGACGCTGCGGGCCGATCGCCTGGTGATTGCGGTAGGTTCGGAGGGAAAATTGAACACTTCGGGGGCACCGCGCCACACGCTGCCGCTCTATAGCCTCGAAGATCTCGAGCGGATCCTCGCCCACTGGTCGCGCCTGGAGGACGCCCTCAAGCGCGACCGCTGCGATCTAAATCTGTTGCGCTGGGTGATCGTGGGCGGCGGCATCGTCGGGGTCGAACTGGCGGCGGAGTTGTCGCACCTGGCGCGCCGCTGGCGGCAGCGCTACGGCGGACTGGCCGAGGCGATTCAAATTCACCTCATCCAGCGGCAGGCGCGGCTTTTGAGCGACTGGCCCGAAGCTGCCGGGGAGTGGGCGTTGCGCTGGCTGAAGCGCCATCGGGTGATCGTGCAGACAGCAAGCCAGGTGCGCCGCGTCCGCGCCGAGGGGGTGGTGCTCGAAACGAGCGCGGGCACCGAGGAGCTGGCAAGCCAGACGGTGTTCTGGACCGGCGGCATCCAGCCGGTGCGCCTCGAAGAAGAACCGGCAGAGTTGCGCCGCGACCAGTTTTTGCGGGTCGATTCCTTTTTGCGCCTGGTCGATTATCCGCACGTCTACGCGGTAGGCGACAGCATCCGGCCCTTCAATGCCGGATTGGAGCGCACCTTTGCCCCGAACGGGCAACTGGCCGTGCGCGCCGGAGAACTGGTGGCGGCCAACATCGCGAGCGAAGCGCGGGGCGGGCTTCTCAGTCCCTTTGTCCCCAGGATCGATCGCATCGCCCTCTCCCTCGGTGCCTTCGACGGGCTGGCGGTCGTCGATGGCCAGGTGCTCACCGGTACCGCCGGTTGGACCGTTGCCCAGGCGGCGGATTTGTTTTACTTCAACGCTGTTCAAAATCCGCTTTTGGCGCGCATGGCTCCAGAGCTGTTCAGTGCTGACGCGCTGCCGGGCCGGATGTAAAATCGGCCTCATGGTCGTGCGCGTTGCTTTTTTAGGACCGGGTGGCACCTATACCGAGGAGGCGGCCCTCGCCTTTCTGGGCGAGGAGGCCGAGCGGCTGCCCCACCCGAGCATCCAGGGCACCCTGCGCGCCGCCGCCAGCGGCGAGGCCGACTGTGCCGTCGTGCCGGTCGAAAATGCGATCGAAGGCACCGTCAGCGCCACCCTCGATACCCTCTGGCTCTACAGCAGCCTGCAGGTGCGCCGGGCGCTCGTACTGCCGGTGCGCCACTGCCTGATTGGTCACCAGAAGGGCACCGCCCCTATTCGGACCGTCTACTCCCATCCCCAGGCGCTCGCCCAGTGCCAGGGCTGGCTCGAAGAACATCTTGGAGCGGTCCAGCGCGTCCCCACCGCCTCCACCAGCGAGGCCCTGCGCCACCTCGGCCCCGGCAGTGCGGCTATCGCCTCCGAGCGGGCTGCCCAGCTGCACGATCTGCCGGTCCTGCAGCGGCAGATCAACGACCATCCCGACAACTGCACCCGCTTCTGGCTGGTGAGCGAGCAGCCCTTCTGGGCCGGACTGCCATCCCAATGCACTTCGATCGCCTTTGGCCTGCGCCGCAATCGCCCCGGCATCCTCTACGAAATCCTGGCTATCTTTGCCCGAGCCCAGATCAACCTCGCCAAGATCGAATCGCGACCGACCAAGAAGGTGATAGGCGAATATTTATTCTTTGCCGACCTCGAAGGAGACAGCCGTTCTCAGACGATCGCAGCCGCTCTCCAGGAGGTGCAGACACTGGTGGCAGAACTGAAGATTCTCGGCAGCTATGGGATCGAACGGGTCAAGGCGGACTGATTTAGAGTATTTGCGAGCGCAAAAAATCGGCAACGTCGCTTTCGAGGCGGCGACGGTAAACAGCGTAAAGATCGCAGACGAGGCGCTCGTCGTAGCGGGGGTTGCAGACGCCCTGCTCGATAAACTGGCTGTAGCTGCTCCCGAAGACCTCGTAGGCTCTCACCGCACTGCGCAGGCTAAAATGCAGCTTTGCATTCTCGATCGCCTCGGCCAGCACCTCCTCCTGGAAACCGGGACCTTCGAGGGAGTGGCACAAGAAGCGAATGATCCGGTGATTAAGGTGGGCAAAGGGGGTAAAGTGACCGCCCTCGGAAAGGCTCAAAACGCGCGCGTATGTCAGCATGGCACGGACCAACAATGGGCCGGAACGCTGTGGAACGATTCCACGTTGCTCTTCACTACATACTACCTGAATTTACGTAAACAAACGCAATATTCTGTTAAAAAATGACGAGAATAGCGGCGCTGGTATTCGCGTGCTTTGTGACGATTGTCGGCGGTGGTGCCCCGGCTCTGGCAGCTCCCCTGCGGATCATCTATCCACCGGCGGTCTATCGCACCGACAGCGCGAGCATCTTTTTTATCGGTGCCGCTCCACCGGCGGGCGATCTGCGCCTGGATGGCCGGGCCGTGCCGCTCAACCGCCAGGGCTACTTTGCTGCCAGCGCGCCGCTCAAGCCGGGAGTGAACACTTTTTATTGGGTCTACCGGGACAAAAAAGGAACGCTCCAGAGCCAGCAGCAGCAGGTAACGCGCCGGGTCGAGCCGCCCCTTGCCCGCGACCGGCCCGTCCTTGCGGTCCGATCGCCGCTGGTGGACCAGCAGGTACCCGCCCTTGCGCCGGTCTGTCTGGAGGCCCAGGCCACCCCCGGCGGGCGCGTCCTGGCAGAACTTGCCGGCAAAAGCCTGATGCTGAGCGAATTGCCGCCTTTTCGGCCCGTCGAAGATTCGGCAGCGATCTTGAGCGGCGCGGCTGGGGGGGAGCTGGTTAGCGGCATCTATCGGGGCTGCCTGGCAGCGGACCCGGCCTGGCGGGAGCAGGTGCCGCGCTTCGAGTTGCGCTGGCAGGGCCAGAACCTGAGTGCCCAGGCTCCGGCGGCGATCACCACCCTCGATCCGCGCCAGATCGTCGTCGTCGAGGTCGTCCCCGTCGAAGCGATCGTCAGAGCCGGACCGGGAGCCGGCTACGCTCGCCTCGCACCGCTAACCCAGGGAGTCCGCTCGCAGGTGATAGCCCAGAGCGGCGACTGGTACCGCCTGCAGGGCGAAGGCTGGATCCAAAAAAGCGACCTGCGGATTTTGCCCGCCGGTACGCCGCTGCCCAAAAGTGCGGTCGGTTCGCTGCGCACCCGCACGAGCGCCACCGGCAGCGAACTGTTGATTCCCCTGGAGACGCGATTGCCTACCAGCGTCCGCCAGGAGGAGACCCGCCTGGTGGTGAGCCTCTGGGGAGCGGTGGCGGCCACCGACCTTATCCGCTTTGAGAGCACCGACCCGCTCATCCGCTCGGTGCAGTGGGAGCCCATCACCCCCCAGGGGATGCGCTTTTATATCGACCTGCGCTCCTCGCGGCAGTGGGGCTACCAGTTGCGCTACGAGGGCAACGTGCTGGTGATTGCCCTGCGCCGCCCCCCCAGGGTCTCCCGCGCCCTGGCGGGCCTGACGGTGATGCTCGATCCGGGCCACGGCGGCAACGACACCGGCTCGACCGGCTGCTCGGGGGTGCAAGAAAAAACCGTCAACCTCCAGATCGCCCTGCGGCTGCGCAACCAGTTGCAGCGGGCCGGAGCGACGGTGCTGATGACCCGCACGGGCGATCGGACCGTCTCCCTTGCCCGGCGCGTCGAGCTGATGCGCGCTACCCAGCCGACGGTGTATTTGAGCCTGCACAACAACGCCCTTCCCGATGCCGGCGACCCGCTCCGGCAGCACGGCACCTCGGTCTACTGGTACCAGATGCAGAGCCGCAACCTCGCCGAAGCCCTGCACCGGCAACTGATAGGCGATCTGGGCCAGCCCGACTACGGTCTTTTCTGGGATAGTCTGGCGGTGATCCGCCCGACGGAAGCCCCGGCTGTGTTGCTCGAATTTGGTTTTATGACCCATCCGGACGAGTACGCCCGGCTCTTGAGCCCGGCGTTTCAAGAGCGCATCGCCCGCTCGCTCACGCGCGGCCTGACATCGTGGCTGCACGCGGCGGGGTGAGGGCAATGCTCGATCGCCTGCGCTCCCCTCGCTCGTTGCTGGCCATCGCTGCGCTGGCGGCTTTGTTGGGAGCAGGCTGGCTCGGTTTTGGCGCTTTGCAGGCCCAGACCGGTGCCCAATCCGCCCCGGTGCGCCTGCAGCGCTACCGCGAGGGTAGTGCAGCCTTCGGGCGCGGCGATTACGCCGCTGCCCGCAAGCAGCTCGAAGGGCTGGTCTATCCGCCCCTGGCCGAACGTCTGTCGCTTTTAGTCGCCCTCAGCCGGGGGGAGGGCCGCCGGTGGATAGCGGAGCATCCCAAGAGCAACCTGATCCCCGAGGCGCTGGCCCATCTGAGCCGCCAGGGAGAGCGCGCCGCCCTGGGCGAACTGTTGCGGCGCTACCCCGACCATCCCCGTAGCCGTGAGGCGATCGAGGCGGCCCTCGTCGCAACACCCGACGATCGCACCTTGATTGCCCATCTGGTGCGCTACTTTCCGGAGAGCACCCTCGCCTACGCCATGGCCCGCCGCTGGGAAAAACTGGGCGGCTTGAGCCCGATCCAGTGGCAGGCGGTGGCGGAGGTCTACCGCCCGGTCGATCCGACGCGGGCTCTTCAAGCCCTCGGGCGCGCTCCGATGAGCGCCGAAAGCCTGTTTGCCCGTGCTCAAGTGCTGAAGCGCCTGGGCCGTAAACCCGAAGCTCTCGCCCTGCTGGAGCAGCTTCCCCGGCTGTATCCCACTTCGCCGCTCACCGTCGATGCGGCCCTCGAGCGCGCCCCACTCCTGCCGGTGAGCGACGCCCTCACCCTCCTTACCCAGAGCGAGAGTGCCCATCCGGCGCGGGGAGATGAATTGCTCTGGGCGCAGGTGCAGACCGTTCTCAAGCGCCTCAAAGCGCCCGACGAGGCACTGCCTCTCTATCGCCGTTTGATTGCCCAGTACCCCCAGAGCGCCAAGGCGGCCAACGCTGCCTGGGAACTGGCGGCGGACGCCGCCGAAAAAGGCGATCTGACTGAAGCCCAATCCCGCGCCCGCTGGCTCATCGCCCACCACCCGGACGACCCATTCGCCCCAAAAGCCGCCTTCTGGCTGGGCAAGTGGGCGGAGCGCTCCGGAGCGACAGCCCAGGCCCGCCGCCAGTTTCAAAGCGTCCTCCGCCAGTATCCCCAGAGTTACTACGCCTGGCGGGCTGCCTCCCGATTGGGCTTGGTAAGCGGCGAATACAACATCGAGGCGCTCGCTGGAGCGGTGCGCTGGAATCAGCCCCTCCCGCCCGTAAGCGGCGTCTCCCTTGCCCTGGCCGAACTGATGGCGATAGGTGACCTCGACGGAGCACAAAAGCAGTGGCAGGCAGAAAGCTACCACCGGCGACTCACCCCCCCGCTGCGGCTGGCAGGTGCCCAACTGGCAGCCCAGAGCGGCCAGTACCGCCAGTCGATCAACCAGTCCACCCTCACTCTTCTCGCCTCGCCCCCCGGCGATCCGCGCCGCTGGCAGCAGGCGTATCCGCTTTTTTTTGGACCGCAACTGCAGCGCTGGTCCGAAGAACGCAAACTCAATCCGCTCCTGGTCGCCTCGCTCATCCGCCAGGAATCGCGCTTCGAGCCTGCAATCCGCTCGCGCTCCGGAGCGGTGGGCCTGATGCAACTGTTGCCCTCTACCGCCCGCTGGATTGCCCAGCGCGAACCCGGTGCCTTCGATTTAGATAAGGTCGATGACAACCTGCGCCTGGGGACGTGGTACCTGCGCTATACCCACGAGCGCTTCGGCGGCAGTACCCTGCTTGCTCTGGCGAGCTACAACGCTGGGCCGGGCAACGTCTCCCGCTGGGTGCAGCGCACGCCGGTGGCCAACCCGGAGGACTTCATCGAGCAGATCCCCTTTCGCGAGACCCGCTTCTATGTCGTCAACATCTACGAGAACTACTGGAACTACCTGCGCCTCTACACCGACGAGGGCCGCCGGATTGCAGGGCAACTGCCCCGCTCGTCCGGTTAAATTCTGGGCTTTCTGGCATCGCCCGACAACCGCAATCCTCCCTGTGGGGGAAGCCACCGTAGCCGTCCCGAAATTGGCACCAAATCTGTGTTCGAGAGTCTGTCCAAAATTTCGCGGATGAGCGAAGATAGCTGTCATTTGAAGCCTTGAGGGTAAATATGTTTTCGAGTCCACCCAGAAAACGCAGAAATCCGTGGGTAACCTGGTCCCTTTACGGCCTTCCGGCTCTGGGCGTGGCGGGTGGCCTCTGGTATCTCTTTACAGCTGTCCTGCCGGGTAGCAGACCGGCGACGACCGCGCCGCCCTCCCAGGTGGTGACGACGCTGCCACCGCCACCGGTCGTGCCGCCCAAACCGGCGGCGACACCCAAACCGGTTGCCGCCCCAACTCAAAAAACCGCTTCTGCCCCGGCTGCCCCAGCTTCGACACTGCCCCTGCGCTACCAGGGCAAGACCTTCAAAGGCGGCAACGCCGACTTCAGTCAAAAAGTCGTCGCCCTCACCTTCGACGACGGTCCCTGGCCGGTGAGCACGAAGGCGATCCTCGATATCCTCCGCCAAAACCAGATCAAGGCGACCTTCTTCTGTCTGGGCCGCTCGATCCAGAACAATCCGGAGCTGTTGCAGGCGGTGGCAGGCGAGGGCCACGTGATCGGCAACCACACCTGGAGCCACACCTACAACCGGCTCTCCCCCGCCGCTGCAAAGGCGGAGATCGAAAACACCACCTTGCTCATCGAGCAGACCGCCGGTATCCGGCCCGAATTGTTCCGGCCACCGGGGGGCAAGCTCTACACCGGCCCTGCCGCCTACGCCGCCTCTAAAAAATACGGCATCATTCTCTGGAACGTGGTCTCAGGCGACGACGTGCGCAGCACGACGCCCCAAAAAGAGATCAAAAACGTCCTCGATCACGTGAAGCCGGGGGCGGTAATCATCATGCACGACGGTGGCGGCCACCATCCGACCGTCGCGGCTCTGCCGCAGATCATCGCCGGGCTCAAACAAAAAGGCTACGGCTTCGTCACCGTTCCCGAACTGATGAAGCTGCAGGACGAGGCGCTGGCCGCCTTGATTAAGCCGCGCAGCCAGATCAACCCGAACCAGCTCCCGGCCAACCAGCTCCCGGCCAACTCCGCCCCCGCCCCTGCTCCCGCTGCTGCCCCCCAGTAGGCTGCCCGGTCGGAGTGCGGCTACGCTGCAGCCGCTTGGCGGTGCTGAAGCAGAACAGTTGTCACTGCTGGAGCCGTCCTCCTGGCATCGCCTTTGCCCTCACTGCCAGGAGAAACGGATGCGCCTGCCTTGAGCCTATCGAATCTGCATTGCTAAGAGTCGAGCAAATCAAACGCACCTGGAGGCTGCCATGAGTGAGCAGACAAGCAATCCTCAGCCGTGGATGCCGGACGAGGCGACCCGCCAGCAACTAGCAGAGCAGCTTCGAGCGGCCAGAATGGACCTGCGCCAGGATAGCGAAGCGATTCAGCAGCTGATAGACGAACTGGAGCAGCGCCAGGCGCAGAGCCTGGTGGGCCGCTTCGACGCTCGCCGTCAGCAAGAAGCACAAGTGAAGCGAGCGGAGACAGCGTGAGCGCTGAGCTGTAATTTGTCCCAAGTGTTCGTTCCAGACCTTCGCGAAGTGCAACAGTTCTGGAGATTGCGATGAACAAACCACTCCTACCTGAGATGCCGGACGAAGCGACCCATCGGCGATTGACGGCGCAGCTGCAGGCAGTCGCCGCCGAGATGCGTGCCTGGAGTCAAGAGTTGCAGGAGCTAGAGGAGCGATTCGAGCGGGATTATCAGCAAAGCCCGATCGGCCAGTTCCATGCGAGGCTGAGAGCACAACGGGCTGAGCAGCCCAAGACAATACGCCCTGAACGCGTCGAATGCATCTGGAGGCGGCTTGTGCGGCTCGACTTACAGGCTGCCCTCGAGGATCTCACCAGCAGAAGGTAAATACTGCAGATCAATCTGACAGATCCAGAGCTGGGTGATGCCTAACTGCTGCCGGGCAGCTACATAGGCTGGGGCGCTGTAGGCCGCGAACATGTTCTGGACCATCTCAGCATCGTCGGTCGCTGTCCAGCCAATCTGCTTATCGCCTGGCTTGACGACGACCATCACGCCGGGAAAGTGTTGCAGCCACTCCGTCGCCGAAGTTGGGTCCGCCAGGTGGGGGGAGAGTATGAGCGCCAGCAGTCGCTCCGCAGCAGCATGGTACACAAGTAGCTGAGAGAAAGCTGGAAGGACAGGCGCTCAGACTGCCCAGGCTATACTGACGAAGGTAGGTGCTGCTATGGCTGAAAGCACCAGCGGGCGTGCCTGTACTCTCAACCTATTTCCTCAAATTAAAGTTTTAGGAAGTACTTCTAAATCAGCACTTGCCTTATGCAAAAGCTTGATCCTGAGAGTATGTATGAGCGCGCCTAGCTCTCATAATTTGCTTTGGGTTAACTATTTGCTCACATGCATCGCTTTCCATGCTGTGGTAAGGCTCCCACCCTAAAAGCTCATGCTGCTTCTTGCAGGCTTCTTCCCAGCTCACAGCGCTAATCTCTTGTAAAAGCTCATCAGTCTGATCGAGCAGGCAATGCATACTAGGACTGTCTTTAGGGAGCAGAGTATAACTGCCATCCTTACTCAGCCACAACTGATATTTTAAGACCGGTTTTCTCAAGAAAGAAATGTAGCTCACAAATCAATATCCGCGCCACTTCCTTCTCCAGATTAGCGCAGATTAGGGATCTTTGAAAGACTGTACCCGTCAGGGTCGGATAGAACCACACAGCACTTCTATATCAATTCGTATATCACCTTCAGAGGGCTTAGGGTAACTCTTTTTAAAGGGGCCTTGACACTCACAGTCCTTAATACAGCTAATAAAATCTTTTATTTGATCGAAATGCGGCTGTCTTCTCTCCTGCTGGCTACGACTCAGTTTCTGCTTAAGCTCTTCGAGCATCCTCAGACAGTCATCCTTGCTCGGAGGATAATCCTGCGACCATGAAACGGACTCCTCTACACCCCCTCCTTGAGCCTGAAAGCGTCCCCGGTGTGCTTTCCTAGAACTTGGTTCTTTAGAGACCGGAAGCATAACAAAAATTGCCCTTTAATGTATTTAGGTCTTAGTCACAGGAGTGGCCCTCCCATGAAGGCTACAGATGCATCGCTAACTAAGGAGCTGTTTCCTAAGCCGGGCAATGTATCCCCACCCTAACCTGGTAGAGCCAAGATCGGTAGCTAGAGTCTCTCAATTTTTGCTTAAATGGCCCCTTACCAATTAGGGTGCACTTAGTTTAGGATGCAGTTACTTTAAGGTGCAGTTACAGGTCAAAAGATAAAAGTAGACTGTTTCCCACTTTTGAGAATTTTGGTCATATATGGCTATCTACCGCTTTTCCGTTAAAATTATCCGCCGTGGAGCAGGAGAACTTTCCGCAATAGGTGCTGCGGCATATCGTGCTGGAGAAAAGCTTATGGATATGAGTACTGGCATAGCTGCAGACTATAGCAGGAGAGTTGGAGTGTTACATCGAGAAATTATTGCTCCTGACATTGCTCCTAATTGGGCACTGAATAGAGAGGAGCTGTGGAATATGGTTGAAAGCTTTGAAAGGCGCAGTGATGCTAGACTAGCTCGTGAAGTTACTCTGTCACTACCTGCGGAGCTTCCTGCATCAGAGTACGTAGAGCTTGTAAATGGGTTTGTACGTGAGCAATTTGTGAGTCGTGGAATGATAGCTGACATAAGCATCCACGCACCGAAGGCAGAGGGCGATAAGAGAAATTTTTTCGCACAAATTCTTTTGACAACAAGACCAATTGGACCAGCCACCTTCGCGCACAAAAAAAATCCGGCTTGGGATAAGGTTCAACTTCTGAAAACCTGGCGTAGAAGATGGGCAGAGCATATTAATCAAGCTTTAGAAAAAAATGGTATAGACCAACGAGTAGATCATAGAGCTAAAAGCGCACAAAATAGTAGCTTTAGCTTAGAAATTGCTAGGCTGTTCTCTCAAATGAGAGATGTAGTTGAAAAAGACGATTATCTTGATGTTCAAGATAAAATAGATATATTAGAGCAGATTAAAATTTTGACTAAATTCTCAGCAAATGCTGAAGATGAGTCAATTAAACGAGAAGCTCGGCTCGCTATTAAGGTCTTGAAAGGGACAATGATGGATGTACCTAGAACACAACAGTTACGTACATCATTGATGGATAGTATATTGAAAGTAAATCGGCTTTTAAATATTTGATACTGAGTGTACGGAAGCGGTCAATTATTAGTCTGACTAGTGGGTCATTTGGGTGAAGGGCTGCCATTCTTGTGGTATCGTTGCAGCTTGCGAAAGGTGCCTGCCGCTGAGCCACTGCAACGATGCAGTTTCGCTCGCCTGCGCCGCTCGGCTCGCCTCCCATTCCAGATGAACGGTGTCGGCTGCTGATTCCATCCTTGCGCTGTCGCCTCCAACCACTCCATCAACTCCATCCAGCTTTGAGGATGATGGCCTTCTAAGGCACGACGCTTGAGGATCCGTTGGACTGCCTCCGCCATATTGAGCCAACTCCCCGATAGCGGCGTGTACAGCGGCATCACCCCCTGGGCGAACAGCCACAGCACCATCTCCGGTGTCTTGTGCCCCGCCAAGTTGTCCCAAACCAGCAGCATCCGCAAAGGGGGCAACACTGCAGGCAACGTGATGCGTACCTGCAATTGAGCCTGCCACCTTTGCCATTGGCTGCGAGTCGCCTCAGCGCTTACTGGGGCTGATGCAGGCGGCAGGGTAGAGAGAATATCGGTCAGTTGCTCCTTCAACCACTCATGCAGGACGCTGTTGGGTCAACTTTGCACCCCCTTGACCCGCAGCGTACCTGTCGCTGGATGCAGCAGGGTGAGCAGCTTGACGGTACCGTTGCGAAGGTACTGGTGACTCTGTTTTTGAGGGCATCCTTGCGGTTGCCAGCTATTGCCGGGGTAGGGATAGGTGCCAAACGGACCGGCCTCATCCTGGCACCAGACTGCAAGACCCAGTTGCTCCCCGAGGGTGTAGGCATCCTCAATCAGCTTTTTTTCGCTTCGGTGTCCGGGTCGTGGACGATGTGGAGGAGGTTCTTGCGCAGGCGCTTAGCCGTCCCGGTCGCACACTAGGAGCGGGTGCGTTGCCAGCGGTACCCCGCCTCGACTAAGACCTTCCAGACGGTGTAACCACTGACGTCAGGCAAGCCATCAGGAGCTTGGCGCAGGGCGCGTTGCAAGGTACTGACCGTCCAAGTAGCAGTACTGTCGCCTTCGCGCTGGGGTGGACGAGCAAAGCTATCGAGGATGCACTGGCGATCGCTGGGGGAGTAGATGGGCGTCCGTCCCGGTCGGGGTCGGGGCATGAGAGCGGCGGATCCCTGCTGGTGAAAGCGTTGGACCCAGTGACTGATAGTGTCCTCACAGCGCAGGCCGATAGCGCTGGCAGTCCGGGTGTTAGGAAGAAGCAGCACCCACCAGCAGCAAAGCTTTGGCGCGCAGAACGCAAGCAACAGGTTCACAGTAGGCACTGCGACTGGAAGCATAAAATTGCCGTTTCGGCAGCTTTATGCTTCCAGTTTGACACGACGGGCTTATGCTTCCAGTGGCGGCGAAGTCATGGGTCAAGTCGCAGGTCGCTTCATCAAACACCACCTTCGCCGCAATTCATCTCCATTCATTTAATTCGTCTTGACACTCCGGTAAAAAACCTACTAATCGCTCTCTAAGAACAACTATTCTATCATTTAGCGTTGTCGCACCTTGATACCTACGGCGAAGAGCAGGATTCCATTGATCAATATTCAAAAATGATTCAGCTTGGTGCTCCAGCAATCCGTACTTTAAGGCAAAGTCTTCAACCACCTTGTTGTGATTCCTCTTGTGCGGCTGCTTTCTAAGAAGCATCTTTTCAATTAGAGAATCAGGATCGACCTCAGCGCAATTTATTGCTTCACTTCTACGCTCGATAGACAGAATTAATGATTTCATTAGCCAAGGAAACTTGAATATCTTGTCTGCGTCAGGTATAAACACTATTTTAATACAACTCTATAATTTTATAGTATCCAGTTTTTCGCTCATAAGCAAGTACGATTTCTAGTGGTTCATTTGGGTGAAGGGCTACCATTTTTACGATTGGAGGCATAAAATTGCCGTTTCGGCAGCTTTATGCTTCCAGTTTGACGCGGCGGATTTATGCTTTCAGTAGCAGCGAATTTATGCGTCAAGTCACGGGACGAGCGATTTTTTCGAGGTAAGCCTGTTCCTCATCGGTGAGAGGGCACAAAGGCTCTTTGATGCGGCGGGTCATAGTACTACCTGCAGAACGGATAGAAGTATTATCGCAGTCACAGCGGCTGAAAAATGGCAGCCCTTCACCCAAATGAACCACTACCCTAATCTGTCACTAGCGGGTGTTTCAACGAGGGAAAGACGTTTCAAGCCACGAGAAATCAACCTTTCACGCCGGTTTGACAGTTCAGGGACTGGCACCCCCGCTTCTTCGAGCAAGGCCGGCTCTGTAGCGGCGGTGCAGCGGATCGCCGATGATGAGGAGTGCAGTCATCACCTGGGCACCCATGTCTACACTCGCCTTTGCCAAGTACGAGGGACTCGGAAACGACTTCGTGCTCATCGACAATCGCCACACACCCGAGCCAGTGCTCTCAGCGGCTCAGGCGGTGGCTGTCTGTGATCGCCACAGAGGCGTCGGGGCGGACGGCGTCATCTTCTTGTTAGAGGCCCGTGACGCCGATTTTCAGATGCGTATCTTCAACAGCGATGGCTCCGAGGCCCAGATGTGCGGCAACGGCATCCGCTGCCTCGCCCACTACGCCCGCACCCTGGGCATCGAGCCCACGGCGGATCGCTACCGGGTGCAAACCGGAGCCGGAGTGCTCGACATCGATCTGCTGCCGGATGGCCAGGTGCGGGTAGACATGGGAGCTCCTGCCCTGCTCGCTGGTGAAATCCCGACCACCCTCGCCCCCGCCGATCAAAAGGTGATTGCGGCTCCGCTCAATGTGGCCGGAAGCGACTGGTCCGTTACCTGCGTCAGCATGGGCAACCCCCACGCCGTTATCTTTGTGCCGGATCTGGAGGCGATCGACCTGGAGCGGATCGGGCCCCTCTTCGAGCACGAGCGCCACTTTCCGGAGCGAATCAACACCCACTTCGTCCGGGTTCTCAGCCCCACCCACCTGCAGGTCAAAGTCTGGGAGCGCGGAGCGGGGGCAACCCTCGCCTGCGGCACCGGAGCCTGTGCGGTTCTGGTGGCGGCAGTGCTCAACCACCTGGCCCAGGAGGAGGCGACGGTCGAGTTGCCCGGCGGCCCGCTGCAGATCCGCTGGGATAGCGAGAGCAATCACCTGCTCATGACCGGCCCGGCCCGCACCGTCTTCGAGGGTACGCTTCAGTTGCCGCCGCTCGGGTCTTCGAGCACGAGGTGAGCAAATTCGAGATCGTCGTAGTCGGGGGTGTTGTCCATCGGATAGCCCATGTCGCCCCCCAGGCCAAAAAGACCGCCCAGCAAGCCGCCCAGCCCGATTCCCCGGCGGCTGCTGATGATTGTCCGCGAACCGCTGCCGCCAATGGCGTGGGTTTCGAGGCGCAACTCGTTGCTTCCGGCCTGTAACAGCCAGCGGGGAACGAGGACGGCGATGTTGTCGCCGTTGAGCAGCACCTGCTTGATCGTCTGACCGTTGAGGGAGATGCGTAGCCCTTCGCTCGGTGCGCCGTAGAGGGGCAACTGCGATTGGCCTGCGGCCACCGATTCGGGCGTATCGAGGCCAATCACCGAGCCGATGCGCAGGATCATGTCGCGCTGGGGCACCCGCGCCAGGTTGAACGTGCGCACGTAGCTGCGGCCCCGAGCGGGCAGGCGAAATTCGGCGTAGTTGGCCGAGCCGGGACCGAAGCTGTTGTCTCCCAGGTGGATCAGGTTGTCGTCGAGCACCGTGAGCCGGGGCGACAGGCGCTCAAGCTGCAACTGGTAGCCTCCTGAACTGCCCCCGGCGACGGCAGCCGGGGCGTAGTCGGTGGCCCTCGCCGTCAGGATCTTGCCGGCACTGGAGCGGGGCAGTTGAAATCGGCCCTGACTGTCGGTGCGCACGGTGATTCCCTCGTCCGGCAGAGCGACTTCTACCCCAGCCAGGGGTTCGCCCGTCGCCTTATCGACGACGACACCCGTATCGGCGCTGGTGAGGTCGATGGCGGCCCGGCCAGGGACAGCGGCGGTTTTTGTCCGCGCCGCCGATCGCCCTCGGGGGGGATCGGCTGTGGCAGGACGGACGGCCAGGCCCGAGATGCGCCGCTGCAGCAGGTCGCGGTCGTTCTGGGTGATCTTGCCGTCGCGATCGGCGTCGGCAGCAGCGATCTGGTCGTCCTGCAATAGCTGTGTGCCGCTCAGATAACCGTCGATCAGTTCGATGTCTCGCTTATCCACCCGGCCATCGCCGTTGATATCTCCACTTTCAGCCCAGGCGGGGACGGCAAGCGTTACCACAACAGTCAGACCAACCAGCGAGGCGACGCGGAGCATGGGGGAATCCATCCTTGTTTACTTACCAATAAAGACGCTCGGAGCGCTCAGCGGGGTTCCGACTCCGGCAGCGCCCCTCCCGCCGGATCGACGATCACCAGATGGGTGAACTCGATGTCATCGTAGTCCAATGCGCCGCTGCCCAGGCCCAGATCTTGCAGTTCAGCGCTGCTCAGCTTGCCAAAGAGGCTATCGGGGCTGGGATTGAAGACGACCGCCCCCCGATCGAGGCGAGCCGCTTCCAGGGCGATCTGATTTGTTCCAGGGCGCAGCAGGGTACGGGGCAGCGTAACCGTGAGATTGTCGCCGTTGAGGACCAGCTCGCGCAGCATCTGGCCGTTGAGACTCACCCGCACCCCGCCGCTACCGGCCTGCCGACGGCTGCTGGGAGGCAGGTTGGACTGACCGGCGGCGATTGCATCCTCGGTGTCGATGCCAATGATCGAGCCGATGCGCAGTTGCAGGTCGCTCTGGGGCAGGCGGGCCAGGACAAAGCTTTTGACATAGCGGGTGCCTTCGGCGGGCAGGCGAAATTCCCGCGCTCCGCTCGATCGCCGGTCGTAGTTGTCGTCTCCCAGGTGGTGCAGGTCGTCGTCGAGGACGGCCAGTCGGGGGTTGAGCCGCTCCAGTTCCAACTGAAAGCCGCGCCGGTTCTGGGTTGTCACCGAAGACGGGGCGTAGTTGGTGGCTCTCGCCGTCAGGATCTGCTTGCCGCTGGTGGAACCCGGCAGCCGGAACCGGCCCTGGCTGTCGGTGCGCACGCTGATCCCTTCGTCCGGCAGAGCAACTTCTACCCCAGCCAGGGGCGCGCCCGTCGCCTTATCGACGACGACACCCGCATCGGCGCTGGTGAGATCCACCTGGCTATTTTTGGGGCCGGACCGAGCCTGGAGGCCCAAAATGCGCCGCTGCAGCAGATCGCGGTCGGTGGCCGTAATTTTGCCGTCGCGGTCGGCGTCGGCGGCAACGATCTGGGCATCCTGCAATAGCTGTGTACCGTTCAAGTAGGCGTCGATGAGCTGGATATCCCGCTCGTCAATGCGGCCATCGCCGTTGACATCGCCGCTCTGGGCCAGGACAGGCACCGCCAGTCCCAGCAATAGACACAGCACCAGGGCGACGCGACCCACCGAACGCCTCCTTTAGCGCGGCTCCGGAAATATCGAGTTTTTTCCGATTCCAGTCTCGCGCTGTTGTCTGCCACCCACCAGCGAGCCGGTCGGATCGACTACCACCAGATGAGCAAATTCTATATCATCCAGGTCGTAGGCACCGGCGGCTGGGGCACCGTAGAGGCCAGGATCGACCTTGACGATCGAAATACTGTTTTGATCGATCGGATCGACGCTCAAGAGCAGCCGATTCGTTCCTTTCTGCAACAGCCAGCGCGGCAGACTGACTTCGAGGTTGTCGCCGTTGAGGACGATGCGGCTGACGGCGGAGCCGTTGAGAAAGACGCGCAGACCGCCCTGGGGCAGAACGCGGTCGGTGAGGCCCGACTGGCCCGCTGCCACCGATTCGGGTGTATCGAGGCCAATCAGCGAGCCGATGCGCAGGGTCAGATCCTCGTGCGGAAAGGAATTGAGTTCAAAGGTCTTCTCAAAGCGGCCACCGATACTGCGCTTGTGAAATTCGAGGGCTCCCGCCGAATTCGGGTCGAAGTCGTCGTTGCCCAGGTGATAGAGCTGGTCATCGACCACCATCAGTTGTGGGCTGAGCTGTTCGAGCAAAATTTCCTGCAGGCCGCTGCTGCTCCTGGCCAGGGTCACCGACTTGGGGACGTAGTTGGTGGCGCGGGCGGTGAGAATCTTGCCCGCTGGAGCCCGCGTCAGCCGAAATCGGCCCTGGCTGTCGGTGCGCACGCTGATCCCTTCGTCGGGTAGGGCCACCTCGACGTTGGCAAGCGGTTTGCCCGTCGCCTTGTCGAGGACGACGCCGCTGTTGGCACTCTTTAATTCCAGCAGGCTCGCCCCACCATTTCTGGATTTGACGGTAAGTTTCTCGATGCGCCGCTGCAGCAGATCGCGGTCTTTTGCCGTTACCCGGCCATCGCCGTCGGCGTCCGCTGCTCTGATCTGGTCGTCCTGCAACACCAGCTCGCCGCGCAGGTACTGCTCGATGCGCTGCACATCCTGACTGTCTACCCGGCCATCGCCGTTGACATCGCCCCCGGCACTCTGGGCACAGGCTGCTTTCGCCAGCAGAGCAGCGAGTCCCAGAATGACAAAAATCTGCTTGCCCACGCTTCTCGGGTCAGTTCTCGCCGCATTATAGGCCGACTTGTGCAGTAGCGATAGCCGTATTCCGACCCGGAAAGACGGCTGGTTCGCAAGGAGCGGCGGGCGTGATACGTTGGCCTTACTGATGAGGAACCTGACAATGAAAGCACCGATTCGGATCCTCCTGCAGACAACGATTTTTAAGACCGACGACGATTGGGACATTCGTCGCTTTCAGCTTTTGAGCGATTATCTCGCTTCGATCCCAGGTGAGGAGGGCGAGCCACTTTTTGCGGTCACCGCCCGCAACCGCGAGGCGGACATAGAGGGCAGCGACCCGGTGCTGAGCAGCCTCGATCGCGCCCACTTCGATGAATTGTGGCTCTTTGCCGTCGATGTGGGCGATGGCCTGAGCGCCGCAGATTGTGCGGGCATCAACGCCTTCTATGCCGAAGGTGGCGGGCTCCTCCTTGCCCGCGACCACATGGACCTGGGCTGTTCGCTGTGCAACCTGGGAAGTGTCGGCGCTGCCCATCACTTCCACACCAAAAACCCCGAGTCCGATCCCGCACGCCGCTGCATCGACGATCCGTATACGACCACGATTCTCTGGCCCAACTACCACTCCGGGCGCAACGGCGACTATCAAAAAATCAAGGTTCAACAACCCCTGCACCCGCTGCTGGCCAACTCCGAGGCTCCCTCGGGCCACATCGAATACTTTCCGGCCCATCCCCACGAGGGAGCGGTCGAAGTGCCGGCAGGGGCAGCCAATGCCCAGGCCATCGCCTGCGGTACCAGCCAGGTGACTGGCCGCTGCTTCAATCTGGCCATCGCCTTCGAGCGCACCGAAGCCACCGGTCGGGCCGTCTGTGAATCGACCTTTCACCACTTCGCCGACTACAACTGGGACACCCGCTCCGGTTGCCCGAGCTTTGTCAACGAGCCTCCGGGCACTACGATGCAGAGCGAACCGCGCGCCCTGGCCGACACCCACACCTACGTGCGCAACCTCGCCCTCTGGCTTGCCCCCCAGAGCGCTTAGCGTCCAAACTCTTCCTCACAGCGCTATCTAATCTGTCGGACAGCCTGAGAAAATAGGGCGATGACCCACACCCTCCTCTGGTTTCGCAAGGGATTGCGCCTGCACGACAATCCGGCGCTGCAGATGGCGATTCAAAAAGCGACGCGATTGATGCCCGTCTTCGTTCTCGACCCGCACTTCATCGATCCGGATCGAGTCGGCATCAACCGGATGGCCTTTTTGCTCGAAAGCCTCGTAGACCTCGATCGCCGGTTGCGCACCCTCGGATCGCGCCTCCTTGTGCTCAGGGGCCAGCCCGAGGAAGTCCTCGCCCACGCCTTCAGCACCTGGCAGGTGGGCCGGTTGTGCTTCGAGCGCGACACCGAACCCTACGCCCGCAATCGGGACGAGCGCCTGCGCTCCCTCGCCCAAAAGTGCGGCATCGAGGTGGTGAGCCCCACCGGACACACCCTTTTCGATCCGGACGCGGTGCTCAAAGCCGGCGGGGGCCGGGCTCCTTTGACCTACAGCGCCTTCTTGCGCGTCATCAGCCGCCTGGGTACACCGGCCCAGCCCCAACCGACTCCGGCCCACCTGCCCCCACCGATCGCGGAAATCTGCGAAAGCCCGGACTACGCCATTCCGACCCTCACGGAACTGGGCTATACCGACCTGGAGGCCGTGAACCATCGCTATCCGGGGGGTGAAACAGCAGGATTAGAGCGTCTGGGCGACTATCTGGCCGATCGGGCGCGGGTAGCGCACTTCGCCAAACCCGATACGGACCCGACTGCCTTCGATCCGCCCGCCACGACTGTTCTAGGAGCCCATCTCAAGTTCGGTTGCCTCTCAGCCCGCACCTTCTACTACGAAGTCCAGGCCATCTATCGCCAGGCCCGCTCCCACACTGAGCCGCCGGTCTCGCTGCTTGCCCAGATTCTCTGGCGGGAATTTTTTTATGTCTTAGGCTACGCCACCCCCAACTACGACCGGATGGCAGGTAACCCGATCTGCCGCCAGATTGCCTGGGATGACAACCCTGCCTATCTGGCCGCCTGGAGCGAGGGGCGCACCGGCTATCCGTGGATCGACGCCGCCATGCACCAACTTGAGCGCGAGGGCTGGCTGCACCATTTGAGCCGCCACGCCGTCGCCTGCTTTCTTACCCGTGGCGATCTCTGGCTAAGCTGGGAAGCGGGCCAGGCTGTCTTCGAGCGGTTGCTCGTCGATCAAGACTGGAGCCTCAACGCGAGCAACTGGATGTGGCTGTCGGCGAGCGCTTTTTTTCACGCCTACCACCGCGTCTATAGCCCCATCAGCTTCGCCAAAAAGTACGATCCTGCGGGCCGCTTCGTCCGCCACTATCTGCCCGCTCTTGAGCGCTATCCGGACGCCTTTATCTACGAACCCTGGAAAGCGCCTCTATCTGTCCAGCGCGAGGCCGGTTGCATCGTCGGTCGCGACTACCCCGAACCCATCGTCGATCACACCGAAGCCAGAACCCGCAACATCGAGCGGATGCGAATGGCTTTCACCGCAGATCCTTCAACCTTACCAACGTAGGAAAATCCTCATGGACGACGCACGCTCCGGCCTCTTCCCCTTGAAAGGGGAATTCTAAAAAGCTAAGATGTCAACCTGGGTGTAAACTTTTGCAGGTGTCTCTGCAATGGGCAGCAAGATGAGTAACGCGCCTGTCTACTTCACCGTGGCGCAGATTCAATTTAATGCAGTTCTGAATCTTGAAAATTATATTCCTCTTATCCAGGACACGATGCGGCGTGCGCACTTTCCAGACTTCAAAAGGCAAATCCAGCAGGCACTCGTGCAGTTGAACATGGGTGGTGAACAGGTAGCCAGTCCGAATCTTCCACCCCAGTCGCGCTATCTGTTTGGTGACATAGAAGGCAAATCCGTATTTGTTCTGGAGAGTAATGCCCTATCATTTCAAACAACTGCTTACGACACTTTTCAAGTGTTCTCCAGAACATTACTGGAAGGTCTAGCCACAATTCATTCAGTGCTAAAACTGGACTTTACTGAGCGAGCTGGATTACGCTATCTGGATGCAGTGTTGCCGCGAGACAACGAGACAGTCGCTGATTATTTGGTAACGGAAGTACTCGGTCTATCAGGAAAACTGGCTGGCAAGATGCTGTATTCATTTAGCGAAAGCGTAGCGATGACCTTGGCTGGTCAATTGGTGTCTCGGGTGATCGTCCAAGATGGCAATATAGGTTTGCCGCTTGAGTTGATGTCCGTAGAACCGAAAATAGAGCCAAAGTTTACACGGTTCAACGGTCGTCATGCCATCATCGACACAGACATGTTCTATCAAAACCGCGAGAAGTTTAACCTGGACACGCTGGCTTCAAGACTAGATACGCTTCACGATGAAATCTTGAAGTCATTTCAGGCGACAGTTACCCCTCATGCTTTTTCGGTCTGGGCATAGATAAAATCTAGGTAGGTACATGCAGACAATACCAAGTGGCCGTGAGAACTGGATTAGCAGAAGGCGAGCATCGACGGGTACTTCTCTGTTGAGTGACCTGGTGACAGCAAGAGTTGCAGGCAATTCACATGGTGCAGCCCTCTCTGCAAGCTACCGTTGGGTTCAGAAGCACTGGGCCAGTAGTGCCGATATAGCGGATTTCATGACGAGTATTATCACGGAGGGCAGCCCACCTATCGAAAAATTACGGCGGGTTCGGGATCTGCTCTCTCCTGGGATGTCTAACCTTGCTGCTATCTTTGGTGTCTCTCGTCAGACTATTTACAACTGGCTCAATGGAGAGCAGCCCAGGCGCGAGCATATCTCAAAATTAGAGGATCTGGTGCAGGCTACGGATATAATTTCTCGTGCTGGGATTCCAATCACTGGCGCTCTTCTAAAACGCCCGGTGCTGAATGGCAAGAGCCTGCTTGAAACCGCCCAGATTGGCGGTTCCGCCCAGGAAGCTGCCAGAAGGCTTGTTCAACTCGTCAGTCGCGAAGTTGAACAGCGGCAACGCCTGGCGGAACGCTTCGCTGGCCGAAAGGTTATCTCTCCTCCACCTGAAGCTGACTTCCCGGCTGAAAACGATATCGAGTAGCTTGTCGCCATGGCCGAATGGACCAGGGAAACGCCATGGCGTCAGGGGCAGCTATTGGCGGATGGGGCTTGGCAAAGTCTGGGGCTCTCGCATTCAAAAGACTCAGAAGAGATGGTTGTTGTGGTTGCAACTCACGACTGCGACCTCGCCCAACATCCGAGCGTTGAGCCATACGTTGAGGTTGTGATGGGCCGCCGCATTGCAAAGCTGGATGGGAACTACACCTATGCAAAGAATGCTCGTACTCTACATATTCAGTTTGATGGCAACCCGCCTCTTTTTGCTGAATTTTCGTCTCTTGATAAACACAGCCTTGAAAAGAACAGATTCGCTGATCTGCAGCCGGAAACTAACTATCAATTATCCGACTCGAACAGGTCAGTCTTTCAGCGCTGGCTTGCGGCCAGGTACCGCCGTTCGGCGTTTCCAGATGAGTTCGAGCGGCGTCTACGTGCAGCCAAACTCGACGAGCGCATCGCTAAAGCTGTAAAACCTCACGGTACTAAAATCATTGCCGTCTTGTTTGATGTGGATGAAGGCAGGGAAGAAGTAAAAGTGGAACCAGACGATGTGTACGAACTGGGTATCACCCTGCTGTACTCGATCGAGCCCGATTCTGAGGAATCTGAGAAGGCTGCAGGTACAGCTAGAGCAGCTATTCAGAGCGCTTTTGAAAAGTTACGCGATCCAAAGTCAGGTCAGTGGAAAGATATTGAGCTTCGCTATCTTGAGGTTGTGTCAGAGGAAGCACTGTCCTATCGTCAATTCGTGCTAATAAAGCCGTGGCGATTAGATTATATTAGTCTTGGGGCTGATCCACAGCAACCGATTGTTCCAGAGTAGTAACATTTGAAATCGAGCTGTATTTGACGAGCGATTTTATCTCTATTATTGTAACAGAGGCTGCAAGTGCTAAGGTGACTTGTTGGCTTTCTGGCTTAGAAAATAGGTCAGCGCAGCGATAACCAGGGCGATTGATCCTCCGTAGGGCAGTAAGTTGCGTTCACCATCCCAACTGACCACCTGGCCCAAAAAGAGAATGGCCAGGATAACGATGACGACGCTCACAAGCTTGCTTTTCAGATCGTCCAGGCTGGTGATTACCAGCCACCTGGGTACAGCGATTTCGCCGATAAATAATTCGTACAGACCAAGGGCAACGATATAAAAAACGGTGCCCAGCAAGAAGAGGTCTACGACCTCGATAAAGCCGAGAGCCAGCCCCTTGAGACCTTTGGCTGAGACCATACCGGCACCGAAAGCGCCGACGATCAACTGGGCTGCCTGGACAATGCCGTAGACAAGCAAGGCTATCGTTGCAGCCATCGTGCCGGCGACGGCGATGAGGATGAGAAAGCGACCGGCGGGTAACAATTTCTGAAACATCGGCACTATGAAATAAATACGCTTTTGCAGTGGACTAAACAACAGCTTGATTTACAGTTCAGCTTGTAAAAAAATCTGCTCAGGGGTCGGTCAAACCTAGAAATTCTCTTCTAAAGATATCAAGATGGGCACGAGAAAGCTGGCAGTTGGCAGTCCATTCCTCGCTGAGTAACACTTCACACTCACCGGAGCTGTCCTCAGTCGGGCGGCTCCAGGGCTGGCTGCTGAGTGCTGTTACAAATGGTATCGGCAAACCGGATCAAGGCGGCATCGGAACCGCACAGCAGCAGGCGGTCATCGGCATAGATACGAGTGTCGCCGTTGGGAAAGCGGATGAGGCGGCTGCCGTGCTGGACCGCCTGGACGAGCACACTGTGGCGGCGGCGCAGATCGGCGGCAGCGAGGGTCTGGCCGCCCAGCCAGCAACCGGGGGGCACGGTGAACCAGCGCCCCGGCACCCCGGAGAGGGCAGGCGCGGAGCCGGTCAATAGCTGCTCGAAGGCAGCGTCCTCCTCCTCGTCGCCCACCGCCAGCAGGCGGTCCCCGGCAGTGAGAAGGGTCTGGGGGCCAGGAAAGCGGATGGTCTGGCTGCCGCGCTGAATCGCCATGATCGACACGCCCGTCAGGCGACGAATATCCGCCTGGGCAAGCGAGAGGCCCACCAGCGGCGAAGTCGGTTCGAGGGTGAACCAGTCGCCTTCCAGCTCGTCGGAGACAGCCCGCAGATCGCTGGCCTGCAGGTAGTCTGGTCGATCCGGCAACAGCATCCGGTAATGATCGATCCGGCACTGCTCGATCGCCTCGCGGGCGGCCCGTGGACCGGAGCCCAGATCGGCGAGCAAGTGGGCTCCCATCTCGAGGGACGCCTCGAATTCGGGCTGGACGACTTCTTTGGCTCCCAGTTGGTAGAGCGTGTCGATCTCGTCGTTGGCGTGGGCGCGCACGGTGATATCGAGATCGGGGGCGAAGCCGAGGGCGCGCTTGAGGGTGAGGCGGGTGGCGATCGGATCCGGCAGGGCGATGGCGAGAGCCCGTGCCCGCTCCAGGTGGGCTTTTTCGAGCACCAGCTCGCTTGCCGAATCCCCAAAAAGGTAGGGCAGAGACTGATCGCGGAGGATCTGGACGGCTCCTTCGTCGTTGTCGATGACGAGCACCCTGTAGCCCTGGGAGCGCAACAGCCGCACCAGGGTCTGGCCCACCCGGCCATAACCGGCGACGACGATGTGGTCCTCGATGCCCTCTTCGACGCTCACCGCGCGCGGTGCCTGGCTGGCCGCCAACTGCGGGCCGAGGACCGGCAACCGTTCTAATAGTTGAAACAGCGACGGCGAGGCTTTGAGGACGAACGGCGTGAGCACCAGCGTGATCGCGGCGGTGCCGACGGTGAGGGCGTAGAGCCGCTCCGAAAATAACCCCAGCCCCTGGGCCACTCCAGCGAGCACAAAAGAAAATTCACCGATCTGATTGAGCCCGAGTCCCACGATCAAGGCGGTCTTGAACGGATACCCAAATAGCGCCGCAATCGGAGTGACGATCAAGGCTTTGCCCACCATCGCCACCGCCACCAGGCCCACCAGCACCGGCGCGTTCGCGAGCAAAAAAGCCGGGTCGATGAGCGTGCCGATCGAAGCAAAAAAGAGGGTAGCAAAGATGTCGCGCATCGGCAGCACCTTGTCGAGGGCCTGATCGGCGTACTCGACTTCTGAGATCATGAGCCCCGCCACAAAAGCGCCCATCTCGATACCCAGGCCGATTGCCGCTGTCAGAAGCGCTACCCCGAGGCAGAGGGCAAAGACGGTGAGCACAAAAAGTTCCTGCGATCCCGTGCGCGCCACCTGGCGCATCAGGGGCGGGATGAGCCAGATACCGGCCCCGATCGCAGCGGCGACGAACAGAGCTGTTTTGACAAGGGCCAGGCCGATCGCCCCGCCGATCGCCTCCGGCGGCTGGGTGAGCGCCGGTAGAACCGCCAGCATCAGCCCCAGCCCCAGATCCTGAACGATCAAGATCCCCAGCATCGCCTGGGCGTGGGCGGTCTGCAACTCGTTGCGCTCGATGAGACTTTTGAGGACGACGGCGGTGGAAGAGAGCGACAGCACCGCCCCTAAAAAGATTGCCTTAGGCAGCGTATCGACCCAGCCGGTGAGATAGGCGAGGCCGCCCCCCAGGGCGATCGTGAGCACAATCTGCAGGCTGCCGCCCCCCAGGGCAATCTGCCGCACCTTGAGCAGGTCCTTGATCGAAAATTCGACGCCGAGGGCAAAAAGGAGCAGGGCGACACCCACCTCGGCGAGGACTTTGATTTCACTCCCGCCCCCGACCAGGCCCAGAACAGCAGGACCGACCAGCACCCCGCCCAGCAGATACCCGAGCAGAACCGGCTGCCTGAGGCGGCTTGTGACAAAGCCACCTGCCGCCGCTGCACCGAGCACGCTGACCATATCGACGATCAATTTCAGTTGCTCCGCCATCGCTCCCCCAAGGCAGAACCGGGACACCATGCTTTCATTGTGTTAGGTGTGCCGAGATTTTGTCGTGCTGGAAGTTCTCTCCGAACACCGCTCCTTCGGTGGAACCGTCGGTTTTTACCGGCATTTTTCTGAAAGCTGCAACGCCCCGATGCGCTTTGCAGTCTACCGCCCGCCCCAGATAGAAGCGGGACCGCTGCCGGTCCTGTACTTTTTGCAGGGCCTCACCTGCACCGAAGAAAACTTTATGGTCAAATCCGGCGCACAGCGCGTCGCTGCCCAGTTGGGCCTGCTGCTGGTCAGCCCCGACACCAGCCCGCGAAAGACAGGCATCCCCGGCGAGGACGACGAGTACGACTTTGGCAGCGGTGCCGGCTTTTATGTCGATGCCACCGCCGAGCCCTGGAGCCGCCACTACCGGATGTACAGCTACGTGGTGGGCGAGCTGCCCCTGGTCGTCGCTCAGAACTTTCCTGCCGACAGCGCCAGAGCCGGGATCTGCGGCCACTCGATGGGCGGCCACGGTGCGCTCGTCTGCGCCCTTAAAAATCCGGGCCGCTACCGCTCGCTCTCGGTCTTTGCCCCGATCTGCGCTCCTTCGCGCACGCCCTGGGGCCAGAAGGCGCTCGCGCGCTACCTGGGAGACGACCCTGAGCACTGGAAGGCGTACGACGCCACCGAACTGGTGAGCAAAGGCCCGATCGATCTGCCGATTCTGGTCGATCAGGGGCTGGCCGACCCGTACCTGGCAGAGCAGTTGCAGGTCGATCTTTTCGAGGACGCCTGTGCCGCCTGTGGCCAGCCGCTCGTCCTGCGCCGCCAGGAAGGTTACGACCACGGCTACTTTTTTATTGCCAGCTTTATCGAGAGCCACCTGCGCCACCACGCCCGCGCTCTGACCGGCCAGGCAGAGGCAGATTGATAAGGGCGATGATCGAAAATCGATAAATGCGTATTTTTACCTGGCTTAGGCTGTAAGTACTGGGACGAACGGTTGGGAGGCAACTTATGCAAAGTCTGGTGCAGCAAAAGCGGCTGACGGTGCAATCGCAGCCGATTGCGGAAGACACGGTGGCGCTGCGCTCGCTCGACTGGGACCGCGACCGCTTCGACATCGAATTTGGGCTGCAGAACGGCACGACCTACAACTCGTTTTTGATCAAGGGCGAGAAGACAGCGCTCATCGACACCAGCCACGAAAAATTCCGCAAGCTTTACCTGGATCTACTCAAGGGCAGCGTCGATCCAAAGTCGATCGATTACCTCGTCATCAGCCACACCGAGCCGGACCACAGCGGCCTGGTCGCCGATGTGCTCGCCCTCGCTCCCCAGGCGACAGTAATCGCCTCGCGCATGGCGCTGCAGTTTCTCTCCAGCATGGTCCATCGCCGCTTCCCGCAGCGGGCAGTCAAAAGCGGCGACACCCTCGATCTGGGCGGTGGCCACGTACTGGAATTTATCTCGGCACCGAACCTGCACTGGCCCGATACGATGTTCACCTTCGACCGGGGCACAGGCGTGCTCTACACCTGCGACGCCTTCGGGATGCACTACTGCGGCGAGTCGCTCTTCGACGAAGATCTTGCGGCCATCGAGGCGGACTATCGCTTTTATTACGAGTGCCTGATGGCCCCGAACGCCCGTTCGGTGCTGGGGGCGCTCAAGCGCATGGAGCCTCTGGGGGACATTCAGATTGTCGCCAACGGCCACGGCCCGCTTCTCAAGTTTCACCTGAACGAACTGGTGGAGCGCTATCGGCGCTGGAGCCTGCAGCAGCGCGAGGCGACAACGAGCGTCGCGGTCTTCTACGTCTCGGATTACGGCTACAGCGATCGGCTCTCCCAGGCGATCGCCCAGGGGATCACCAAGTCCCACGTCGCCGCCGAACTGGTGGATCTGCGCGCCACTCCGCTCGCCGAACTGCAGGAGATCGTCCAGCAGAGCGCTGGGGTGGTGATCGCCACTCCCCCTACCGCCGGTCCGGCAGCTGAGGCGAGTCAGGCCGCTCTGGGGGTGATTCTGGCCAACGTCAAAGAAAAGCAGACCTTCGGCGTCTACGAAGCCTGCGGTGATTCGGACGAGCCGGTCTTTCCGCTGGCGAACCGCTTCAGCGACCTGGGCCTGGTGAGAGCCTTTCCGCCCATCCGCCTGCCCGGACGGGAAGGCGTGCGCGAGGCGGAGGATGCGCCCACCCTGCCCACCCCCGCCCACTACAAGCTCTGCGAGGAATCCGGCACCGACATGGCCCAGTGGCTCACCCGCGACCGGACCGTGCAGCAGATGAAGGCGGTGAGCGTCAACCTCGACAAGGCGATGGGCCGCCTTTCCGGCGGGCTCTACGTCATTACCGCCCGCAAGGGCGACCTTAAAAGTGCGATGCTCGCCTCCTGGGTTTCCCAGACGAGCTTTGCCCCCCTTGGGGTGACGATCGCCGTTGCCAAGGACCGGGCTATCGAGGCGCTGATGCAGGTGGGCGATACTTTTGTGCTCAACGTCCTCGAAGAAGGCCACTACGCGCCCCTGTTCCGTCACTTTCTCAAGCGCTTTGCTCCCGGCGAGGACCGCTTCGTGGGCGTCGAGACCCTCGTGGCGGCCAACGGCTCGCCGATTCTGGCGGACGCCCTGGCCTACATCGAGTGCCGGGTGGCAAGCCGCATGGAAACTGCCGATCACTGGCTGGTCTACAGCGTCGTCGAAAATGGCCGCGTCTCGAACCTTGAGGGTGTGACCGCCGTCCACCACCGCAAAGTCGGCAACCACTACTAGACGGAGTGCCCAGCGATGACGACCACGCCCGCCGCTCCCGTGCGCGACATCCAGACGATCGCGATTGCCCCTGAGACCTGGTTTTTGCGCTCCCGCAGCTTTGTGCGCCTCAAGTTCGAGGTCGAGTACGCCCGTCAGCACGGCACTACCTCCAACGCCTTTTTGCTGCGCGGCGAGAAGACGGTCCTGCTCACCCCGCCGGGTGAGACGTTCACGGCGCTGTTTCTCGCCGAACTGGAGCGGTTGATCCCGCTGGGCGACATCGACTATATCGTGCTCGGCCACATCAACCCGAACCGCTTCAAGACCCTGGTCGCCCTTGTCGAGCGCATTCCGAACGTGGCGGTGGTCTGCTCCAATCCGGGGGCGATTGCGCTGCGCTCGCTCATCGAGAGCGAAGCGCCCGGCCTCACGGTGCAGATCCAGGTGGTGCGCGGCCAGGAAGCGCTGGATCTGGGCGGAGGCCGCCTGCTGCAGTTCATCCCCACCCCGACCCCGCGCTGGCCGGAAGGACTGTGCGTGTTCGACGAGCGCACAGCCATGCTTTTTACCGACAAGTTCTTCGGTGCCCACGTCGCCGATACCCCGGTCTTCGACGACAGCGGCAGCCGCTACAGCGAAGACAGCCGCTACTACTACGACTGCTTGATGGCCAATCAGGTCCGCCAGGTCGAGGCGGTGCTCGATCGGCTGGCGGAGTGGCCCGCCAGGGCGATCGCTCCGGTCCACGGTCCGCTGCTGCGCTCCGGCGGCCTGGATCTGATTGCCTACTACCGCGAATGGAACCGGGGGCAGATCGAGCAGACGCTGAGCGTGGCGTTGCTCTTTGCCTCGGCCTACGGCAGCACGGCCACCCTCGCCCAGGCGCTCGCCCACGGCATCACCAAAGCCGGAGTGGCCGTCGAGACAATCAACTGCGAGCACGCCACCCCGGAGGAGATCCGCGAGGTGGTGAGCCGCACCGACGGCTTTTTGATTGGCTCTCCCACCCTGGGCGGCCACGCTCCCACCCCGATCCAGACCGCCCTGGGCATCGTGCTCGCCACCGCTCCCAAAGCGCAACTGGCGGGTGTCTTCGGTTCCTTTGGCTGGAGCGGCGAAGCGATCGACCTGCTGGAGAACAAATTGCGCAACGCCGGATACAGCTTTGGCTTCGAGCCCATCCGCGTCAAGTTCAAGCCCACCGCCGCCACCCTCCAGGAGTGCGAGGAAGCCGGAATCGATTTTGCCCAGGCCCTTAAAAAAACCCGCAAGGCGCGCCAGGGACGGGTACCGGCTGCCGCTACCCCGGTAGAGCAGGCGGTGGGCCGGATCGTCGGCTCGCTCTGCGTCGTCACCGCCCGCGAGGAGGACACCAGCAGCGCCATGCTCGCCTCCTGGGTCTCCCAGGCCACCTTCAACCCGCCCGGCCTCACCGTCGCCGTCGCCAAGGACCGCGCCATCGAATCGCTGATGTATCCAGGCCAGAACTTTGTGCTCAATATCCTGGCGGAGGAGCGGTACCTGGGCCTGATGAAACACTTTCTCAAGCCCTTCGGCCCCGGTGAAGACCGCTTCGTGGGCGTCTCCACCCGCGTGGCAGCCAACGGCTCACCCATCCTCACCGACGCCCTGGCCTACATCGAGTGCCAGGTGGCCGAGCGCATGGAGTGCGGCGATCACTGGCTGGTCTACTGCGTCGCCGAGGGAGGCGATGTTCTCGACGCCAATGGCCGCACCGCCGTTCACTTTCGGACGACGGGCACCCGCTACTAGCGGGCTCTCGAAGGGGGATCAGCGTTGATCGCGCACCAGCCGCAAAGCTCTGGTGCCCGACGCATCGCAGTTGTCCGAGTCGCCGAAGGGGAAATTGACGCAGAAGTACTGGCGACCGCCGCCCACGTAGGGGGTACTCGTCCAGTAGGTCGCTTTGTCCTTGTGGACATCGAGAAAGGCATCGGTGTCAATGTGCAGTGGCCGCCCCTTTTCAACCAGGCTCATCAGTTCGTCCTTCGTGGGCAGACGCCAACCGCCGCCCGCTGCTCGTGCCGCGTCGTCGTAGGTGTAGTATCGCGGCACACCAGTACAACCCAATCCGGCCTGCCAGGTCTGCCCGGTATTGCAGCGCTGCCAGCGCAAACCCGTCCGGCGATCGAGAACTTCGTTGCCGCTTGCCTCGAAGCGGTCGCCGTAAACCGCCACCGAATTGCTGGAGGAATTTGAATCCACTCCCGGCGAGGACGCCGGTGCCGCCTTCACCAGGCGAACGATCGCCAGCGCTTCGCGTGGCAGATTATCGACATCGGTGTTGTTGATCGAATACAGGTCAAGGACGTAGGCACAACCGCGCCGGCTCTGGCTGATGCAACCTCTGGTCGGCACGCTGCTCCAGTAAAAGGGGAATCTCAAAGGACGCGACTGCGTTGGAACAACAGTTGGGTACGGAAAGAGGGTGGTATCGATGTTGGGGTGAACACGCCGCGCCTTGCGCTCTGGATCGATCAGCGTTTCTAGTTCGGCCATCGTCGGCAGACGCCAGCCGTCTCGATAAAGGGTACGAGCGACATCCCAGGTGTAAGGTGTCGCCGTTCCGTCGCAGCGTTCCCCACGCCATTGTTGCCCGAGGGTGCAGCGCTGCCAGGTCAGTCCCGTCTTGCGGTCGTAGACTTGTGCTCCCTGGGGCAAGAAGCGCGGCTCCTGGGCACGGGTAGCCACTGCCGGCACCAGGGCGCATACCACCGACAGAACCAGGCCAGTTATTGCCCTGCGCATACTGCCTCCTTTATCTGTAGAGCCTTTGAGCCTTTCTAAGACGGTGTTGGGTGTGAGGAGTCGCCATAAAAATAGCATTCTGGCAAAGCCGATGGCTGCCCTCCGCCAGCGGTACCAGTACTCTGGCCATCGCGCCCACCTCAAGACTTGCAGATGATCCTAGCGGTGTCGAATCACCTCTCCAGCGTTCGGATTGTCCCTGCAGGAAGTTTTGCTTGAGATCGCCTTTTGATGACGTACTGTCTGAGGTATGTGCCCACCCCAGGCAATACCGAAGATTAGAGCAACAATCATAAGAGCTAATAGTAAAAGTGGAACACCCGAAAGAAGTACAAGTAACACCGCTCCAACCTAGCTAAGAAGTCCTCCTGCCACTGCTGCGGCTATGTATAGAATATTTCGATATAGACATTCCGAATTAAAATTTGAAGTGAGGTAGGACTGTAGTGCATGGGACACCTCCTTCCAAGAGAATGCTTGAGCTTTGCTAGTTACTAGTCTCTAACTAAATCATGTCATGACAGACTGCCTGCTTGGAGCAGCTTGTATCCTTGTATTGTTTCGTTGCTCTTTGCGTAGCCCCGCGAAATGATGACGATGCACCTGTTATTTTGCAGCGATCCTCTGACCCCGAACCGGCCCGATCCGGCCTGGGAGGATGAAGTGCAGGCAGCATCACAGGCGGGTTTATCCTGGTCGGTGCTCAACTTCGAAGCGCTGCTCGAAGGCAATCCGGCGCGAGCTATTCGGCGCGTCGCTGTCGCTGCTGCTGAGGCAGGGGAAACAGTGCTTTTTCGGGGCTGGATGCTGCGGCCCGAAGGGTACAAATCGCTCTACAACGCGCTGCTGGAGCGGAACCTGCAGCTGGTGAATACGCCTTCTGCCTATAGGCTCTGTCACTATCTCCCGGAGGGATATCCGTATCTGGCTAACCATACCCCCCGCACCGTCTGGCTTCCGCTGACGGGTGAACTCGATGTCGATGCGTTGATGGCGCGACTTGCCGAGTTCGGGCATAGCCCGCTCGTGCTCAAGGACTACGTGAAGTCTGCCAAACATGCCTGGCACGAAGCCTGTTTCATTCCTGCGGCCTCCGACCGCTCTGCTGTCGAGCGGGTTGTGCGCCGATTTCTTGCGCTGCAGGGCAAGGATCTCAGCGTTGGTCTGGTCTTTCGCGAGTACGTCGAGCTGGCGGGCACCGATCCGGCCCGCCCCTGGGAGTGGCGCATATTCTTTCTGGACAATGCCCCGCTCATGGTGACCGACTACTGGAACACTGGTATCGCTGTTCCAGAGCAGGCAGCCCTTGCACCATTTATCGAGCTTGCCCGCGCTATTCCCAGCCGCTTCTTCACGCTGGACATTGCCCAAAAGCGTTCAGGTGAGTGGGTAATTATCGAGATGGGTGACGGACAGGTTTCAGGCTTGCCCCAAGGCGTTTCTGAAGTGGAGTTTTATCAAAAACTTAGTGAGCAACTGCAGCAACGGCGATGAGTCTAAAGCACTGGACCGGTAGAGCTATCTCTCCTCCCAATTTGGTCAGCTAGGATGCAACCGGGAGACTGGTTGGCTGGTTTTCGGTATGTACGACTTTGCAATTGTTGGCGGTGGGGTCGTCGGTCTGGCAACGGCGCTGGCCCTCGCTGAGCGCTTTGTCGGGGCGGAGATTGTTGTCTTCGAGAAGGAAGCCACCTGGGCCGCCCACCAGAGCGGGCACAACAGCGGCGTGCTCCATTCGGGGCTTTATTATCGGCCCGGCAGTCTCAAGGCCCAGCTCTGCAAGGCGGGCAACGCGGCCCTCGTCGCTTTTTGCCGGGAGCACGGCATCGCCCACGATATCTGCGGCAAGGTGATTGCAGCGACGGAGGCGCGGGAGCTGGCGGATCTCGAAAAACTCTACCGGCGCGGGCAAGAAAATGGTCTGGCCGTCGAGAAGCTGGACGCAGAAGGCGTACGGCGGATGGAGCCGCACGTGCGCGCTCTGGCAGGGTTGTTCGTGCCCACGGCGGGGATCGTCGATTACCGCGAGGTGGCTCGCCGGTACGCCGAACTGATAGGCGAGCGGGGCGGAACGCTCAGGCTCAACTGCCCGGTCGAGCGTCTGGAAGTACTGGCAAAGGGCTGGACCATCGAGACAAAGACCAGCGGCAGCTTCGAGGCCCGCTTTCTCATCAACTGCGCGGGGCTATGGAGCGACAGGCTCGCCCGGCTGGCCAGGAGCGAACCGCCCGCCCGGATCGTTCCTTTTCGCGGCGAGTACTACGAACTGGTGAGCGAGAAGCGCTACTTGATCAACAATCTCGTCTACCCGGTACCGGACCCGGCTTTTCCGTTTTTGGGCGTTCACTTTACGCGCCTCATCGACGGCAGCATCCACGCCGGACCGAACGCTGTCTTGAGCTTCAAGCGCGAGGGCTATCAAAAAGGCGACTTCGATCGAAAAGACCTTCAAGAAGTGCTGGGTTACGGCGGCTTCTGGAAGCTGGCCGCAAGGCACTGGCGCGCCGGGCTCGCTGAACAGTGGCGCTCCTGGAACAAGGCGGCGTTCGTCAAAAGCCTCCAGCGGCTCGTTCCAGAGGTGCAGTCAGCGGATCTGCTGCCCGCCGGGGCGGGGGTGCGCGCCCAGGCGCTGCGACCGGATGGCGGGCTGGTCGATGATTTTTTGCTGGTCGAAGGGCCGCGCGCGCTGCACGTCTGCAACGCTCCCTCCCCCGCCGCCACCGCCTCCCTCGCCATCGGCCAGGCGATCGCTGAGCGGGTGGCCGCCCTCAGACTTCAACACAACTCGAACGCCGCCTCGATGTAGCTTGTGATCTGCAGATGGCCGCCTGGGGCAATCGCCACCAGCGCGACATCGAAGCGGCAGGCCAGCCGGGCCTGATCTGGATGGGCAATCAGGTACAACTCGGCAGCCCGGCTGATCCGGCGGCGCTTGGTGGCCCCCACCGCCTCCAGACCGGCGCTGTCCCAACTCCCCTGGCTGCGGGCTTTGACCTCGACAAACAACAGCAGCGCGCCGCTACGGGCGACCAGATCGATCTCGCCCCCCCGGCAGCGCCAGCGCCGCGCCAGAATAAGCCCGCCGGAGGCGGCGAGCCAGCCCGCGACGAGGGTTTCTGCCTGTAACGCAAGAAGGTGCCGCCTATCCACGCAAGCCCTGGGAGGAGATGGCGCGCAGTATCGTCGGCAATCAGCCTGGTGGGCTACTTTCAGACGCCGCCGGACAGATGCCACCGCCCCGGCAGATTTTCGTGCTGCAAAACGTGAGAGCAATGTTAAGCTTAGTAACGAATGCAACCCTAACTTTAAAAGCAGTGCTCTTACTCGACGAACGCCAGCGCCTTTCGCTCCCGATCTTCCAGAATGCCCGCTGGCGGACGTTCTGGGCAGCGGTTTTTCTTGTTTCGGTGCCGGTTTTCTTCCAGGCTCCGCTGGTGCGCTACGCTCCGTCGATCAGCCTGCTTGCGACCCTTGGCTGGCTGATGCTCAGCTTGTGGCTGTGGAATCGGCCCCGGCAGCAGCTGTGGGGCGATCTGCTCTTTGGCTTTACCCTGAGCTGGTGGGCCGGCAGTCTCTACTGGGGCTGGCTGCGCACCGAGCCGCTGCTGCACCTGCCGGTGGAGGCGCTGCCGGTGCCGATCGCCCTGCTCGCCCTTGCCTTCGGTCACTTTCGCATCGGCAGCCTGTTCTTTCTGGGTTCGTTTTTGGGCACCTGCATCACGGACTTTTACTGCATGGCCGCCGGATTGATGCCCTGGTGGGAGCGGATGATGAACGCCGAGGGCAGCAATATCCAGCTTGCCCAGGTGTTGCCTGCGGCTCTAGCACAGATGCACACGCTGCCGGGAATGATCCTCGCTGCTGGAGTGAGCCTGGTGCTGCTTGCGATCACTGTGCGGGCAATGCAGTCTGAAAAGTTGCACTGGTGGGCCTTTGCTGGGGCGGTCTTCAGCACGCTGCTGGTCGATGGGCTTTTTTGGGCGACGGCGAACCTGTTTTTGGTAGGATCCTGAGAGTCGTTGGACAGGATCCTATGGGCTTGAGGTATCTGGGGTTGCCGCTGCTGCTGGCACTGGTGGTCAGTTGCGGTTCTTCCGGTGGTGAAGTGGAGGTGACCACACCGCTGCAGGGGCAGATCACTGTCAGCTCCGAACGGGACGCTCAGAAAGCTTCACGGGCGCTGCTGCGCAAGATCGACGAGTCGGTCGAGCAGCTCCAAAAGATCGACCAGCAAATGAAGCTCGCGGTGGGCCCGACCAAAAAAGCGGAGCGCGAGGCACTGCTGAGCGAAAAAAAAGACCTCGACGACACGATCCGCAAGGAACTGAGCGAGTTTCTCGCCTACTATCCGAAGGTCGAAGCAAAAGGCTGGCAACTGCAGCCTTTTGACGAGGCGCGTTACTTTTATTACAGCTATCGCTACAAAGATCTGATGCCCAAAGCCTGAGGCACTAATAGCGCTCCGCCTGTGGGAAGTGGGCTGCCGCTTTGGCGCGGGCCGCCTCGCCGCAGGTGCGGGGAGTGGGGAAGATCTTTGTCGGGTTGGCCAGGTTCTTTGGATCGAAGACGGCGCGCACCTGCTGCATCGTCTCCAGATCGACGGGTGTGAACATCTCGCCCATGTAGCAGCGCTTCTCAGCGCCGATGCCGTGCTCGCCGGAGATGCTGCCTCCCACCTGCACGCAGAGCTTGAGGATTTCGCCGCCAAGGCGCTCGACTTTTTCGAGTTCGCCCGCGATCCGCCCGTCGTAGAGGATGAGCGGGTGGAGGTTCCCGTCACCGGCGTGGAAGACGTTGGCCACCCGGTAGCCGTGCTCGGCTCCTAACTGCTCGATCCGGGCGAGCACCCGCTGCAGTTGGGTGCGGGGGATAACGCCATCCTGCACGTAATAGTTGGGGCTGAGCTGGCCCATCGCCGCAAAGGCCGCCTTGCGCCCCTTCCAGAGCAATAGCCGTTCGTGAGCATCGGTGGCAGAGCGCAGCGAACGCGCCCCAGCCGTGCGGCAGAGGGCTTCGACCGCCTGGGCCATCTGCTCGACTTCGATGACCGGGCCGTCCACCTCGACCAGCAAAATCGCCCCGGCGTCGCGGGGATAGCAGTTGGTCGCCACCACGTCCTCGACGGCGTTGATGCTCAGGTTGTCCATGATCTCCATGCCGCCGGGGACGATGCCCGCACCGATGATCGCCGAAACCGCTGCCCCCGCCTGCTCGATCGTCTCAAAATCTGCCAGCAGCACCCGCACCGCCTCGGCGGATTTAAGAAGCCGCAGGGTGATCTCGGTGGCGATGCCCAGGGTGCCTTCAGAACCTACGAACAGGCCGCAGAGGTCGTAGCCCGGCATCTCGGCCACCGGCCCGCCCATCTCGACGATTTCGCCGTCCGGCAGAACGACCTTCAGGCCCAGGACGTGGTTGGTGGTGACGCCGTACTTGAGGCAGTGAACGCCCCCGGAATTTTCGGCGACGTTGCCCCCGATCGAGCAGATGCTCTGACTCGACGGATCCGGCGCGTAGTAGAATCCGGCAGCACTGACTGCCTGGGTGACCCAGTTGTTGATCACCCCCGGCTGAACGGTGATCTGGCGGTTGGCGTAGTCGATGGCCACGATCCGGTTCATCCGCGAGGTGACCACCAGCACGCAGCCTTCGACGGGCAGGGCACCGCCTGAAAGTCCCGTGCCCGAACCGCGTGCGACGACGGGCAACTCCTGCTGGTAGCAGTACCTGAGCACAGCCGATACTTCTTCGCTCGTGCGCGGCAGCACGACGATCGCCGGGCGCTGCTTGTAGCTGGTGAGCCCGTCGCACTCGAAGACAAGCAACTCCTCCGGTGTCCAGACGACCCCGGCAGAGCCGACCAGGCTTTCAAACTTCCGGGCGATCGAACGCCAGTCGCGCCGGGGGTGGGTGAGCATCGAAGCGAACCAGCAAAGGACGATGGCTTCAGTGTAGATCAAGGCGAAAAGGCCAGGCTCTGCTGTTCCACCGTGCTGTTGGGGTAGCCAACTCTTAACTTGCGATTAACCTTCCCGACACGTCCTGTCACGCCGGGGTTGCCTTCGCGCCACACCGAACCTTTATCGTGCTGCCGCACAGTTATGCGCGAAGCGATGAACGTTCAAAAATTTGCCTGTACCTTTAGCCTGGTTGCCCTGCTTGCCGCGAGCCCGGCTCAGGCGGCAACAAATGCCGCCGGTCGCCATTTTCAAAGAGTGTTGCTGTTGAGCATCGACGGCCTGCACGCCATCGATTTAGCCAACTACGTCCAGAACAATCCCCAATCCGCCCTGGCGGGTCTGAGCGCAGCCGGTGTGACCTTCAGCGCCGCCTCTGCTTCCAGGCCGTCCGATTCGTTTCCGGGGCTGCTCGCGATGGTCACCGGCGGCTCGCCCGTCTCGACCGGCGTCTTCTACGACGATTCCTACGACCGCAAGCTCTCCGCTCCCACAGATACCGCCTGTGCCTCCAGTGGCACCGAAGTCCTCTACGACGAGACGGTGGACATCAATTCCAATCTCCTGGGCGGCGGCGGCGGCATCAACACCGCCGCTCTGCCCCGCGACCCGGCCCACGGCTGCTCGCCGGTGTTTCCCCACAGCTACCTGCGGGTGAACACGGTCTTCGAGGTCATAAAAGCCGCCGGTCTGCGCACCGCCTGGTCCGACAAGCACCTCGCCTACGATCTTGTCAACGGTCCTTCGGGCCAGGGCGTAGACGACCTCTATACCCCGGAGATCGCCGCCACCACCTTCGACGATGGGGTGACGCCCATCTGCACGCCGCCTCTGCCTGCGAGCATCACCAAGAGCGTCGCCTGCACCGAGATTTACGACGATCTTAAAGTCCAGGCCCTCCTCAACCAGATCGCAGGCAAAAATGCGGCAGGCACGCAGCGGGCGGCGGTGCCGGCCCTGTTTGGCATGAACTTTCAGGCGGTGAGCGTCGGCCAGAAACTGCCCACCTCCCCGACGCTGAGCGGCCAGTCCGAACAGGGGGGCTACCTCGATGGCCAGGGCACCCCCGGCCCGGCCCTCGCCGACGCCCTCGCCCACACCGACCAGTCGGTGGGCAAGATGGTGAGCGCCCTCAAAAAGCGCGGTCTGCTCGCCTCGACGCTGATTATCGTGAGCGCCAAGCACGGCCAGACGCCCATCGACCCGACAAAACTGCAGACTTTTAACACTGGCATCGCCGATCCAGCCGGGCTTTTGGGCAGCACGGTCGCCCAGGCAACCGAGGACGACATCTCGCTGTTGTGGCTGACCAGTTCTTCCCAGACCCCCCAGGCGGTAAGCACCCTCAGCGCCAACCAGACCCAGGCCGGTATCGAGCAGATCCTCGCCGGGCAATTGCTCCAGCTGCAATTTAACGATCCGACGACCGATAGCCGCACCCCGGACATTGTTGTGCAGCCCACCCTCGGCGTCATCTACACCGGCAGCACCAGCAAAATTGCCGAGCACGGCGGTTTTGGTGCCAACGATACTGGCGTCGCCCTGCTCGTCTCCAACCCGCGCCTGAGCGCCGCCACGATCAAGACGCCTGTGCAGACCGCCCAGATCGCCCCGACGATCCTCCGGGCCCTCGGCCTCGACCCGAACGCCCTGAAGGCGGTACAGATCGAAAAGACCAGAACCCTGCCGGGACTCATCGCCCCCTGAGTTGATCAGCCCTCCCCTGGCCACCCGACTGTGGTGGCCTTTTGTTTACTCAGATCAATAGATAATACTCGAACGTTTTTATAAAAATCATTGATTTGCATCTAGCCATAAAGCTTCATAGTATGGGGTTGTGGAGGCAAGCGAGAGGCAACGGCAATGTTTGCAGCACTGAAGCGCACCGCAGAAGGCAATCTCGAAATCGATCTGGAGTTTAAAGCATTTTTTATCGCCCTGGTCGAGCAGACCTACCGTGCGGGCCATTCTCTGACCCAGATTCGAGAAGATATCGCCACGATCCGGCGCGAGTTGACGGTAGAAGATCTTGAGAATCTGCCCCTTGAGCAGTGGGCGGAGCAGACGATCTTTGCCCTCAAGCGCCACGAAAGCCAGATATTGCGGGCCGTCGATGCAAAGGGCGTCTCTATCTGCCGCCTCTGTGGCAAGATTGACCCCCGCCGCGAGACGAACTGCGCTTCGTTCTGTCCTTACGGAGCCTGAGCAGTCCCCTGACAGCGCTAACACCCTGCGTAGCATCCGCACGACCCTTCTCGAACGGCAACCCTCGAGAAGGGTTTTTCTTTGGCACCTCCCCCTTTTGGGCCTTGACAGCTACCGCCATCAGGGCGTTTTATTTGTTGCTAAGGGTGTGAGGTTCCGCTGGTCCTGATTGATTCAGATAGACCAAGACAGCCTTCGCGTAGACTTTCTTTTTTGTCGCGATCCGCTTTTGCCCGCTGAAGCTGGTTTCAGTTTCGGCCCAGGCCCGTTTATCGATGGAGCAGGCGATGGAATCTCTAGATCGAGTTGCACCGACCCCGGATCTGACGCGTCCTCTCACGGGCGATACAGCTGACGAGCAACCCCTGAGAGAGCAAATTTCCGCTGCCGAGCGCCGGCGTTGCCAGTTGGAACTGGGTGTGTTGCTTTTGATTGGCCTGATTGGCTGGTTGACGCTCGCCGGCTTGATGATGCCGATGGCCCGTCAGCTCAGTTATGGGCTCGGTTAGGTTGCAAGATACCCACTAAATTTTGTCGGCTGCAGGCTCTGGGGCGCTGGCGCGGTAAGAAGGACAATCCCGGCAACTTTTCCGCTCGGGATGGACGGCACAGCGCAGGTAGGGCGAGCCGCAGTAGTAGTGGCAGGTGGGTTGGGGCTGCTGTGCGCCGCCGGATGGGCGGTTTTCGCGGTCAGGCTTCCAGGCGCTGGCCATCCCCACCAGGACCAGCACCTGCACGCAGATGGCCGCACTCTCAAGATCCAGCGTCGGCATCGCCATACTCGCCACCCACACAACACTTTCAGATGACTTTGGCAGATTATTATCGGCGAGCCGCAGCGAGGCAGACTGTTCTGTCACGGTTCTTGATAAGCGATGGATTGCTCGGTGGACCGGTCCGGCTGTCGGCGGCGGCGAGCAAAGCTTTTTGCCTCCTTCTCAAGGCTGGAGCTTGTAGATTGTCCCGACGCCGTTCGCCCCACCGAGGGGCGTCGTGCCAAAGAAGCTGCCGTTGCCTCCCTGCACCAGGCGGGTGGCGGGATTGCGGCCATCGCTGCCGCCGCTGAAGGCGTAGAGGGTGCTCAGGCTGCCTGCGGGAGTGATCCGAAAAAGAGTGCCGCAGCCGTTGGTGCAGCTGGCGTTGACCGTGCCGCCGGCGTAGGTCGCACCGTAGAAGCTGCCGTCGCTGCCCGCTACGAGACCGGCGAGGGGAGCGATGCCGTCGGGACCGGCAAACGAATACAGGCTGGTGAGGCTGCCGGCAGGGCTGATCCGGTAGACGGTGCCCAGGGCGTTGACACCGCCGCCTACGGTCGTGCCGTAAAAGTTGCCGTCGCTGCCTGCTGCCAGTCCGCCCTTGGGATAGGCACCGTCCGCGCCGCCAAAAGAATAAAGGGTCGTCAGCGCGCCGCCCGTCGTGATCGCAAAGACCGTGCCGCGCCCGGAGGCTCCTCCGGCAGCGGTCGTGCCGTAGAGGCGGCCATCGCTGCCTGCTGTCAGTCCGGCGACCGGGTTGGTGCCGTCGGGGCCGCTGAAGGAATAGAGGGTCGTGAGCACACCCGCAGGGGTGATCTGAAAGACGGTGCCCAGGTTGCCCAGCCCGCCGCCGGCGGTCGTGCCATAAAAGTTGCCGTCGTCTGCGAGCACCAGGGCAGCATTCGGGAAGGCACCGTCGCTGCCGCCGTAGCCCCCCGCTGGGCCACCCATAAATGAGTAGAGCGAACTGAACACGCCCGTGGAGGAGATCCTGTAGACCGTGCCGTAGCGGTAGGTGCCGCCGCCGCTGGTGGTGCCATAGAGCGAACCGTTGTTGCCCACCACACCGGTGTAGGGAAAAGCGCCGTCGCTGCCGCCAAACAATTTCACGATCGTGAGGCTGCCGGCGGGGGTGATCGCAAAGACCGTGCCGCAACCGGCGGGGCACAGCGGCAGAGTGCTCGCCGTACTGCCGCCGATATAGGTGGTGCCAAAGAGGTTGCCGTTGCTCGCCTGCACCGGTGTCCCGTAGGGAACGGCTCCGCCCACGCTGCTCTGGGTGGTGCCGCTGAAGGTATAAAGGGTGCTGAGGGTGGCAGCCCCTGCTCCGCCGCCGCTGGCCAGCAGCACACTGGCTGCCAGACCCAGCCGGGCAACGCCTCTTTTTACATCGATCTGGATTGACATCGAACAACGACCTCAACGAGGGAAGAAGGCTTCAAGGGGGTGGACAGCTTAAAAGTCCGGAGTCGGCGCGGTAGTAGGCGGTCGTTCCGCCGGTGTTGACCTTGGCGTTGAAGTAGACGAACGGCCCCTGGCTCGTGATGTAGACGTGGGGGTTCTTGCGGATGCCGGTGGTCGGATTGCTCACCTGGCGGTAGAAGCTGCCGTCGATGCTCGCAATCCAGATGTCCGTCGGGGCGGTCTTGTTCTGGTTGTCGGAGTTGGTGGAGGTGACCATCGAGATGTAGGAGCGGCCATCGTAGACGAACGGATCGGCGGAGGCGATGTAGGTGCCGATCGAGGGCGGCTTGACCGTCGCGATCTGCGTCCAGCGCCCGGCGATGTTGCGGTAGACGCCGATCGTCGTGTAGTCGCTGATCTCAAAAAAGACGTACTCGTTGTTAAATTCGGGTGCCTGAAACATCCAGGGGTTGACCTTGTTGCCCGGATCGGAGGTGAGTCGGGTGGCGGTACTGGTGTCGATGTCGTACTCGAAGATCTGGCGCAGGTTGTTTGTCAGATCGATGGCCGAATAGACCAGCGAGCGCCGGCCTTTGACCCAGCGCCCGGCACCGGTAAGCACTCCCGGCAGGATCTGCTCGGAGGTGTAATCGTCGAGGTAGCGCCAGTAGAGCGTCTGGGTGCCGGTCGAGCCGGGGGGCGGATTTTTGAGCGGTCCCAGGTAGAGGATGCGCGGCAGTGGATCGTTTTCGTCCTTGCTGCCGATGGGCAACTGCCGGGATTGCCCCTTGGTGAGGAGGAGCTTCTGCCAGCTGGTGCCGTCGAAGTAGACCTTGCCCAGCCCACGGGCGGCGCTGCCATTTTGAGTGGTGATTGCAAGCTGGTGGCCGTACGGCTGGCTGTAGACCCAATCGGGGCCGTTGCCGGAGGTATTGGGCACCGAGAGCGCACCGGTTGTCACCTGCGTGAACTGCCCACTCGCCGGTAGCCAGCTTCCCAGGGCCGGATCGACCCTGCCGATCCAGACGGTGCCCACCGCGTCTGCCCAAACAAAGCGGTTGTCGTTTTGGGCAAATTCGGCGTCGTAGACGGGAACGGTCGTGTCGGAGACGATGACGTTGGGAGGGGCTGTCCAGGGCGAACAGCTCTGGGCCAGCGCCGTCTGGGGCAACACTCCGAGCACCGCCAGGGCAGAACCTGCAAGAAGCGCCCAGCGCCTACCTGGAGGAGCAAGTCTTAGATTCATCACTGTGAAAATCGCCTCCATCACGGCCCGATCTTGAGAAAGAACCCGTCCGCCTCCCCAGCCGGTGTCTGCTGCACGGCCCCGGCGGTGGTCGGGAAGTTGGCGGAGTAGGTAAAACCGGCGACGTAGGTGTTGTCGGCACCGTCGATGGCAAGGCCGTAGCTGTAGTCCTCGCTGCCGCCCCCCAGGTAGGTCGAGTACTGCACAGCGCTGCCCACGGCGTTGAATTTGGTGACAAAAGCGTCCGCTAGACCACCGCTGTAGCCCGCCTGCAGGGCGCTCAGAGTCGGGAAATCCGTAGATGTGGTAAGCCCGCTCACCACGGCGTTGCCTTTGCTATCGACCGCCAGGGCGTAGCTGTATTCGCTGCGGCTGCCCCCCAGGTAGGTCGAGTAGGACAGGCTCGTCCCGGCAGCATCGAGCTTGGTCAAAAAAGCGTTTTGGTCGCCTTTGAGCAGGCTTTGAAAAGCATTGGCTCTTGGAAAATCGGTGGAGGCGGTGTAGCCGGTGACGAAGATATCGCCGGAGCTGCCGACGGCGATGGCGGTGCTGAAATCGCCCTTGCTGCCGCCCAGGTAGGTCGAGTAGGCCAGAGCTGAACCGGCGGCGTTCAATTTGCTCACGAACCCGTCGAAGCCACCCTTGAGGCTGGGCTGGAAGGCACCCACCACCGGAAAATTGCTGGAGGTGGTGTAGCCGGTGAGGTAGGCGTTGCCCTTGCTATCGACGGCGATCCCACTGGCAAAGTCGGTGCCGCTGCCGCCCAGGTAGGTGGAGTAGGCGAGGGTATTACCGGCAGCGTTGAACTTGGTGACAAAAGCGTCGTAGGCTCCACCGCCGTAGACGCTCTGGAGGGGCTTGAGGAGCGGAAAATCGCTGGAGAGGGTGTAACCGGTGACGTAGAGGTTGCCCGAACTGGCAACGGCCAGACCGGTGGCGATGTCGTTGCTGCTGCCACCCAGGTAGGTCGAGTAGACAAGCGCGCTGCCGCTGGCGTTCAGCTTGCTCACAAAGGCGTCGTTGTTGCCGGCGAGGGTCGATCGAAGAGCGTTCGCCACCGGGAAGTTGGTCGAATTGGTGTAGCCCACAACGTAGGCGTTGCCGCTGCCATCGATGCGGAGCGCGGCGGGGTAGTCGTTGTTGCTGCCGCCCAGGTAAGTGGAGTAGACGAGCGCGTTGCCGCTGGTATTGAACTTGGTGACGAAGACATCGCTGTTGCCCGCAAGTCCTGCCTGTAGCGGGTTGAGCGTCCGAAAATCGACGGAGTCGGTAAAGCCCGTCGCGTAGAGGTTGCCGGTACTGTCGGCGGCGATCGCCGCGCCGTAGTCCCCGCCGCTGCCGCCCAGCAGCGTGGCATAGCTCAGCGTCGGATCGATGATTAGCGACCGGCGTCGATCGTAAGCGCCGATCGCAAAAGCGACCGTCCGGCGATCGAGCAGGACGTAGCGGCCATCTACCGACCGGCGTTTGCTATCGATGAGCTGATAGACCACAGGCGGTGCCTGGCGCAACGCGCCCGCCGCCGTCCGGATGATAAGCCCGCCCCCAGGATCGATCGACAGGCTTTGTGCTCCATCGACCTGCAGCCGGATCGCCGCCGGATCCGCCCCCGCCGCCACCAGCAGGTCGTATTCAAACTGGCGGTCCCTGCCGTAGTAGGCCACGTCGATGCCCGGATACAGATCCTTTGCCTCTACGCGGCGGTAGGTCGGAACGCCAGTGCGCCAGCCCAGCGGATCGCTGCCCATCAGATAGTTGACCCGGCCAGGGAGACGATCCACACCGCGCAGGACAGCCCGCTGGTCCGCCCCGACAAAAGCCAGCCGCACGAGGGAGCGCGTGCTGCTCTCAGCCGGGTTAGAAGATTTTTTATGCAAGGCCACGTAGGCTCCGGCGGGCGTAAGCAGCAGGCTGCCGTTGCCCTGATGCGCAACAAAATGCACAGAAGCGTCGCTCTGACCGACATTGGGTTCGAAGCTGAGGGGCAGGCGAGCGTAAGGATTTGCAATCGGGAGCGTTTCAGCGGGCGCAGCAGCGGCCAGCAGGGCAGGAAGCATAAGCCAGACGAACGAGCGGAAGCGGGGGAAGGACATAGGCAATGGCAGGAAGCGTATGACCATTCCTTGCGATCCCAGGTCGAAGAACCTGGATGCAGAGAACGTTGATGTACATGGTACCGCCTGATTGCCAGTTTTTTGTAGCCTTGACCACGATTTTGCGAATGAAGCCAGGCACAGTATACTTACCGGAGGACTGCTATACTTGTTTGCGGTCACCGCACTGCAGTCTAAAGCTGTATGTGCTCCTGCTGCCCTCCACTACCCCCGGTAAATCCCCCATGACACCTCAACCCACTTCCTGGCGGAAGTCCCTCGTTCCGCCGCTTAAAACCGGTTCCTTCCGGCTTGCTACATTTCTTTCACTGCCCCTTGCGCTGCTCGCCGCCCTGGTGCTGAGTTCACCCGGTCGGGCCCAGACTGGTATTCCCAACGTCGTCGTCAGCAACCCCAGTATTCCGATCGAGGACAACGAGTACGACCAGCTCGGTGCCCGGCAGACTTATATCGATCAGTCGGGCTTCGTCTGGATTGGCGGCGTCGATCCCAATACTGGCAATCTCGTGCCACCCAGCGGTCAGGTCACGCTGGTAGACGGCACTGGCACCGCCCTGCCGGTACCGGCAATTGGCAACGGCTCCGAGTGGCTCTACGGCGGCAGCTACGGCCCCCAGCTGGTCTGGACCGCCGTCAACAAAAACGGCAAAAAGGTCCTCGGACGCGCCTACAAAAATGGCAGCACCTGGGTTTCCGGATTTCTCGCCAACTCCGCCGGCAGAGAATTGCCGATTCCGAGCAAAGACGTCAACGATGCCTCGCCCCGGCTCCTGTATCTTGGGCCGGATGCGGTGCGCGGACGGGGCACCGCCCTTTACTGGCGCAACCTCGACGCCACCACCGACGAGCAGGTGCCAGGCCAGCTCAACACTGGTGGCCGCTGGATTCCTGGCCAGCGGGCGATGGTCTTTACCACGATCGACGTGCGCTCAGGCTTCCGGCAGGTGGCGACCTACAACGTCGATACCAAACAACTCACAATCCTCACCAACACCCCCTGCAACAAGGACAGCCCCTGGATCTTCCAGGCTCCAGAATTCAACAACGACTACACGATGATGGTCACCTGCCAGGGCAACCCGCCTGGCCCCACCGCCACCTACAGCACGATGGAGGTCTACCGGCAGACGAACGGCGTCTGGACGCTCGTCAACAACATCCAGGTCCCCTCCACCAACAAGTACATCGCTTCGCCGGAACCCTGGTTCTATAAAAACAAGTCTTACTTTTCGGCGGTAGTCTCCCCGAACCCGGACAACCTGAACGGCACCGACCCGACAGAAATCTGGATTGCCACCCTCGATCCGGCGGCCCCGTTTTTTCAGATGGTGAGCGACACTACCCCAAATGTCCGCAAGGATCCGGAAGTATTTATCACTACCCAGGGGCCGGTAGTCTACTACAATGCCCCGGCGGTCTCCGGACAACTGCCCGCCGTCTGGAAGGCGACGCCCGTCATTCCAGGTTCTTAGGACCCCTTTATTGCGCCCAGGGTGCCCTCCAGACAGGGGCATCCTGGGCTGAAAACCGGTGCATCCGCCCAGGAGTCCCCCCATGCCCCATGCGCGCCTGTATCGCATCGCAGCCGGTTGTCTTGCCCTGCTGACACTGGTGCTCTCCAGCGTAGCGATCGCCGACAGCGCTCAAGACGTGCTGGTCTCCGACCCGGCCTTTCTGGTCAACGACGAAGAATTTGACCAGCAGAACGCCCAGTTCAGCTGGGAGGACCAGGCGGGCAACCTCTGGCTGGGCAGAGTCGATCCGCAGACGGGCGATTTTTTGCCCAATTCTGGCCAGAGCCTGCTCCTCGATACCGGCGTCGTCCCGATTGGCCAGAATCACCTGGGCAATGGGCCGGAGTGGGCGCTGGGCAATAGCTCCCAGATCGCCTATACAAAATACAATTCAACCGGCCAGACGGCGCTCGCGGTTGCGAGCTTCGATGGCACCAACTGGAGCAGCACCCTGCTCGCCAATAGCAGCAATCGCCTCGGCCCCATCGGCAGCAAAGATCCGGCAGACCCGGCCCCGCGCATTCTCTACGCCGGTACCAACCGCAACGGCCAACCGGTTGCCATGTGGCGGGAGATCGCAAGACCGGCAACGGAGCGGGTGATTCCTGGCCTCTCGCCCCCCGGCGGCAGCTGGGTCGCAGGGGAGCGCGCCGTCGTCTATCCGCGCAAGAGCAAAGGTACGCAGCAGATATACGAATTTTTTATCGACACCGCCACGACGGTCCAGGTGAGCAGCGACGATGGCAACAAGAGCACCCCCTTTATGTGGCGGGCACCAGAATTTGACAACGACTACGTCTGCTTTGCGATCGTCGATGGCACGGCGATCGGCGTCTACCGCAACGTCGCGGGCAGCTGGCGGCGGATCAACACCCTCCAGCCGCCTTCGCCGCGCCATTATCTTTCTTCAGCCGAAAATTTTATCTACAACGGCAAATCCTATATCTTTATGCTCACCTCCGACTCGCCGAACCCCCAGGATGCCACCGCGCCCACCGATGTCTGGATTGCTGGGATCGACCCGGAGCTGCCCTTCTACCGTCAGGTGAGCGACCAGACAGTAAAGGTGCGCCGCGATCCGGAGGTATTCATTGCCGCGAGCGGGCCTTTTATCTATTTTCTGGAACCGGTCGGTTATCAAAAGGCGATCTTCCGGGCAGACACCGGCCTGGGCAGTCCGTAGGACTTTCCTGTGACTTCCTTCAGTTTGTGATCTGCGCTGCATTCAACCGGATACCCATCCTGGTACTCTGCAGCTGATTCCCCCGGCTAGCCAGGCGGACAGGCACACTCTGTCCGCCCGGTGGTGGTTCTGCTGCGCGCGTCAACCGTACCGTTGAACTCGAGAGCCAAGTAGGGGTAATCAATCGTATGAAGGCTGCACACCTTGCCTTTGGAAGTCTTTTTGGTGTTTTTTTGGGCGTGCTCGCCCGCCCTGCCCTCGCCGCTTCGACAGCCGTCTGTCCGACCAATAGCTACGACCAGGGCAGCATCACCGGCGGCGTTGCCTGCGCTATTGTTCCGAGCCAGACGGACCCGGCTATGCAGGATATCGGACCGGAGGATCAGGGCTTCGGCTACCACGTCGTCGGCATCCCCAGCGACCCGAGCCAGATCAAGGGGGTGCTTCTGTACCTGCAGGGCACAGCTGGCACGCCCTACGATCCTGTAAGCAACAGCTTCTCGACGGGCCAGATCCTCTCGGAGGCCATCTCTGCAAACTATCTGGTGATCGCTCTTGCCTACGCCAACCCGGTCGAAGTGGGTGTGCTCTGTCTCAACGACACTAACTGTTACAGCCAGGTTCGTCAGGAAATTATCTACGGCACCGACACCTCGCCCCTGGTAAACGTCAATCAGGCCAACAGTGTCATGCACCGCCTCTCGGCTTTGATCAGCTTTTTGAAGACGAATCTGCCCGCAGGCTTTCCCTTCCCGCCAGGAATCGCCGGCAACACGGTCGATTGGTCCCACGTGCGCATCGGGGGCGGCAGCCAGGGCGGTGGCCACGCCGGCTATATCGCGATGGATCAGCTCACCGAGCGGGTCTGTTTTCTCTCTTCACCGGTCGATGCTGTCTCGCTCTTCAACCAGGGCGTGTCGCAGACCGTCTCCGCTGCCTGGCTCAGCAAGCTGCCCTGGCAGACGCCCACCACTCGCCTCAAGGGGGTGTCCCACATCGGCGACGACGCGATCACCCAGATTACGACCAACTACAAGACCCTCGGCATGGTCCAGTCCACCAGCGAGACGACGCCCAACAACGACTGGCTGCTCATCACCGTTCCGGAGGCGGACCCCCACTCCGCGCCCGCTCAAGATCCGAACCTGGCCTACGCCCGCAACTGGGCCTGCCTTTCGGATCTGCCCCTGACACCCGCCCCAAAGATCACAGCCATCGCTCCCACCACCGGCCCGGTCGGTACGACGATTACCCTGAGCGGCCAGAACCTGAGCGGGACGCGGGCGGTGCTTGTAGGCGGCCTGAGCGTGCCCTTCAGCCAGGTCTCCAGTAGCCAGGTCACAGCCACGATCAACGCCACCGGCAACAGCGGCCAGGTTCTGCTCATCACCAACGGCGGCAACGCTCCGGCTCCCAAAAATTTCACCGTCACCGCCGGGCTCACGGCCATCTCTCCCACCAGCGGCGCAGTCGGCACGCCGGTCAACCTGAATGGCTTTGGCCTCAGCAGCGCGACGGCAGTCAAGTTCAACGGCGTCAAGGTGCCCTTCAACGTCGTCTCCGACAGCCAGCTCGTCGCCACCGTCAGTTCCGGAACGAACACCGGCACCGTCAACGTCGCCGTACCCACCGGCACGATCACCAGTTCCCTGGGCTTTACCGTTCTTCCTACCCTCAGCAGCTTCAGCCCCACCAGTGGGCCGGTCGGATCGACCGTCACCCTCACAGGCAGCGGTTTTACCGGAGTCAGCTCCGTTCAGTTCGGCAGTCTCTACGCCGCCTTCAACTTCCTCTCCGACACCCAGATTGCAGTGACGGTGCCCGCCGGGGTGAGCACCAGCACCATCAAAGTCACGGTGGGCGGTGCCTCGGTCACCAGCAGCGCTCGCTTCAGCGTCGTCAATAGCCCCACCATCACCAGCTTCTCGCCCCCCTCCGGCGGCGTGGGCACCTCGGTGACCATCAACGGCAGCAACCTCGGAGCGACAAGCAGCGTCCTCTTTAATGGCGTCGCTGCTGCGCCTGCCTCAGCGTTCAACAACAGCGTCCGAGTCGTCGTCCCGAGTGGAGCAAAAAGTGGACCGATTACGGTCGTCAACGCTGCCGGTTCGACCACCAGCGCCTCCAGTTTCCAGATCTACGCCGCCCCGGCCATCAGCAGCTTCACGCCTACCAGCGGTCCGGCTGGAACAGCAGTGACCATCAACGGCAGCCACTTTACCGGCACCACCGCCGTCAGCGTTGGCCGGACGAGCGCGGCTTCGTTCACCGTCAAATCCGACAGCCAGATCACCGCCACGGTCGCGGCGAACACTCCCACCGGCCCGCTGAAGATCACCAACCCCGGCGGCACGGCCACAAGTAGCAGTTACTTCCAGGTCAAATAGCACCCGCCTGTGAGAAGGATCGCATATTTTCGAGAATTGCTCGCGGCTACACAAAATAGCACGATCGGTGGTGGTAGTCTGGGTGCGTTTTGCCGGGGAATAACGCCCAGTGCGAACGGTAAAAGTCTTGCTTTTGCGAAGGCTGTTTCCGTTGCCCTGGAACCCGGCCCTTGAGGCTCCCCCATGCAAACTCCGCACCTGCTTCGGCAATGGGTCGCTGCGCTGCTCCTCACCGCCGTGACCGGGATCGCAACCCCGTCCGCTTCCGCCCAGGAGGTTCTGGTCTCCGACCCGGACCAGAGCCTGATCGACCCGGACTTCGATCAGGGCCACTACCAGCTCACCTGGGGAGATGAGTCCGGCAGGCTCTGGGTCGGCACGATCGATCCGGACACGGGCGACTTCAATCCGCCCTCCGGCCAGGGCGTGCTGGTCGATACAAATATTGCCAATGAGTTCGTCTTCGGCAACGGGCCGGTCTACGGCTTCGGCGACACTGGCCCTGCTATTCTCTACACCCGCTACGACAGCCAGAACCGCTTCAGCCTGGGCAGCGCCCAGTTCGACGGCACAAGTTGGGTTACAAAGACCCTGCCCAACAGCACCAACAAGTACGGTCCCACCGGCAGCGACAGCCCGGCCCTCAAAGGAGCGCTCTCGTATCTGACGACCGAGAATCAGCTAGTGCTCTGGCGCAACCTCGATAGCTCCGGAGCGCAATTTGTCATCCCCGGTGCCCAGTTTCCGGGGGTGCGCTGGGTGCCGAACGAGCGGGCCGTCGTCTTCCGCCAGCCCGCTGGCGGCAACAACCAGATCTTTACCTACAACATCGATACGAGCGTTCTGACCCAGATCACCTTCGACGCTCCCGGCAAGCTCTCTGCCTTTATCTGGCAGGCTCCGGAGTACGGAGGCGACGACTGCCTGATGACCCTCACCAGCGATAAGCTCAGCGTTCGCATCTACCACAACCAGAGCGGTAGCTGGCAGTTTGTCACCGCCCTCGCGCCACCGACGACGAGCAAGTACCTCTGGTCGCCCCAGCCCTTCGTCTACAACGGCAAGTCCTACATCTACATGGTCGCCTCCCCCAGCAAGAATCAAAAAAGTCTGACCGTGCCGACAGAGGTCTGGATTGCCGGGGTCGATCCGGCCCAGCCGTTTTATCGTCGGGTGAGCGACCCGACCCTCAAGGTGCGCAAAAATCCAAAGGCGTTCACGACCAGCCAGGCAGAGATCTTATACTTTCAAGTGGTCACCCAGGGAGCCAATCCGATCTATCAGATGTACCGGGCAGACACCGGCCTCGGCCCGCCCCAGACGGCTCCCTCGCAAGCACGCTCTTCTTCCGCCCCTCGTTAACGGAGCTTTTATGCATTTTCCAAACTGGCAGCTCGCCCTGCCACTGTGCCTGTGTGCGGCACTGACGGTTCTGCCCGCCCAGGCCCAGAGCACCAGCGATGTGCTCGTCACGCTTCCTGGCATCAAGATCACCGACCTGCAGTTCGACCAGCCCAACTCGCGCTTTGTCTGGTCCGATCAAAATGCCAACGTCTGGATTGGCTTCGTCGATCCGACAAGCGGTGCTTTTAACCCGACGACCGGTATGGGCACCCTGGTCACGACCGGCGCGCTCTTTGCTCCCGATCAGGTAGCTATCGGCCCGCGCTGGGTCTACTCCGCTCAGTTCGGCCCCCAGATCGTCTTTACGGCCCTGCCATCCAGCAGTGGGGCCACCGCCGCCCTCGGCTCTGCCTACAACAGCAACGGCCAGTGGTTTACCAATCCCCTGCCCTCCGGCAACAACCGCTCCGCTCCGGTGGGCAGCCTCGATCAGTTCGATGGCTTTCCGCGCATCTTCTACCAGCAGTCCACCCGCAGCGGCCAGACGACGAGCAAATGGCGCAACCTCAACGACGCAGGCACCGAGACCGCGATCCCCGGCACCCTGGTGCAGAACATCAGCTGGATTGCTGGTCAGCGCGCCCTCGTCTACACGGCGCTGGCCAACAACGTCCCCCAGGTCTTTTCTTATAACATCGATACAAAAGTCCAGCAGCAGCTCACCTTCGACAGTCCGCCCAAGAGCAGTCCGATGCTCTGGCAGGCTCCCGAGTACGGCGACAACTACCTGCTCTTTGCGGTGAGCAACCAGACGAGCATCAACGTCTACCAGAATATCAACAACGCCTGGGCGCTGCTCACTACCCTTGTGCCTCCTGCGAAGGGACCGTATCTGCTCTCGCCGGGGGTATTTGCCTACAACGGCAAGTCGTATATCTACATGGGGACGATTGGCGACCCGACCCCCGGCAGCAGCAAACCGTCGGACATCTGGATCGCCGGCATCGACCCGACCGCTCCTTTTTACAGGCAGTGCAGCGACGGGACGACCAAAAATCGGGCCAGACCGCAGGTGTTCTTTACCAGCAACGGGCCTTACCTTTACTTTTTTGCCAAGCCCGCCATCAACGTCGTCCAGGGCGTCTACTACTGCAACCCTGGCCTGTAGGGGCTCTTAAAGCAGCCAGTACAGCAGGGCCACCAGGGCGTAGAACAGGCCGAGCGCCGCCAGCGTGCGATGCAGGCGGCGCATCACAGGAGCGACCTGATACTCGACCACCAGCCGGTCCTTGGCCAGATCCTCCGGCGGTTTGGTCCAGAAGCTGCCGTCGTACCAGCCGGTCTCCTCGTAGTGAACGCTCGCGGAGAGTAAGCGGGTGTGGATGTACGACCAGCCCAGGTAGAGCCGCAACAGCACCAGCCCCAGCAAGATCGCTGCCCCACCCGCACCGCCGATGAAAAACTGTACCGGCATCCGGACCGGCGGGAAACTCCAGGCAGCCACCGGGCCGCTCACCACCCAGGAGCCCGCCCAGACGCACAGAATCGTCCCCAGGTAAGCGCGGGGCTCAACGGTCGCCCAGCGAAAAAAATACGACGTGCGCAGCTGCTGGTACTCGTTGAACGGGCGCTGCTCAGGCGGTATCGGTGCGGTGGAGATCCGGCGCGTCATGCCTGGGTAGAAACCCCTATCCTGAAGAAGGCCATCTCCTCCAGTGTATCGGCCCGATCTTCAAATGTTACATTTCTTAACCCCTCCTGTTCGGACCGTCGTGGTCGGTACCGGCTACGCGGCCCGGCAGCGAGCGACGGCTCTGGCAGCCGATCCGCGCGTCAAAATCACAGGTTGCATCGGCCACCAGCCGGAGTCGGCGCACCGCTTCGCTGCAGAATTCGGCCTGGTTTCGGGGGGCGAGGAATTGCTGGCGGGAGCCGATCTGGTGTTTGTCGCGACCGCCAACCGCGATCACGCCCTGTGGGTGCGCCGGGCACTGCTGGGGGGGGCCCACGTCGTCGTCGAGTATCCCCTGGCGCTGGATCTGACCGAGGCGATCGCTTTAGCGGCCCTGGCGCGGGCGCACCACCGGCTTTTACACGTCGAGCACATCGAACTGATTAGCGGCATCCACCAGGCGCTGGTAGCCCAGCTGGAGCGGGTGGGTCCGATCAACCTCGTGCGCTACAGCAACCTGAATGCCCGCCTGCCGGAGCCGGGGCGCTGGACCTTCTCGACGGCCCTTTTTGGCTTTCCGCTGGTGGGAGCCGTCTCCCGACTCGGGCGGCTCGTGGATCTGGTGGGGCCGATTCGCTCGGTCTTCTGCCAGAACCGCTACTTTGATTTGAGCGGTGACAATTATCGTGGCTGCCTGTGCGCGGCCCAGCTCGCCTTTGAAAGCGGGGCCACAGGCCAGATCGTCTACGCCAAGGGCAGTGCCTGTGCGCGATCGGAGACCCAGCTGGAACTGACCGGCAGCCAGGGGGGACTGTTGCACGACGGACGGCAGCTCCTGGTCTTTGAGGGCGAGCGCACCCGCAGCCTTGAACCGGGCGAGCGGCGAGGATTGTTTGCCCGCGACACGGCGATCGTGCTCGATTATCTGGAGGGCAGGGGCGAACTTTATGTCACCCTCGAGCGCAGCCTGCACGCTTTGGCGGTGGCGAGTGCCTGCGAGCAATCTGCGGTCGGTGGCGCTCGTGTGTCTGTCGAGACGTTCACCCTCGCCCCCGCCTGAGCATCTACGATAAAAGAACCGCTCCTGGAGCGACCGATGGCCCTGCAACTTTTCAACACCCTCACCCGCAAAAAAGAACCCTTCGTGCCGATCGAGCCCGGCAAGGTCCGCTTTTACGTCTGCGGCGTCACCGTCTACGACTACAGCCACCTGGGGCATGGCCGCACCTATGTCGTCTGGGACACGATCCGGCGCTACCTGCGCTACCGGGGCTACGAGGTCACCTACGTCCAGAACTTCACCGACATCGACGACAAGATCTTGAAGCGGGCCGAGGAAACAGGCTCCTCGATGGGTGCAGTCGCCAATACGTTCATCGAAGCCTATCTCGAAGATATGGAGCAGCTGAACATCTTGCCCGCCGACAAGTACCCACGGGCGACCCAGAGCCTCCCGGCCATCGAGCGGCTGATCGGTGAACTGGAAATCAAGGGCTTCGCCTACCCATCGGACGGCGACGTGTACTATCGGGTGCGCCGCTTCAAAGACTACGGCAAACTCTCAGGCCGTCGGATCGAAGATCTCGAAGCTGGAGCGAGCGAGCGGGTGAGCGAGGCTGAACAGGCCCGCAAGGAAGACCCCCTCGATTTTGCCCTCTGGAAAGGAGCCAAACCGGGAGAGCCACACTGGGATTCGGCCTGGGGACCGGGCAGGCCGGGCTGGCATATCGAGTGCTCGGCAATGGTGCGCGCCACCCTTGGAGAAACGATCGACATCCACGCGGGCGGCGAAGATCTCAAGTTTCCCCATCACGAAAACGAAATTGCCCAATCTGAAGCGATAACCGGTAAGCCCCTGGCGCGCTACTGGCTGCACAACGCTTTTTTGAATATCGTCAACTCCACCTCCGGCGAAGAAGAGAAGATGTCCAAGTCCCTGGGCAACTTCCGCACCCTGCGCGATCTTTATAGAGTCCATTCGCCGATCGCTCTGCGGCTATTTATCCTCCAGACCCACTACCGCAATCCGATCGCTTTCTCACCAGAGGCAATCGCCGCCGCCGAGAACGCCTGGAAGGAGATGGCAAAGGTCTTTTCGCTAAACGAACTGATCCACCAGCTCGACAAGGAGCCGGAGGGCGATCTCTCAGAGGAGCACGTCGCCACCTTCGTCAAGGCGATGGACGACGATTTTAATACGCCCCAGGCGCTCGCCGTCCTCTTCGATCTTTCTAAAAAACTGATCACAGGCCGCAACATCGTCGTCCACGGCGGCAATCTCGACGACAGCGCTGCCTTTGCCTGCCAGTGGCGGACCTTCAAGCGCCTGGCTGCCGTACTCGGCCTCGAACCTCGGATGGTCTCTCTATCTGCAAATGTCAATGCTCGATCCGGCGCGGCGGGCGATCTGAGCATCACCTCCGAAGCAGCCGCGTTGCTCGAATCTGGGGCGCTCACCGGTGTACCGGCAGTCGAGATCGAAGAGATCGAGCGCATCATTGGCCTGCGCGAACAGGCCCGGCAAGAGCGCAACTGGGGCGAAGCGGACCGACTGCGCCAGCAACTACTCGATCAAGGGATCATACTTATCGATCACAAGGACAAACCGACAACCTGGCGACGGACCGAGAGTTGATAGGCAGCCTGCCCTGCAGCAATTTTAAATCGGGCATAAGCTCCCGGCCAAGAGCACCATACCCGTTATTAATTGGTCTGGAAGTTGGGCAGGCGGGTGCGGCAGCCGCGATTGATGAAGCCGCCGATACCGAAGGCGGCGCACTCGATCGAGCGGGTGATGCCCGGCTGAGCAGATACTGTGTAATCGCAGGAGACGTAGCCGTTGTCGTCGGTGTCAAAAGGTTGGCAGCTCGCACCGCGCAGGTTCTCTTTGAGCACCGTCGCCACGTAGTCCTTCAGTTCGCTCTCGGCGTAGGTCCGGCCAAAGAAGAACTGGCCGATGCCCTTACCGGCAGTGATCAAAAAGAGGCCGGTGCCGAGCACGACGACCAGGATGCCCACCAAGATGATCAAAGGCAGATAGGGTCTGAGGCCACTCATAAAAACCGTTGTGTCAGTACCCTCAGTCTAACGGGCCGCCCAGGCCACCACTCCCTGCCGCAAGGATAGATCCTGCATCTGCCCCCGGCGCACTGCCGCAGCTCTGGATGTGACCACCGCTCCTTTCCTCAACCTTGATTTGAACGTTGCCATCCCCCTCACACCTTTTTTTACGCTCACCGGCAGCGTCTTCAACCTGACCGACACCCAGTACGAGTACCTCGACGGTAATCCTGCCCCAGGTATGACCTTTCGCATCGGAGGCCGATTGGAATGGCGTTGAATCTTTCAATTTGTCCCCTTCTTCTTGTTGCTCTTACCCGCCTGCTGTCAGCCCCGCCCGCGCTGGCCCAGGCTGTCCCTCAGGCTCCCCCCGCTGCCCCGGTAGCCCCCGTTCTCCGCACTTTCGCCCGCGACGAACTGTACTTTGGCCTCAGCAAGCCGGATGGTACCCCAGTGAGCGATCAAGAATGGCAGGATTATCTGGCGGAGGTGGTCACTCCCCGCTTTCCCGATGGTCTCACCGTCATCGAGGCGAACGGCCAGTTCCGCCCGCCCGGCGGCTCCCTCGTGCGCGAAAGATCGCGGGTGATCGTTTTGCTCTACCCGTCCACTCCGACAACGGCACTGGCGATCGGTGAACTGGTTCGCGAGTACAAGCGCCGCTTTCGCCAGCTATCGGTCCTCTACGTCCACGACACGGTGCAGGCGGCGTTCTAAAAGTAGTGCGCACGTGTGCATACGATTAAGTCGCCATATGTCCACATGCCATGGTTCATGTAGAGTTAGTGTGTAGATGCGCATAGGGTCGTAGCGATGCCCAGGGACAGGCTTGCCCCTGCTGGGAAGTGGGGCGAGTCAAAGCAGCGCGTGATGTTGACACCCACCGCCACCCGGCGCATCGACGCGGTTGCAGAGGCTTTAGGCATTACTCGCTCTGAAGTGCTGGAGCGCCTGTGTCGTTCCGAGTGCCTGAGCACCGAGCAACTAGAAATCGCAGGAAACGAGGAGCAGGGATGACCACCGGCAACCCCCTTGAGGGGGCAGGCCAACAGAGAGATTCTGGGGAGGGCAGCAGGCTCGATCGCATTGAGGCCGCCCTCGAAGTGCTCATCCGGCAGCAGGCGGCGACCGACAGGCGCATTGACCGACTGACTGAGCAGACAGAGGCCAACAGTCGAGCCATCGAGGCTTTAGCAGCCCGCACCGATGCCAACGCCTTAGCCATCGCGGATCTAACAGTTCAAGTAGCTGAGGCCAACAATATGGCCGTGAGCGCTATCACCAATCTGGTCGATGTGGCCGACGACATCATCGGGCGCATCGACGTGGTAGCCGCCCGAGTCGATGAGAACTCCGGTTACATCCGGGGATTGCAGACAGAGAACCGGCGGATACTCGACATCCTCCAGCAGCGAGGCGAGCAGAACGGCCAGCAGTAGAGTGCTACCTGCGGGATGAGGACCATCTCTTCTTCAGTAAAGGGACGGGGGCACTGCTTGGGAGGCACCTTCACCCAGCCCGGCAGCTCTGCCCAGACATTGAGTTCGACAATGCGCCAGTGCGGTTGCATCCCCCACTCCCAGGTGGCGATATCGCCTTCTATCTGCTTTGCTTTCATCTGGGCCACCTTGCGATTAACCACACCTTCGGCAAGTCCCAGAGCCGTCGCGTAGCGCTCGCCAGCCACTCTCCAGCGCAGTCTAAGGCGACCGTTTGCCACTTCGATAACCACAGTCCCTTTACCGGATTTGCCCATCGTGGGAGTCGATTTCGTACCCAAATCGTACCCAAAATACGTGCGAATACGTTCAAATACGTCTCAATATGTGCGTATTTGAGGACAGGTGCTCTGTGTTGCGCCACGGAGCTACTATTCTCACAAACAGCAAAACCCGCCTGTGAAGCGGGCTTGGGGGCGATGGACGCGGAGGGGCTCGAACCCCCGACCTCCACGATGTCAACGTGGCGCTCTAGCCAGCTGAGCTACGCGTCCGCCAAAGCAGTCTCTATGATAAACGATTTCGAGCCGCCCGGTTCCGGAAACAGGGTGCTACGCTTTGTCTGAAATATCGCCAGTGTGAGGCATTCTCTTGCAGGAACTGATTCAGCAACTGGTCAACGGCATTACCCTGGGCAGCGTCTACGCCCTGATTGCCCTGGGCTACACGATGGTCTACGGCATTCTGGAGCTGATCAACTTCGCCCACGGCGAGGTGTTCATGGTCGGAGCCTTCGTGGCGCTGGGGGTGTTCTTTACGCTGGGCAGTATCGGCTTGCCCTGGTGGCTCCTGCTTGTGATCGCCCTTGTGGCGGCGATGGCGGTCTGTTCTTTGCTGGGTATGGGCCTGGAGCGGCTCGCCTACCGGCCCCTGTTGAGCGAAGCAAAACCGCTGCAGAAGCTGGAGCTGGCAATTATCGCCGCCGTCGGCAGCGGCATCTGGTGGCTGTATCACCTCATTCATGGCGGAGCGAGCCTGCTCGATTGGGCACTGGGACCGCTCGTTGGGGCGGGGGCGGCGGCGGCCTGCTGGGGCCTATTCGCTTACTTGAGCCGCAACAGCCCGCCGCGCAAGACACCGCGCCTGTCGCTTCTCATTACGGCTCTGGGCGCATCGATCCTGCTGCAGAACGCGATGCGGCTCATCGTCGGTAGCCGCGACCGCGTGCCGCCCGATACAATTTTGCCTTCCTGGAGCGTGGCCTTCGCCGGGGTGCAGCTTACCCTGCCCCAGCTTTTGACGATGGGCGTCAGTGTGACGGCGATGGCGATTCTGACCTGGCTGGTGCAGAGGACGCGGCTTGGCAAGGCGATGCGCGCCACCGCCCAGGATATGGAAGCGGCTCAATTGATGGGCATCGACACGCGGGCGATCGTCGTGATCGTCTTTGTGCTTGGCTCGTCGCTGGCGGCGGTGGCCGGGGTGCTGTTTGTGGTCTTCTTTAAATCGATCAACTTTTTTATCGGCTTTCAGGCGGGCCTCAAGGCGTTTACCGCCGCCGTACTGGGGGGCATCGGCAACATTCCCGGCGCAATGCTGGGGGGTCTGTTGCTCGGGCTGCTCGAATCGCTGGGTTCGGGCTATATCTCCAGCGAATGGAAGGATGTCTTTGCCTTCATCGTGCTGGTGGGGGTTCTGCTCTTGCGTCCGAGCGGGCTTTTAGGCGAGAACGTGCCGGAGAAAGTCTAGGACTGCCTGTGCAGAAGACGGCGGTAGAACGCACCCGGCAGGGCTGGTGGCGCGTCGCTGCGGGCAGCGAGAAGTTCGATCAGGTAGCCTACCCACTCGCAGTTGGTGAGTTCCAGTGCGTAGTGCCACCTCCGGCTACCGTCCATAAAGTCGATCTGGCAGCAGATGCGGTCGGTTGGATGGGCGCTGATGGGCCAGCGGGCCACAAAAGTGATCGCTTCTGCCCCCTCGATGGGCCGCTCTCCAGCAAGATTGCCGCTGCGATACAGTTGCAGGGCCGCCGGCAGGTAGGGGCGACGGGCCGGCGGATAGCAGGACAGATAAATGGCCAGCTCGTCCGCCGGCGAAGTTTTGAGAATGTCCACGGGTACGATGGTTGCGCTTGAAAGTAAAGTACCCGGATCGGCTCTTTGAACTTACTTTTTGCCGCGCTTTTTGCCCCGCGCTTCGACAACTTCGAGATCGGAGGGCCGGAAGCGCACGTGCTTGAGCCAGTTGCCACCGGCAAAGATGACCCCCACGAAGCCATCGACGACCTTTTGGACCTGGCCTTCAAAGCCGTAGTACAGATCTTTGGAGTTGACAACTTTGACCGGCATTCCGGGACGCAGATCGGTGGCCACAGCCTGCTCTCCTACGTTTATCTTCAAACTAGCAGAAGTTTGGCGGCGAGCAGATGCCAAAGCGGCGGCAGCAGAATGCAGGTGGCGACCACCAGCGAGGCAAAGGAGACCACCAGCACCGCCCCAGCGGCGCAATCTTTGGCAATTTCGGCCAGCCGATGGTACTGTTCGCCCACGATCAGATCGACGGTGGCCTCAAGAGCGGTGTTAATCAGTTCAAAGGCGAGCACGAGGGCGACAGCGAGACCAATCACGGCCATCTCAAGCAAACTGACGTGCAGCATCGCCCCGAGCACAAAGGCGAGGGTGCCCATGCCCAGGTGAATGCGGAAGTTGCGCTGGGTGGCGGTGGCATAGATCACCCCGGCACTGGCATAGGAGAAACTCTTAGAAAGGGTCTCAGCGATGCGCCAGGAGCGCCTTGACGCCGCTTTATCGATCGATTGGGTAGACGCTCGGCCAGTCATACTCGACGTTCACTCCTTTAAGTAGCTCTGCCTGCTTGGTCACCATCGCCTGCCAGGCCGCCTCGTCCGGGTGGTCCCACCCGAGGAGGTGCAGCAGACCGTGAACAGCCAGCCAGCCCAGTTCCGCTTCTATAGCATGACCGAACTGGTTCGCCTGTCCTGTCGCCCTGGGCACAGATAGGACGATGTCACCAAGATAAAAAGGCTCCCCCTCCACCGCCGGCTCCAGTACAGGTCCGGCCTCGAAGGCGAGGACATCGGTCACAGCGTCTAGCTCGCGAAAGCAGGCGTTGAGCTGCCGAATCTCCTCGTCATCGACCAACCGCAAGGTCAACTCCACCGGCTCCGCCGGACGCAAGGCGCTCAACCAGGCGGTAAACCACCTCTGCCAGACTGCTTCTCCGAGCGGGTCGGGGACTACAGCCTGCACATTCAAGTGCATTACGAGCGGCAGGACAGCCATCTCACTGCAACGAGCGGTTAGCGGTTGTTACTAAGAAATTTTACACGCCAGACAGCTTTCTCTCCGCAAAAACCCGCCGAAAGGGTAATTTTGGGCTATGGCAACCCTCGTCTACTGGCTTTTTTGCGGCAGCTTTCTGGCGGCTGTGAGCCTGCACCTGGCCGCCAGTCTGCTCGTCGGCCTCTGGCTTTTGTGGCGGGACGACCTGCTCATCGACTGGCACGCCAACTTGATGATCGCTGCCCTCGGCTTTGGCATCGGAGGCACCCTCGCCGCCTTCTGGCTCCCTGCCGCCTGAGAACCTGAAACCGGCTCTGGGCTTACTACCGTAGCGTTTTGGGTGCAACAAAACTTATCTTTAGCTGCCGTTGATCTCCACCTGACGATGTGGTTTCTTTGTAAACGAAGCTGCAAGGAGCAAAATCGCGCTTCATCAAATGCAATGTTTTTTAACAACGTTTCTTGATGGGTGATTTTGCCGGTGGTGAGGGGTGTGTTTTCTGGCCAGGGACAGTGCGGAGCGATCTTGGGGTCTGTTGTCGATGACGATTGTGCTCCTGGACTCCCGTGTCCTGGTGACATGTTCTGGACTCGCCGGGCAATCTTGCTCTGGTTTGAGTCAAATGTTACGGGAGTGTCTGCATGAGTATCAGGGGAACCAGTGGCAGCACAGTAGCGCGTCCGCGCCTGTATAAGACGGTATTGACCGAGACGATCAGCACGATCAACGCCGAGGACCGTTATCCAAATTCCGGCGAAGTCTCCCAGCTCGATCGCTTCTTCGCGGACGGCCAGCGCCGGGTCGCGATCGTGGCGACGCTGACCGAAAACGCCGAGCGGATCGTCTCGCGCGCTGCCAACCGTATCTTTGTCGGCGGCAGCCCGATGGCCTACTCTGAGCGCCAGCAGGCCAAGGCCCAGGCCCGGCGCACCCCCGGCAACGACGAATTTGGCAATGAGCCTATCGTCGAGGACCGGGGCAACTTTTTAGACGCCCTCAAATCCATCTTCTCGACCCGCAGCAGCGGCGGCACGGTGCGGGCGGCGAGTGACTTTGCGGTCCCGCCCGACTTTGAGCCGATCAATATTGCCCGCTACGGCCCGGAGCGGATGCAAAAATCAATCCGCGATCTGGACTGGTTCTTGCGCTATCTGACCTACGCGATTCTGGCGGGCGATCCGAATATTCTCGAGGCCAACACCCTCGGCCTGCGCGAGATCATCGAAAAAGCCTGCTCGATCAGCGCCACGATCGTCGCCCTGCTTGAGATGCGCAAGGTAGCTTCCAGCCTCTTCAAAGACGACGACGATGCAAAGCTGGTGTCTTCTTACTTCAGCGTCGTCATCCGCGCCCTCGACAACGACCGCTCCGACGCGCCGCCGGACATCGTGCGGCCCAGCTCGGAGGACCGGCCCGGCCTCAAGCTCCCCGCGATCTACAAGCTCTCAGCCGATTCGCTGACGACTTTCAAGATGCCCGTGATCTACGGCGCGGACGGGCGGCCCAAGGTCAATCTCTCCGCCGACGACAAAGAGCGCGTCGTGCGCGCCGCCTACCGCCAGGTCTTTGAGCGCGACCTCAAGCCCTACGGCCAGGGGCTCTCTGACGCCGAATCGAAGGTCAAAAACGGCGAAATTTCGGTGCGCGAATTTATTCGCCGCCTGGGCAAGTCCGAACTGTACCGCCAGCAGTTCTACACGCCCTTTATCAATTCGCGGGCGCTGGAGCTGGCCTTCAAGCACTTTTTAGGCCGGGCTCCCGAGTCGCGGGCCGAGGTGCAAAAATACTTTTCGATTATTTCAAGCCCGAACGTGCGCGGCCAGTCGTCGATTCCGAGCGGCGGCCTGTACGCCCTCGTCGATGCGCTGATTAACTCCGAAGAGTACACGCGCATCTTTGGCGAGGACACGGTGCCCTACGAGCGGTCGCTGGGGGTCGAGGCGCAGCCGTCGTGGAACTGGGGGGCGGCCTACGATCTTTACAACTACGCCGCACCGCGCCGCAAGGTGCCCCAGTTCATCACCTTATTTGCCGACTACACCCAGCCCCTGCCAAACCAGCACCCCTACGGTTCCGGCAACGACCCGCTCGAAATTCAATTTGGAGCGATCTTCAAGAGTTCGACGATCAATCCCCAGGAGCGCCCGGCTCCGATTGGTAAAGATGTCAAGCGCATCTTGATCCGCAACGGCAATCCGATCACCAACGAGCGGGGCAACCCCGACGGAGCACAAGCGGCAGCCACCACCCTCGGACCGAAGGTCTTCAAGCTCACCCAGGCCAACCGGGGACGCTCGAAGGGTCTTGTGCAAAATGCCGGTGTCGTCGGCAACGAGGGCAGCGTCCAGGCATTGATCACCGCCGCCTATCAGCAGATTTTTGGCCGCCAGCTCTACAGCGGCCAGAGGCTGAGTGTACCTGAGATCAAGCTCGAAAACGGCGAGATCAACGTCAAGGAGTTCGTGCGCGCCCTCGCCAAGTCCGAGATCTTCCGCAAGCTCTACTGGGAGAAGTTCTACGTCTGCAAGTCGATCGAGTACATCCATCGGCGGCTGCTGGGCCGGCCCACCTACGACCGGGTCGAAAACAACCGCTACTTCGACATCGCCTCCAAAAAAGGCTTCTACGGCGTCATCGACGCGATCCTCGATTCGGCTGAGTACCAGGAGACCTTTGGCGAGGACGTGCTCCCTTACGAGCGCTACCTCACCCCGGCGGGGCTCAACCTGCGCAAGATCCGCTCCGGCTCGACAGAAGTGCTCAAGACGCCCGCCGCCATCAGCCCCCGCGAGGACAACAGCCGCCTGATGGATAGCGTCATGGCCCTCGGCACACCGATCAACACCCGAGCGTTGCCGGAGCTGTACGTCGATCAGGGGGTACCGGCTCTCAAGCGCCAGCGCAAGGTCTTCAAGCAGTCCGAGGCGACGGACCGGGCTTCCACCGACGCGCTGATCACCGCTACCTACGTCCAGGTCTTTGACAAGGACATCGCAAGCTACATCCGCAAGGAGTTCAGCAACCTCGAAAGCCGCCTGCGCAACCGCGAAATCTCGATCAAAGAATTCGTGCGCCAGCTGGGCCAATCGGAGCTTTATCGCAGGCAGTTCCACGACCGCTATCCGAATACGAAAGTCGTCGAATTTGCCTTCAAGCACTTTTTGGGCCGGGCAGTCAAAACCCAGGCGGAACTCATCAAGTACCACGGGCTATTGGGCCGCCAGGGCTACAAGGCGCTGGTCGGTGCCCTCGTCGATAGCGAGGAGTACGGGCGGCTGTTCGGTGAAGACACGGTGCCTTCCTGGCAGTTCCCGACCCTGCCGGCGGCCAACTATCCCAACTCCGTCGAGCTTTACAACCGCTTCACCCGCCAGGACGACAGTCTGGTGGTGCCCAGCTTCAAGCCGATTAAATCCAAGATGGACATCGCGGCAATGCCCCTGGTGCAGGCGGGCTTGCAGAAGCTGGAGGCGAGCAAGCTGCAACTCGACATGAGCAAGCCGATGTATCTTGAGCTGGGTGTGGCCAGCCGCAGCGGCGGGCAGTCCGTCGAGGTAGGCGTCGGTACCCTCCGCCGCCAGCTGGAGCGCGTCTACCGGGTCACCCCCCAGGCGACGCGCACCGACAAAGATCTGGCGATCAACGCCATCTACCGCCAGGTGATGGACGTCTTCGCCGGTATTCCGCCGGGCTTTTTGCGCCTGAGCGAGGCGGAGTCCAAGCTCAAAAACAACGAAATTTCGGTGCGCGAGTTCGTTCGGCGGCTTGGCCGCTCAGAAAACTACCGCAAGCGTTTCTTTGAGCCTTATCCCAGTCCCAAGGTCGTCGAACTGCTGACCAAGCACTTCTTGGGTCGTGCCCCGATCTCCCAGCAGGAGATCAGCACCTACGTCCAGATTCTCGGGACGAAGGGGCTTGGGGCGGCAGTGGATGCGATCGTCGATTCACCGGAGTACTTATCTGTCTTCAACGAAGATATCGTTCCCTACCGGCGCTACCCGACGTTGCCCGCCGGCAACTACCGCGCCAGTATCCGAATCAACGACGAAGAGCAGATCAACCAGTCGTGGTCGAGCCTTTCGCCGACCTACACCGGTTACCAGTACGCAAGCAGACGCTAGGCACGCTCTACCAGGAAAGTCGTGTTTACCATGCAGCCATCTGTTCACCGAAACCCTCGACGTTCCGTCCGCACTCGCACCTCGCGACTGCCCGGTGCCCCCAAATGCACCAACCTGTGGCATTCTGGGGATTGACAAGTTTTCCGGGTCCGTGCCCGGAGAAGCATCCATCTGCCCATCAGCTGGGGATGAGTGGAGGAACAAGGAGAACCCAGTCGCAACTGACCACTTAAGGGAGGAAGACCTTAATGAGCGTTCTTACCAAAGCGATTGTCAGCGCTGATGCCGAGGCGCGCTATCTGAGCCCCGGCGAACTCGATCGCATCAAGTCCTTCGTCGCTTCTGGTGAACGGCGTCTGCGCATCGCCCAAACCCTGACCGAAGCTCGCGAGCGCATCGTCAAGCAAGCAGGCGATCAGCTGTTCCAGAAGCGTCCCGATGTCGTCAGCCCCGGCGGCAACGCCTACGGCGAGAAGATGACTGCCCTCTGCCTGCGCGACCTCGATTACTACCTGCGGCTCATCACCTACGGCATCGTCGCCGGCGATGTCACCCCGATCGAGGAAATCGGCGTAATCGGTGTCAAGGAGATGTACAACTCCCTGCAGACTCCCATCCCGGCGGTTGCCGAGGGTGTGCGCGCCATGAAGAGCGTTGCCACCAGCCTGCTCTCCGGCGAAGACTCTGCCGAGGCCGGTTTCTACTTCGATTACCTCGTTGGTGCGATGCAGTAACGAGCTTTAAGCGAGAACCATCAGGAGTTTACCAATCATGCAAGACGCAATTACCGCTGTCATCAACAACTACGACGTCCAGGGCAAGTACCTCGACGGCGCTGCCCTCGACAAGCTCAAGGCTTACTTCTCCACCGGGGCGACCCGCGTGCGCGCCGCTGCGGTCATCTCCTCCAACGCGACGACGATCATCAAAGAAGCGGCTGCCAAGGCGCTCATCTACTCCGATCTGACCCGTCCGGGCGGCAACATGTACACCACCCGCCGCTACGCCGCCTGCATCCGCGACATGGACTACTTCCTGCGCTATGCCACCTACGCGATGCTTGCCGGCGATCCGTCCATCCTCGACGAGCGCGTGCTCAACGGCCTCAAGGAGACCTACAACTCCCTGGGCGTGCCGATCGCTGCGACCGTCGGCGGCATCCAGGCGATGAAGGAAGTGGTCGGTGGCCTGGTGGGCCCTGACGCCGCCAAGGAAGCGGGTGTCTACTTCGACTATCTCGCCTCGGGCTTGAGCTAGTTTCGACACTACAGGGGGCGGCTACGCCGCTCCCTCGCCCTCTTTTGACGGGAGAACCACATGAGCCGTTATTTCAAAGTCACCGCCTGCATCCCCAGCCTCAAGCGGGTGCGCACTGGCCGCGAACTGCAGAACACCTTCTTTACCAAGCTCGTGCCCTACGAGAACTGGTTCGGTGAGCAGCAGCGCATTCAAAAAGCCGGGGGCAAAGTTCTGAAGGTCGAACTTTTTACCGGCAGCCAGGGGGCCAACGTCGGAGTCTAGCGGGCCGATCTTCGCCGCCTCGACTCACCCAAAGCTCCGGCCCCCGGAGCTTTTTTTGTACGCCTCGACCTGGAATTTTGACGGGTTTTTGCCTGGCCATTGGTCGAGTTTGACGGCTAAAATCGGGGATCTTTGCACCGATGCGATTGGCTGCAGCAGATGTAAAGCTTATACAGCAAAGATCTTAGCTTCGAGAGCCAGATTAGAAGCTCTTCAAGTAGGCTGTGAGCACCCCTGAACTTGCTGGCACCCGGCTCGTCAATAACAGTAGTTCAGTAATTCCCCTTGGAGAAGATGGCATGAAGCGACCGATTGCCCTACTTGCCGCTCTGGCAGTCCTTGCCAGTGGGCCTGCAGCCTTTGCTCAGACACCGGAGGCGGCTCCGACCGAGGCGCACCACCCCAAGCACGGCAGCCCCCGCTGGCTGAGCCAGCTCAACCTCACCGACACCCAAAAGCAGCAGATCGAGCAGATCTGGACGGCCAGCCGCGAGCAGAACCGGCCCCTGATGCAGCAGATGCGCAGTCTGATGGAGCAGCAGCGCGCCGCCCGCGAGGCCGGCGATGTCTCGAAGTCCCAGGCGATCGAGGCGCAGATCGTCGGTCTGCAGCCGCAACTCAAGCAGGCCCACGAGCAGACCGAGCAGAAGATCCTGGCGGTCCTGACCCCCGAACAGCAGCAGCAGTACCAGCAGCTCAAAAACCAGCGCAAGCCCCGACCGGTGGCTTAAGGGAGCTGGTTTTGCTCTAGGGCGCGCTGTCGCCGTAGGGCACGAAGTGGCCGGCTTCGATCGTAAAGAAGGCGAAGGGTGCTCTGAGCACATCGCCCTTGCGATCGAAGCTGATGGGCCCTCCGAGACCGGCAAAGTCGTGGGTCCTTGCGACGGCGGCGACCACCGCCTGCCGGTCCGGCAATTCTTTGCCCGGTGTCGCGGCAATTGCCGCAAGCAGAACGCGGGTGGCGTCGTAGGTGTAAGGGGCGAAGGGACCGGCGGGATGGCCGTAGGTTTTTTGATAGCGGGCGCTGAAGTTGTTGCCGTTCTCAAGCGCAAGACCGCTCAGATAGGTCCGTTCGCTCCTTTTGCCCAACAGGTCGATGAGCCCCTGCTCTTTGGCTCCGGCACCGCTGACAAAATCACCCTTAAAACCCAGGGCGCGGGCCTGGGAACCGATGAGCCCCGCCTCGGTAAAGAGGCCGCCAAAGAAGAGCACATCCGGTTTGCGGGCGATCGTCCGGGTGAGCAGAGCCCGAAAATCTTTGTCGCCGACGTTGATCCCCTCGAAGGCAGAAACTTTGACGAACTGGCGCTCGAGGTTCTGGCGGACGAATTCGGCCAGCCCTTCGCCGTAGGCCGTCCTGTCATGAACGATGGCGACGTTGTCGGCGCGCAGTTCGCGGGCGATGAAGCGGGCGATCTGCGCCCCCTGCACATCGTCGCGCCCCACCACCCGAAAGACGTTGGCGAAGCCCTGCTCGGTGAGCTGGTAGTTGACCGTGCCGGGAGAAATCATCGCCAGCTCTGCCTTGTGGTAGATCCCGGAGGCCGGGAGCGAACAGCCCGAGTTGAGGTGGCCAATCACCCCCAGCACCTCCGGCGTATCGACGAGTTTTTGGGCGACGGCTACCGCCGTCTGCGGTTTTGCCTCGTCATCGACTGCTACTAGCTCGACTGTGGCCCCCTTGATGCCGCCCCGGCGGTTGGCCTCGTCCACCGCCAGCCGGGCCGCTGCCAGGGCGTCCTCGCCCACCGGTGAAACGGGCCCAGAGAGCGGCCCGGCGAAGCCTACCTGTAATTTGCGCTCACCGGCACAGCCGCCCAGAAACAGCAGCAGGCCAAGGGCAACCAGACTGAAGCCAGCTTGTCGTCTCTCCACGTCGTCTCTCCGCGCACACGTCTCAGTATTGCCGATCCGAGGCGGCTGGAGGGTTCAAGATTCGGGCACGACGAAGCGGTAGCCGGAGCCGTGGACGGTGAGGATATAGCGGGGTTCTTTGGGGTTGTCCTCGATCTTGGCCCGCAGCCGGGCGATATGAAAGTCGATGGTCCGGTTGGTGACGGCTGTATCGTAGCCCCAGACTTCTTGATAGATCTTTTCACGGTCCACCGTCTGACCGGCGCTGCGGAACAGGCACTCCAGCACCTGAAATTCGCGCGAGGACAGATCGAGCCTGGTGCCGTTTTTGCTGACACCCATGCGCTGAAAGTCGATGTGCAGGTCGCCGACGCTGACCTGCTGGGAGGGTTTGCTGTGGGTGCTGCGGCGCAGGACGGCCTCGATGCGGGCGAGCAATTCGTCGATGTTGAAGGGTTTACTCAGGTAATCGTCCGCTCCGAGCCGGAGGCCAAAGACCTTATCGGTGTCGAGGCCACGGGCGGTCAGCATGATGATCGGCGTGCTGATGTTGTCCTGGCGCAGCCGCTGGCAGACTTCCAGCCCGCTCATGCGCGGCAGCATCAGATCGAGGATGATCATCTGCAGTCCCGGCTCGTGGCCGAGTTCGAGGGCAGCGCGGCCATCGCGGGCGAGCCGGACGGTGTAGCCCTCCGATTCGAGGGTCTTGCGCAGCACCTGGGCCAGGGTCTCATCGTCCTCAACGACCAAAATGGGGTTGCTCATAGGGGATCTTTACGGTGAATGTAGTGCCGATGCCGACGCGGCTTTCGACCAGGATCTGTCCCTTGTGGGCACCGACGATCTGCGAAGCGATGGCAAGCCCCAGACCGGTGCCTTCGGTGTCGCAGACCAGGCCGTTGCGCACCCGGTAGAATTTTTGAAAGATAAACGGCTGCTCCTCCGCCGGGATTCCTACCCCCCGGTCCTCGACCAAAAGTTGCAGCACCCGCTTTTCGCCAAAGCCGCTCCAGTAGGTCTGCACCCGCACCCAGGGCTGGTGGTCGCCCGAGTAGCGCACGGCGTTGTCGATCAAGTTGACCAGCACCGTCGTGAGGGCGTTGCAGTCGCCGTAGATTTCACCACTTGCCATCTCGCCTCTGGCGATGATCGCTTCGGGAAACGCCGTCTGGGCGAGGCTGATCCCATGGTTGACCAGTTCGGTGACGTTGATCGCCGTCGGCTTCATCAGTAGCTGGCGCGATTCGAGCTTGGCCATCGTCAGCACCTTCTCGACGACGGAGGTCAGCCGCCGCGCCTCCGAGAGGATGTAGCCCGAAAATTCTCGCGTTTCCTGCTCGCCTCTGGCCCGACCGGAACTGAGCAACTGAGCGGAGGCGATGATCCCCGCCAGGGGCGTCTTGAGATCGTGGGAGACGCCCGCCACGATGTCGGTCTGCAACTCGGAGACCTTGACGGCCACCAGTCCGGCCCGGAAGAGCACCACCAGCAGCGCCCCGATGAGCAGACCGACGACGCCGTTGGCGATCAAAATTTGCGCCTGGCTGCGCCGCGTCGCCTGGCGCAGGTTGCTCTGGGTAATCGCCGAGACGTGCCAGCCACTCAAGAAGCGCTGCTCGGGGGTGATCGCAAAATCGACCCGGATAAAGTCGTCGCAATCCACGTTCTGACGCCAGCGCGGGTGTTCGTAGAGCACCTTGCCCCGCTCGTCTTTAATTTGAAAGTAGTAAGAAGGGCCGGTGAGCGCGGCATCGACGGGAGACGTGTTGAAGGCGGTGGGCTTGTCCATCGAGCGGTTGAGGAGGTACTTGAGCGACTCGGTCACCTCCTTTTTGTCGAGGCTGACGCCCATCACCGCCCGGATGGGCCGGGGAGGCGCGACGACATCCTCGCCGCGCAACGGCACCGGGGACATCGTGTGCATCAGCATCAGCAGGCCGGTGGGCTGGTCGTAAAAAAACTGAAAGCCCGTGTCCTGCCGGCGGGGCGAGAGGGTAAAAAAGTGCGCTTCCGCCCGGCGGACCGCCGCTTCCCGCAGGGGGCTGGTATTAGAATCGCGGGCAAAGGAGAGCTGCCAGTTTTTATCCGCCTCGCGGGCAAACATGAACAGGGCCAGCCGTTCGTCCTTGTGGGGTTGCCGGCCCTTGTCCTGGACGATCATCTCGTTGTTTTTCTTTTGGAGAATGTCGATGATCTGGCGGGCGATGCCGGGCTTGCCGCTGAACAAGAGCGAATGTCTGCTCGTGTCGTAGGCGTGGAAGATGGGCGAGTACGACTGGTAATAGCTGAAGTAGGCTCCGGCGATCGTCCGGCCAATCAGATACTGCATCTGGGCTTTTAAGGCGGCGGTGCCCTGCTCCTCGTACTGGACCATCGCCCGGTACTGCAAAATATCCAGCGTACCGATCGGAATAATCACGCCCAGCAAGATGATCGCTATCGCCTGCAGCTGGTGCTTCAAACTCCACTGGATAGCTGTATAGAAAAGCTTTTCGATCGTCGAAGTGAACCTGCTCATGGGTGTGGATCCTATCAGCAGTACGATAGCGGATCCGCCGGGCACCAGTTGTGAGATTTTATGAGCGGCGGTGAGGCTCTGCGATTGTCTCCTCGCACAACTTCACAGCCTGCCCACATTCTTTGAGCGAACCTGGAGCCCTGAACTTTTAGAGTGAAGCTGTCGATATTGGTGTAGCCGAGATGATCAAAGATACCCCGTTCGACGTGCTGTTGCATCTGGTGTTGCTCGCCATCGTCGTCTCGACGGTGACGGTGGCCGCCTTCTCGATCCCACTGCCTCCCCAAAGCAATGGCCTCGCCACCGCTGAGGCACCGCTACTGCTGCCGGCGGGTTGAATTTTTATTGTCGATTCAGGGTATCCGCACGATGAAAAAGATGATCGCTCCGGCCCTTCCTTGCTCGCTTGCCATTCGCCTCAGAGCCTTGCTGCTGGTTTTGCCGGTTTTCGTGTTCGCCCTCTGGTTTGGGCCGTGTTCGGCGGTGCGCTCAGCTCCCCGCTCCCCTTCCCACCTCCCGGTACACAATCAACGCGTCGGTGTACTCTCCCCCGTCGAGGCGGACCGCAGGGAGAATCTGGCTGGCCGCCGCGACGCAGCGCTGGAGCACAAGCGGCCAGAATCTGCGGCGGCAGTGCGATCGCCCTAGCGCCCGGACGATCGCACTTTGCGCCAAAGATACACTTAAAAAAAGCAGCGAGAGAAGGCGCGATGGGCGAGAGCAAGCGGCGCAAGAGCGAGATGGGCGCGCTCTACGGCAACCCCGACAAAGAAAGCATCTTTCGAGGCGTCCCGATCACCAAAGAGCAGGGCCGCTCGATCTACAAGTTCATGATCACGGGCACCTGGATCTGCATCGGTGCCCTCGCCGTGCTCTGGGGTGTGGTCCGCCTCGGCCTGGCGATGAAGTGGTGGGGCGCGTCCTAGGTGACGGCTGCCGCACTTCAAGGGGAACTGGTCACGGTCGAAATTACAGCCCTGGCGGCTGGCGGCGACGGGATTGCCCGCTTGCCCGATGGCCGGGTGCTCTTTGTGGGCGACGCCGTACCGGGGGACCGGGCCGAAGTGCGGCTGGTCCACCTTAAAAAAGATTGCGCCTTTGGCCAGGTGCGCCGGGTACTCGAAGCTTCACCCGAACGGGTCACACCGGCCTGTCCGGTGGCGGACCGCTGCGGCAGCTGCCAGTGGCAGGCGGTCGCTTACCCGGCCCAACTCACAGCCAAGCGCTCCCAGGTCCAGGACGCCCTCGTCCATCTGGGCGGCTTTGAAGATGTGCCTGTCGAACCGGTGATAGCCCAGGTTCGTCCTCTGGGCTACCGCAACAAATCGACCTTTCCGGTGGGCTGCAACCGGCGGGGGGAGGTGGTGATCGGCTACTACCGCAAGGATTCCCACCAGATCGTGCCCCTTGCGGCCTGTCCGGTTCAAGACGAGCGGCTCGATCCGCTACTGGCTGCGGTGGGCGATTGCATCCGGACTTACGGCTGGAGCATCTACGCCGAAAAACCGCACCGGGGGCTTATCCGCCACGTGAGCCTGCGCGTGGGCGAACGCACCGGCCAGATGCTGCTCACTTTTGTGATCAACGGCGAGCAGTTGCCGGGCATCGAGGCCGCCGCCGCCCACTTACAAGAAGCGTTCCCGGCCCTGATGGGCGTCTGCGTCAACACCAACCGCCGGCGCGGCAACACGATCTTTGGCCCCGAGACGCGCTGCGTCGCCGGTCAGGGTTTTATCGAGGACGAACTGGAGGGCTTTCGCTTCCGGATCGAAAGCACGACTTTTTTTCAGATCTGCACCAGCCAGGCGGAGCGGTTGGCCCGGCTGGTGGTCGAGGCCGCAGCAGCAACAGCGCAGATGCGCGTCATCGATGCCTACTGCGGCATCGGCACGTTGAGCCTGCCCCTGGCGCGAAGCGCCCATCAGGTGATCGGTATCGAAAGCCACCCGCGCTCGGTGGAGCAGGCCCGGATCAACGCCCGCGCCAACAATGTCACCAACTGCCAGTTCCAGTTAGGCGCGGTCGAGCAGTGCCTGCCGGGCCTGGCAGCGGATATTCTCGTTCTTGACCCCCCGCGCAAGGGCTGCGACCCGGCGGTGATCGAGACGATCTTGCGCCTCGCCCCACTGCGCGTCGTCTACGTGAGCTGCAACCCGGCCACCCTGGCGCGGGATCTGCGCCTCCTCGTCCAGGGCGGCTACCAGCTCCAGCGGGTGCAGCCGGTGGACATGTTTGCCCAGACGCACCACATCGAGAGCGTCGCCACGCTGCTCAGGGGCGCAAGCTTCTAAAATGACTGGCAGGACGGAGAGGACGACGTGCGAATACAGCTGGTGGCCGTCGCTATTTGTTTTCAGCTCGCGATCTTGCCCCCGGTGGCGCGGGCTTCTGCCTCCTTGAGCATCGAATGCACAACCGCGCAAAAGAGCGACTATCTCTATGGCCGCTTCGCGCTGGCGTTTCTCTACGGCGAGATCCAGCACCAGGGGAGGCTCACGATGCGCGGCGAATTTGGCGAGGCGCAGGTGCGCTACACGCTGCCGGACGGCGAACAGATAACGATCACCCAGCAGATCCAGCTGCGCACCTGCCGGAACAAAAAGATTCTGCTCGCCGGTTCAGAGCCGCGAGACGCCACGAGCGGCAAACCGACCTACCGCTACATTCCCGACAACTTTTTTATTCCGCGCACCGCTCTGGGCCAGCGGAATTTTGAGGCGGTCAACTGCTTTGTCGATAACCGCCGCCGGGTCTGTATGCCCACCCAGCTCCAGGCGGAACCGTAGCGCTACTGCGGTGTACTCTGCTGCTGCTCGGCGCGCCGCTTGAGCCAGTCCTTGCCCAGCCTGAGGGTGACATCCGAATCGAGGGCACCGGTGGATTCGACACTGATCGCCCCCACCTGCAGCGCGTCGCTCACCAGTTGGGCCGCCTCGAGGTTGCCCCCCTGGGCGATGATCTCGCTGCGCCAGATCGGATCGGGCCGGTCGGCAGCGTAGCCGATCGAGCGGAAGCCCTGCTTTTGCAATAGATGCCCGAGCTTGCGGGCCATGCCGGGCGTGCCGGTGGCATTTTGAATCGTGAGGCGAATCTGCCCCGGCAAAAGCGGCGTCTTTTCGGTGGGCTCGCTGCCGGTGGCCGGTGCGTTGAAGAACTGCTCGCCTAAGTGGGCCGCCTTGCGCCGCTCCGGAATCCAGTAACTGACCTCGAATTCGTCGGGACGGCTGAAGCGGCCCGGCAGCATCACCATGCGCAGATCCTGCTTGAGGTCGATCTGGGTCGCAAATTTGGCCAGGGCAAAGATGTCATCGACCGTCAGGTTGGTGTCGATGTTGTTTTTGACCGTATCGAGGATCGGTCCAATCTTGAGCAAATTTTCGGGACGGACAGCCCGCTCGGCAAGTGCCCTTAGCACGCCCTGCTGGCGCTGGACCCGGCCAATGTCTCCCAGGCCATCTTCGCGAAAGCGCATGTACTGCTGGGCCTGCAGGCCGCTCAGCGTGTGCCAGCCCTGGGGCAGGTTGATGTAGAGGTGCTGCGAGTCGTCGCTGTACTTCATGGGCCGGGGGATGTAGACGGTCACACCGCCCAGGACATCGATGAGCTGGATGACCCCCAGGGTGTTGATGCGCACGTAGCGGTTGATCTCTGCCCCGGTGAGCCGGGTAACCGTGCGCGCCGCCAGAGCCGGGCCGCCGTAGACGTTGGCGACGTTGATCTTGTGCTCGCCGTGGCCAGGAATCTCGGTGCGCGTGTCGCGGGGCACCGAAAGCACGTTCACTTTTTTTTGTTCGGGGTTGAAGTGCGCCAGCAAGATCGTGTCGCTGCGGCCATCGAAGGAGTTGGTCGGTGGCTTGAAGCCGCTGGCGGTGGCCCGACGGTCGGCGACGACATCGGTCCCCAGCACCAGAATGTTGAGGTCGTTGCCCAACTGGGCCGCCTCAAAAAGGGCGTTGGTCTTGTCGTGCTGATTGTTCTCGAAGGGCCTGCTGAACCAGAGTGTCATTCCCCCGGCCACCCCGAGACAGGTCACGATCGCCACAGCGATTAGAAGCAGCCAGCTATTCCACGAAGACCGGCCCGCAGGGGGCTGGGTTGTTTTGCTCACTCAAACCTCATCGCTGAGATAAATAGCGGGATTGACACTGCCGCAGATTATATCGCAAGGTGTTTTTCGAGATACATGCAGGAGCGATGGCCGTCCGATGCAGGCAGTGATCGTAGCAGGGGGAAAAGGAACGCGCCTACGGCCTCTAACCTATCAGATGCCAAAGCCAATGCTGCCGCTGTTTGAGCGGCCCTTTCTGGTCTTTTTGGTCGAGCGCTGCCGGGAGGCGGGCATCACCGATATCGTGATCAACGTCCACTACCAGGCGCACCAGATTCAGCAGTACTTCGGCGACGGCAGCCGCTTCGGTGTCCGTATCCGCTACAGCATCGAAGAATCCGCCCTCGACACGGCAGGAGCCGTCAAACTGGCGGAGCCACTGTTTAGCGGTGCGCCGCTGGTGGTCTTCAACGCCGACATCCTCACCGACCTCGATCTAAAAGCACTGATCGCCGCCCATCGGAGCGCCGGTGCCGTCGCCACAATCGCCCTCACCCGCGTCGAAGATCCCACTGCCTTTGGCCTGGTCGAGCTGGATTCTGATGATCGGGTGCTCGCCTTTCGCGAAAAACCCACCGCCGAGGAAGCCGCCCGGCTGGGGATCGACACGGTGAACGCCGGTACCTACGTGCTGGAGCCCCACATCTTCGCCCCGGTGCCTGCTGCCACGCCCTGGAGTTTCGAGCGCCAGCTCTTTCCGGGCCTGCTCGCCGCCGCTCAGCCGGTGCTGGGCTTTGTCTCGTCCGCCTACTGGCTCGACATCGGCAATCCTGCCAAGTACTGGCAGGCCCACAGCGATATTCTCACAGGCCACATGCCCTACAGCCTCGCGGCCCGCGAGCACAGGCCGGGCATCTGGATTGCCCCAAACGCCGAGGTCGATCCCCAGGCGCAGCTGGAGGCTCCCTGCTACATCGGCGAGTACTGCCGCCTTGGCCCCCAGGCAACGATCGCCGCCGGTACCATCCTCGGCAGCGCTTCGCTGGTCAACCGGCCCCTCAGCGCCGGTCTCTATCCGCCCGGCACGATGGTGCCGTAGCTAAAGCGCATCAGCACGTTGGCGAGCACGCCGGTCAGAAGACAACTGGTGCCTCCCAGGATCTTCCAGGAACGACTCAACTGAGAAAATGGATTGATCTGATTGAAGGCGAGCCACAGGGGCGAGTCGATCGATTGCAGGTACGCTTCGAGCACCAGCAGGATGCCGACGCCGGTCATGAACACCTGGATGGCCATCGCCAGACTGACCACGGCGGCGATGGCCGTAACGTAGATCATGCCTTTGCAACCCGCAACAACTCTCTACAGTATATCCGCTAAGCATTTATGCGCACCGACAGTCATTAGATGACGGTTTCTGAACACTGAGTGTTTGCTTCCGCACATTTGCAGGCGCAGGGGTTATTCTTTTGAACAAAGACTCCACCGCGTCCGCTATGAGTCCTGATCCAGTCGTTGCCTTCCCTCTTGACTACTACCAGATCCTTGGGCTGCCACCGCAGTGCGCCTTTGGACTTGTCGAGTCTGCCTACACGGATCGGGTCGCCCAGGCACCCCGGCGCGAATTTTCAGCGGCGCTTCTGGCAGCGCGCGAGCGCCTGCTCAAAGACGCGAGCACCGTTCTGCAAGATCCGGTGCTGCGCGAGCGCTACCACCGCGATCAGCCTGCCGGCACCCTGAAACTTGAACCCTCGGAACTGGCTGTTGGTCTGCTGTTTTTATTCGAGCTGGGCAAGTACCAGCCCATCCTCGAGCGCGAAGCGGAGGCGCTCAAGGCGGACAACCAGGATGTGCGGCTGGTGCTCGCCCTCACCCACCGGATGCTCGCCCTCGACGCTTACCGCCAGGGAGCGCTCTCCCTCGCCTGCCAGGAAGTCGAGGCGGCCCTCTCGATCTTGAGTGGCGGCGGCAGCCTGCTCGGTGTGCAGCAGGAATTGCAGGCGCTCATCAAGCGCTGGCGGCCCGAACGGATCCTGCAACTACTGGCTGCTCCGGTGGAACCGGAAAATCAACTGCAGCGCCGGGCAGGTTTTGTTCTGCTTTCGGAAGTCCTCGACGAGCGCGAGGGCATTGAGGGGGCAGGCAACGATCAATCCGGACTCAGCCGCGAGGAGTTCGTCCAGTTCGTCCAGTACGTGCGCCTGCGGCTGACCGTCGCTGAGCAACTCGAACTGTTCGAGCGCGAGGCGGCCCGTCCGTCCCCGGCGGCGCAGTATCTGGCGGTGCAGGCACTGCTGGCGCGGGGCTATACCGCCTGCGATCCCCCCTGCGTGCGGCGCGCCCGTGGCCACCTCATCAAGCTCGCCCAGCGCCAGGACGTCTATATCGAACTGGCTCTCTGTGCTCTGTTGTTGGGCCAGACCGAAGAAGCGCTCAAGAATATCGAGCGCTCCGGCGAGCAGCCCGCCACCGAGTACATCGCCAATCTCTCGCTGGGGGCACCGGACCAACTGCCGGGGCTGTGCCGCTATGCGGACGAGTGGTTTGCCCAGGAAGTGTTGCCGTTCTTCCGCGATCTGCGCTCTCAAAGTTTCAGCCTGCAGTCCTACTTTGCCAGTCCCCTCGTGCAGTGCTACCTCGAGCAACAGCAACCCGTGGGAGCCGGGGCCGTCGATCAGCGCCGCTCGCGCCCCGACCGCCGCGAAAACCGGCCAGTATTCGACCGCGCCGTCGCCCCTGCCACAGACGAACAACCGCTCATGGGCCGCCGCCGACCCACGTTGCTGCCGCCGCCCTTCTTGCCGGCTGCTGCCGCTCTGGTGGCTGTCTTTCTGCTCGGCAGCGGCTGGCTACTGTCCCAGCGCTCGGCCCCAGGCAATCCGCCCAAGCCTGAGGCAAACCCTGCACCGCCGCTCGTCGCTGCAACTCCAGCGCCGCCCAGCCGTCCCCCTGCTGCCGTTGCCCCCGTTGCTCCCCTTACAGGCGGCACCGCCCTCTCCACCGCCCAGATCACCCAGATTCTGCAGGACTGGCAGCAGGCCAAGCAGCAAGCCCTCGGGCCCGAGCACCAGACAGCCCGAATGCAGGCACTGCTCACCGGCAACACCCAACAGATCTGGCGCGACCGGGCAGAGCAGACCCGGCAGGCAGGCGAGCACTGGAAGTACCGCCTCAAGCAACTGAAGATCGACGAAGTGAAAAGCCCCCGCCCCGACCGGGTCGAAGTCGTCGCCGAAGTGTCCGAGGTGGCCAACTTCTACACCAACAACCAGTTGCAGTCCTCGCGCTCCTACGATCGGCCTTACCGCGTGCGCTACGCGCTGATCAAATCACCGGCGGGTTGGCAGATCGGTGAGATGAAAGTCGTCAACTGAAGACATTTTTGTAAGTACTCAATCTAAGACCGCTCTCATCTTTGTCGCCTGCGCTCCCGACCAAGGTTTAGATAGTTGTTCAGGAACTTGTGTTTCATCTGCTGAAACTCTATAATCCGACCGGCCCTAAGATCGGTCGTGGAATTATATATATGAAACGCCAACTCATCCAGCTCTGCGTTCCCTCGCTGGCTGGTTCGGTCACCTTGTCAACCGTCCTCGGCTTCGGGTTAATTGTTACCCCGGCACTGGCCCGTCCCGATGTGCCTGCCAACCTCGGCAACGGCCTGGCGTCACTGGTGCGTCAGGCGAACACCAACGGCGGCACGCTCAACCGCAGCGCCCTGCGCCCCGGCATCGACAACTCCCGCATCGCCGTCTTCGACAGTCAGAACCGTGTGCTCGTCCAGATCTTGCTGAGCGGCAGAAAGCCCCTCCAGGACGTTCAGCGCACCCTCCAGACGCGCAAGGAGTTTCAAGCGCTGCGCATCGGCGCTGTGAGCGACCGCTACCGCAAGGGCGTGATCGAAGCTTACGTGCCCCTTGAGAAGGTGGCGCAACTGGCCCGGCTGCCGGAAGTCGCAGCGGTCCATCTCGTCCCCCGGCCTGTGGCTGAGGTGGGCCTCACCACCAGCCAGGGCGTGGTGCAGCACCGAGTCGATCAACTGCCCGCCGGCAGCGACGGCACCGGCATCACCGTCGCCGCCCTCTCCGACAGCTACGACACTGCCACCCAGACGCTCTCTGGCCAGCCGCTCACAATTCATGCCGCCGAGGACATCGCCTCGGGGGACCTGCCCGGTCCCGGCAACCCCCTGGGCAACACCCAGCCGGTGGTAGTGATTCAAGATGGCACCGGTTTCGACGAAGGGCGGGGGATGCTGCAGATCATTCACGATCTGGCTCCCAAGGCCAATCTCTGCTTTGCCACTGCCAATGGCGGCCAGACGACCTTTGCCAACAACATCCGGGCACTGGCAGACCCGAACGGTCCCTGCAAGGCAAACGTGATCGTCGATGACATCATCTATCTGGACGAACCCTTCTTCGCCGACGGCATCGTTGCCCAGGCGGTCGATGAAGTGGCCGCCCAGGGTATTCCTTATTTCTCCTCGGCGGGCAACCGGCCTTCGACCCAGGCATACTTCTCGAACCTGCGCCTGGTACCGGGCGATGCGTCGTCGCTGACAGGCACTAACATTAAGCTCACCGGCGTCGATCCTGCCCTTTACGCTGGCGGCTTCCACAACTTCAAGGCCAGCGGCGGCACCGACATCGCTCAGACCATCTCGATTAGCAGCAGCGGCGGCACCCTCGTCTTCCAGTGGGACGACCCCTACGACACCGTCCCTCCCCAACTGGGCGCAACCCTTCTTGATACCTCCGGCACCATCACCACCGCTCAGCCGGTTGCCAGTTTTCCCCTGACTGCTACGGCAGGGCAAGGCGTCTCGATTACCGCCGACGGCGTGCCCACCGGCAGTGTGGACCTGGTGCTGACGATCATCGACCCGAGCGGCAACACGGTTACCTCCATCGACACCGGCACCAGCCCCGAGACGTTCACAGGCATCTTGCCCGTCAGCGGCACCTACACCATCCAGGTCTCAGGCTTCCAGGGTGCGACAGGTCCCTTCACGCTGGTGGCGAACGAGGCGATTGGTCTCAAGCCCGTCACCTCCGACTTCAACTTGCTCTTTTTCGATTCTCAGGGCAACTTTGTCGGAGCGCAGGCGGACAACAACATCGTCAACCTGCGGCCCATCGAGATCGCGAGTATCAGCGGTCTGACGTCGCTGCAGTTGGTGATTGCGCGGGCGAACACGCCAGCAGCGACGCCGACCCCGGCGAGCAAGTTGCGCTACGTCTGGTTTACTTCCGGTGCGCCCCAGGAGTACTACTCCTATCGCTACCCGGTCACCTACGGCCACAATTCAGCCAAGGGTGCCAACGGTACGGCAGCCTACGGAGTGTTCACCCCCTATATCCCGGAGAGCTTTACCTCGCCGGGACCGTCGATCATCTACTTCGACCCGAGCGGTAACCGCCTGCCCAGGCCGGAGATTCGTCAGAAGCCCGACATCGCCGCAGCGGACAACGTGAACACGACGTTCTTCGGCTTCGACGACACCCGCGACCCGGACACCTTCCCCAACTTCAGCGGTACGAGCGCCGCTGCGCCCCACGCCACTGCCATCGCTGCGCTGTTGTTGCAAAAGAATGGTGGTCCCACCTCCCTCACTCCTACCCAGGTACGGACGATTCTGCAGAAGAGCCCCTTCTTGCACGACCTGGACCCCTACTTCGCTTCCGGCAAGTTGACGGTGGATGGCACCCGCGTCTTCATCAACGTCGCCGCCGACGCCAATTCCACTTCCCAGTTCGATACCCGCGTCTTCCGCGTCGCCGTCGGGGGCACGGGCAGCGTGAGTTCCATCCTCTTTGACGGTACCAACGGCAATCCGACCGAGATTGTGCCCGGTATCGCCTTCGATCAGCGCACCAGCGCCACCAACCCGCCCGGTTTCCCATTCACGGTCGGCATCACCCAGGGTCTGTCTGCTTCCGACATCGCCGGTGTGCTGGGTCCGACGGCTCCGCCCCCGGCGGTGGCCGGCCAGTCCAACACGCTGACGGTGAGCATCACTCCCGGTGTCTTTACCAAGGGCAAGCTCTTTACTTTTGGTATCGACCGCGACGAGCAGCAGACGGCCTTTGTGCCGCCTTCGACCGCCGGGGGCAACTCGGCGGACCTGTTCGGTTCGGGGGTGTTGATTCCCCAGGGGACGATTGCCACCGGAGGAGTGAGCTTTACGGTGACGACCGGCAGCGGTCAGACGGGAACGGGTACCTTTGTCAACAACATCGGTTCAGGTTATACGAGTCTGGACGGCTACGGCTTCATCAATGCCGAGAACGCCCTCAACCAGCCCAAACCGTAAAGATCGAGGCTGCTTGAAGTAGCCTCAGTTTCAGAGCGGCCCGCAGAAGTTGAAAGGCTCTGTGGGCCGTTTCTCTGGCTCCAGCATTCTACTTGTCCCATTCTTTGGGGTGTTGAGCGCTTTTAGAGAGCAAACCTTGAAATGTCCCCCACCCCTCCACACCCCCACCTGGCCCCAAAAGGGGCCTGCCCCCCGCTCTCCTCCTCCTGCCCCCCGAATGGGGGGCTGCCCCGCCGGGCAGAGGAGAAGAGGGGGGGTTCACTGTAACTGGGCTGCAAAGGGGCCAGGTGAAGTGGGCCTTAGATTTGTCTTACTCTTCCTCTGCCACAAGGGGAGAGGGGCTGGGGGTGAGGGGTGAAGCCGATCCGAGGTTTGACGACCCTCGGCTTTACCCGTGCATTTGGACGATCTGCGCGTTCACCCAATCGGACGCTTCGATCATCAGCAGGTGGCCACAACTGGGGATGACGGCAGCCCGGCCTGCCGGGAAGAGTGCGGCCTGGGTGTGGGCCATCGCAGGGGTGAAGACAGGATCTTTTTCACCGGCGGCGATCAGCACCGGGGCTGTGATGCGCTCCAGACCGGCTCTGCCGTCGTAATCCCAAAAATCGCGCATCGCCCGGTAGGGCGTGCGGTGGCTGGGAGGCAGGCACTGGCGAAGAAAGGGTTCGGTTGCCGGGCTGCTGCCCACGAGGCCGAGTTTCTGGTAGGCGCGGCCTACAGGGGGCAGGCGAAAGCTGTGGCGGCCCACCGACTCCAGCAGGGCGACGAAAGGCTTTTCCCACCAGGGTGTTAGACCAGTCACGCCACCGCCCAGGGCAAAAAGGCCATGCACCGGGTAGCGCCTGGCGTACTCGACGGCGACGGTGACGCCGTAGGAATGGCCGACCAGGAGGGGCGGCTTGCGGAGGGCGAGTTTTTTAAGCAGGACCGCCAGATCCTGGGCATGGTGAGCAGGAAGGTGGCCTCGCGCCCAGCCGGACTGGCCATGACCTGCCAGGTCGCAGGCGAGGACGGCCAGACGGCGATCGCAGAGAAACTGCCACTGCGGCTGCCAGTAGCGGCGATCGCTCAGCGCGCCGTGGATGAGGACGACGAGCGGCGCTGAGCCGGAGCAGTAGTGGTAAGCCAGGGGACGGCCCGGCGCTACCTCAAAGCAGTCCGGCTTTTTCACCGCCGGGCATCCTGGGCGAGGGCCTGTTTGAAGCGGGTGCCCACCAGGGTGAGAGAATCGGCCAGATGCTTGTGCCAGTAGTTCCAGCCCGCGTCGGGGCCAACGAGGCCGTGGCCGCCGGGGTAGGCGTGAAAGGTGACGTTCAGCTGCATCCGGGCAAGCTGCCGGGCAAATTGCTTGGTTTCGCTCAGAAATTCGCCGTCCTGCCGCCCGGCATCGAGGTAAAAGGCGAGGGGAAGGAGTTTCGCCGGGGACAGTTGATCGACAAAAAGTGCGGGACTGTTGATCGAGCGATCCCCGCTGCCGCTGTAGTGAAAGTAGCCGCTGTGGGAGAAGAGGACGCTGAAGGTCGTCGGGTAATGCAGCCCGATATTAAAAGCGCCCCAGCCGCCGGAGGAGAGGCCCCCGATCGCCCGCAGGCGCGGATCGGGGATCGTCCGGTAGCGCTGATCGATAAGTTGCACCAGTTCGCTGCCGATCGCACTTAGAACCCTGCCGTTGGGGCCATCGACGTAGTCCGGGTCAAAGAAGGGGCTGGAGCCGCGCCGGTCGTTGCCGTCGGGGGCGACGACGATCGACTCGGGCAGCGCCCCACTGCGGTAGAGCCGGTCGATCACCCCGCCCGCGTCCCCCTTGATAAACCAGTCGCTCGCCTGGCCGTGGCCGCCGTGCAATAGATAAATCGTCGGGTAGCGCCGCTCGGGATGGCTCGTGTAGCCGGGCGGCAAAAACAGGGCGTACTGGCGCGGCATCCCGAGCAGGCGGCTCTGGTAGGTGAGCAGTTCAAAGGGGCGGGTGCCGGGAGCGGCCACCGGGCCGTCCGGCTGGACAGCGCCCAGGGCAAAGACCCAGTAGCACCCCGCCGCGACAATCAGCGCCAGACAGGCCGCCAGAGCTACTAACCCTTTTTTCATCGCCTGCTATCCTAACCGCTGATGCCCAGAAGCCCGAGGGCCGCAGCAGCGATCGACGCCGCCCATTGGCCGCCGCGCCGCCACCAGTCGTGGCCAGCTGCCGCCTGCTGCAGTAGCGCCGGTAGCCCCGCGCCCTCCAGCGCCCAGCACAGCGCGTTTAGCTCGGCCCAGCCCAGGCGGCGATAGGCGAGGTACTTGCTCTCCCAGCGCTGGGGGCAGAATTTTTGCTTGAAGCGGCGCAGCGCCTCGAAGTTGTAGAGCGCAGCGCCGTGCTCGCGGGCGTAGCACAAGAGCTTTACCAGACGGGCATCTTGAGCCCAGGCCGCCTGCTCGATATTGGCGAGGGGAGCCATGCCCATCGTTGCGCGCTCGTAGCCCAGGGCGGCCAGTTGCACGAACGCTTCGCTCAACAGCAGGTCCATCGTGCCGGGTGGGCAGTCGGCGGCGCGGCGCATCAGATCGAGGTACATCCCCGAGCGGGAGTAAATCGGCGCAAAGGTCAAAAAGGCGATCGCCCGGCCCTCCTGCTCGGCTACGAAGTAGCGCCGCTCGCCAGGATTGGCAAGCGAAAGGGTGCCGAGGGTAAAAGATAGCTCCCGCAGAGCGCCCCGCTCAGCCAGCCACTCGTCAGAAATTTCCTGCAGCCGGGCGTTGGTCCATGCACTCCCAGGGGCGAGCGGGTCGTGCAGACGCACACTCACCCCCCGCCGGCGGGCGGTGCTGGCGGAGGAGCGGACGTTGGCCATCCTGTTGCCCGCCAGGGTGAATGTATCCAGTTCGATAAAAGGCTCCTCGCCCGTCTTCAAAAACCGGTACCCCCGGCTTGCAAAGGCCGGTAGCGTCCACTCCGACACCTCAAAAAAAAGTGGCCGCAGGCGCGTCCGCCGACAGAACGCCTCAAATTCAGCGATGACTGACTCCAACTGCTCGTCCGCGCACAGCGGCTCCCCCTGCACGACGGCGACCGAACCGGCGCGCAGGTAGGCGATAGCGGCATCGCCCGCAGCGCTCCAGAAAATTTGCTTGTCCGGTTCGAGCATCAGATAACTGGTCGTATTGCGACCGTGTTCTTTGAGCAGTGCGGGCAACGGCTCGCACGATCCCACGGCGGTAAGGGCTACCATACCGAACGTCTCCAAACGGGTAGAAGAGGCTGTCTCACCGGAATGGCTCTTCCCCCGACCTGCCACCGGTGTACGTCTTTTATGGTGTCATCGCCGTTTGTCAGCTCTATGAAAGCGGTGTGGCAGTGGTGCTTTTATGGGTCGGCAGAACCCACCAGCAGACCGACGACGCAATCGACGAAGCGCTCGCGCTCAACAGACGACAGCACTTTGCTGTGCAACAGCGACTGGAGCAAGACCAGGCCGATAATCGGACCGATGAGCAGCAGCGCCCCCATCTCCGGCGGAAAACGGTGCCACCGACAGGCCATCAGATAACGGCTCAAGTAGCGATGGCCCGGCTCCGCCACCGTGCCCACGTAGAGCCGGATGAGTTCGGGGAAGCGCACCGACTCGCTCAAGACCAGCCGCAACAGCGCCACGTACTCCTGGTCGTCCGCCTTGGCGAGGATCGCCGTCGCCTGCCGCTTGAGCAGCACAGGCGGCGGCAGGGTGGCTAGCATCGGCTGCAGGGGCAGAATCGAGCGGCGAATCGTCACCCTGGCGATCAGCTCGCTAAAAAGCCCCTCCTTGTCTTGAAAGTAAGTGTAGAGCGTCGGCTTCGAGACGCCGGTGGCCTGGGCAACCATGTCCATGCTCGTCCCGGCGTAGCCGTGGGCCAAAAAGACAGCCATCGCCTCCTGCAGGAGCTGTTCGCGCCGGTCCGCCGCCTCCGGTCCCGGCTGGGGCGGCACCTCGAAGGCCGCTGGTTTTTCGGCAGGCGGCAGCAACGGCACGGTTTGCGGTTGGCCCAGCACCAGATCGACCATGCTCGCTATCCACTGCTCGCAGGGGATAGCCAGGCGCTCCAGACCGTGCATGATCTCGGTAAAGACCGTAAGGGTCAAAAGACCAGCGCACAGATAATCGGCCAGCGCCGTCCTGTCGCTGGTGGCAAGGGAAGGCTGGGCGTCGAAGGTTTCCAGCAGCCAGTCGTACAACGGATCGAGGACGGCTCTGGTATACAGCTCCCCCAATTCTGGAAAGCGCAGCGATTCGCTCAGAGCTGAACGCAGGACAAAGACATTTTCTGGTCGCCTGGCAGCGGCGAGCCACTGGCTTAGCTGCCGCTTCAGCCAGCCGGACAGATCGGCTGAGCACACGGGCGACGGCGGGGGCGACCAGCGCAGATGCTGAGTGTTCACCCACCCGCACACCGACAAAAAAAGCTTTTCTTTGCTTTGAAAGTGGCTGTAAAGCGTCGGCTTTGAGACGCGCGCGCCGGAGGCCACCCGGTCCATGCTCGTCCCCGCGTAGCCGTGCTCGGCAAAAACCGCCAGCGCTCCGCGCAAAATCTGCTCGCGCTTGGCGGGGCCGCGCACCGGGGAAGGCGACTGCACTGCTGATGGGGTCACTTCGGTAGACATGGAGCCAGACGGGAGGTTCGTTCGATCCTACCTGCCGGAAGAAACGGTTTTAAGAAAATATTTGACGGGGGAGTGTCCAGGACGGCAGTCATGACGTATGCTTTACTAAACGGTGTAGTTAAATTGCTTTCAGTGTAGCACTCCATCGCTTCAGGAGAACACCACCATGACCCAGACTTCGTCCAGACCGAGCACCGGGCAGGAAGGGGAGCGGACCGCCGAGAAGAAACCGGAGCGCCGTTTGCTCGTCGCCCTCGGTGCCGGGCTGGTGCTGGCGGCGGGAGCGGCCAGTATCTGGTGGTACGCTGCCAGTCAGCCGCCGTCGGACCGCCTGCGCCTGAGCGGCCGGCTGGAAGGCTATGAGACCGATATCGGGGCCAAGACGGCGGGCCGGGTAGACCGGATCACCGTGCGCGAGGGAGACACGGTGCGCAGAGGCCAGCTCGTCGTCCAGCTCTACGACGACGAGATCCAGGCCCAGCTGCGGGGAGCGAACGCCCGGATCGCCTCTGCCCGCCAGCAGCAGCAGCAGTCGGCCCTGCAGATCCGCGTCCTCGAAGGCCAGGTGCGCCAGGCTGAACTCAACCTCCAGCAGTCGCGCGGCGACGCCCAGGGCCGGATCGATCAGGCCGAGGCCCAGGTGGCGACAGCCCAGGCCCAACTCGCTCAGGCGCAAGCCCAGGTGGGCGAGGCGCGGGCCAACTTAAAACTTGCCCAGGCCGACCGCAACCGCTACGAGCAACTTGCGCGCGAGGGCGTAGTCGCCACCCAGCAGTTCGACCAGCAGCAGACCAACTTCGAGGCAGCGAAGGCCACCCTGGCCGCTCGGCAGGCCGCCGTTCTAGCGGCGCGCAAGCAGGTGGCCGCCGCCTCGGGCACCCTCACCCAGACGCGCACCACCGCCCTCAACCCGGAGCTGCGCAACGCCCAGCTCGATGTCACCCAGCGGCAACTGGCCCAGGCCCGCTCCCAGCTCAAGGCTTCCCAGGCGGCGGTCAAAGACGCCGAGGCGACCCGCCAGCAACTGCTCGCCCAGATTGGCTACCTCAACATCACCAGTCCCATCGACGGCGTGGTGACCGCCCGCAGCGTCGAACCGGGAGCGGTGGTGACCACCGGCAAGACGGTGCTCTCCCTGATTGACCTGAGCCAGATTTATCTGCGCGGCTACGTTCCAGAAGGCCAGATAGGCAAAGTGCGCGTCGGCCAGAAGGCGCGGGTTTTCCTCGATTCGGCTCCCGATCAGCCCCTCGCTGCCCACGTCGGCGTCATCGATCCCCAGGCGTCGTTTACGCCTGAGAACATCTACTTCAAAGACGAGCGGGTTCGCCAGGTCTTTGGCGTCAAGATTCTCCTCGACAGGCCGGGTGGCTTTGCCAAGCCGGGGATGCCCGCCGACGGCGAGATTTTGCTGGAGGAGTCAAAATGACATTGATACGGACCAGCGAAAAGCCGCGCCAGCAGGCGGCCACCGAACCGGCGGTCGTCGTGCGGGGGCTGGTGAAGCGCTACAAGGATCTGGCGGCAGTGGACGGCATCGACTTCAGCGTCGAGCGGGGCGAGGTCTTTGGCCTGATTGGCCCGGACGGAGCGGGCAAGACGACTACCTTTCAGATTCTCGCCGGGGTGATGGAGGCGACGGCGGGGGAGGTGACGGTTCTGGGCCGCCCGCCCCGCGAGGCGCGACTCAAAACCGGTTACCTCACCCAGCCCTTCTCGCTCTACCTCGATCTGAGCATCGACGAAAACCTCAGCTACAGCGCCGGGCTGCGGCAGGTGCCCAAGGAGCAGTTCGAGGAGCGCCGGGCGCGCTATCTCAAGCTGATGGACCTCGAACGCTTCTCAGCTCGCCTTGCCGGTCAGCTTTCTGGGGGGATGAAGCAGAAGCTGGCGCTGTGCGCGGCCCTGGTCACCCAGCCGGAGATTTTGCTGCTCGATGAACCCACTACCGGCGTCGATCCGGTATCGCGGCGCGAATTTTGGGATGTGCTCGCCGCTCTGGCCGAACAGGAGCAGACGACGGTGATCGTGGCGACGCCCTACCTCGACGAGGCGGAGCGCTGCAACCGGGTGGCGCTGATGCACGAGGGCCGCTTTCAAAAAACCGATACGCCCGCCCGCCTGCGGGCCGATCTGGGGCTGGTGCGCCTGGAGGTGCAGCCCAAGCGCGGCACACTCGACGAGGCCGAGCACAAGTTGCAGCGACTCGCTCAGATCAAAGATGTCCAGACTTTTGGCGACCGTCTCGACGTGCTGGTAGCGGACGCTGATCGGGGCGAGCAGGCGGTCAAAGACGCCCTCAAAGACCAGGAGCCGCAGATCGAGCGCACCGAGCCGACCCTCGAAAATGTCTTTGTCACCCGCCTCAGGGCCGCCGGTTCTGACCCGCCCTTTATCGCCTTTCCGAGCGCTCCCGCTCAGCGGGCAAGGGCACAATCCGGGGTGGCGATCGGCGCTTATGACCTGGGCAAGACCTTTGGCGACTTTCGTGCCGTCCACGACGTGAGCCTCGAAGTCGCTCCCGGCCAGATTTATGGCCTTTTGGGAGCCAACGGTGCCGGTAAGACGACGACGATCAAGATGCTGTGCGGCCTATTGCCCGCCAGCACCGGCAGCGTCACCCTGGCGGGCGAATCGGGCCAGTTGCGCTCCAGTGCGCTGCGCAGCCGCCTGGGTTATATGAGCCAGAAATTTACCCTCTACGACGATCTGAGCATCGAGCAAAATCTCGAATTTTACGGCGGCGTCTACGGTGTACCCCGGCGGCTCAGGCGCGAGCGCATCGACTGGGTCATCGAGATCTGTGGCCTAAAAGGCCAGGAAAATCTCACCACCGGCGCGCTGCCGGGGGGCTGGAAGCAGCGGGTCGCCTTCGGCGCTTCGGTGATGCACCAGCCTGAGGTGCTCTTTCTCGACGAACCCACCTCGGGAGTCGATCCGCTCGCCCGCCGCCAGTTCTGGCGGCTCATCGAGATGTTTGCCCGCACCGGTACCGCCGTGCTGGTGACGACCCACTACCTGGAGGAGGCCGAGCACTGCCACCGGCTGGGCTTTATGGTGGCAGGCGGGCTAATTGCCCAGGGCACCCCCGGCGAGATCAAATCCCAGCAGCCGGGGCAGTTGTTCGAGGTGGTGCCCCGCGACCTCAGGCAGGCCACCCGCAGCCTGCGCTCGCTGTTCAAAGACCAGAGCTGGCGGGTGTCGCTGTTCGGCGACCGGCTGCACGTCGTCCTCGACGACGGCGAGCGCCACCTCGACCAGTTGCAGGCTCTGGGCCAGACCCGGCCCATCCCCTACTCCCTCGAAGACGCCTTTATCGGTATGGTCCAGCGCAACAGGTGATCGCCATGATCGAACGTATCGTCGCCCAGTGCGTCAAAGAATTGCGCCAGTTCAGCCGCGACCGGTTGACGGTGGCCCTGGCGGTGCTGTTGCCGCTCGGGACGTTGATTATCTTTGGTTTTGCGATCCGGCTGGAGGCGACCGACATCGGCGTCGCCGTTCAAGACCTCGACCAGACACCCACCAGCCGCGCCTACATCGAGCGGGTCTTTGCCACCAACCAGTTGCAGCCGGTCAACTGGAACGGCGAGGGCAACCCCGAGGCGGTGCTCGACGCCAGCAAGGCAAAGGCCGTGCTGCTCATCCCCCCCGATTTCAGCCGCCGCCTCAAAAGCGGCAAAATAGCCACCGTGCAGCTTCTGGTCGATGGCACCGACGCCAACAATGCCCGGATCATCCGCAACAGCATCCGCCAGGTGACCAACTTTTTTACCAGAACCACCGGCCTGGCCAGTGAGCAGGCGCAGCCCATCGCCCTGAGCGCCCGCCTCTGGTTCAATCCGGGGCGCAAAGAATCGCTCTACGTCGTGCCGGGGGTCTTCGCCGTCATCCTCGCCATCTATCCGCCCCTGCTCACCGCCATCGCTATGGTGCGCGAAAAAGAACAGGGCACGATCGTCCAGGTCTACGCCTCCAGCCTGAGCGCGGTCGAATTTTTGCTGGGCAAGGGGCTCGCCTACTGCCTGGTGGGGTTGGGGGAAGCCCTGGCCGTCGGCATTATTGGGGTGCTGCTCTTTGGTCTGCGCCTGGCGGGCGATCCGACGCCGCTGCTGATTGGAACGCTCTTGTTTATCATCACCAGCGTCGCCTACGGCCTGCTCATCGGCACGCGCACCGCGACCCAGAGCGCGGCGGTGCAGGCGGTGGCGACCAGCGGCTTTCTCACTTCGCTGTTGCTGTCGGGGTTCATCTATCCCCTCAGCAACATTCCCTTTCCGCTCTCGCTCATCTGCAACATCGTCCCGGCCCGCTACTACATCGAGATCACCCGCGACGCCTTCGTGCGCGGCACCGGCTGGGCGAGCGTCTGGTTTGTGCCACCGGCGCTGTTGCTGTTGGGATGTTTCTTTTTTGCTGTCAGTTTCCGGTCGATCAAACGTATGCAACTGCCGGGGTAGACGATCATGGTGAAATTTCTTGAAAACTTGCTCGACAGCCGCCTCTGGGCGCTGATTCGCAAGGAAACCATCCAGATTCTCAAAAATCGGCAGCTCTTATTTCTGCTGCTGTTTCCGCCCACGATTCAGTTGCTGGTCTTTGGCTTTGCCCTCAGCCCCGATGTCAAACATCTGAAGCTAGCTCTCGCAGACTATTCCAACACCGAGCAGAGCCGCGAGCTGGTGGCCGCCTTCACCAACAACAATATCTTCGAGGTCGAGGCGGTGAGTGCCCGCAACCGGGATCTTGTCGATGCTCTGCGCGTCGGCAAAGTCACCGCCGCCTTGATCATTCCGCCGGAATTTCGGCGCGACCTGGAGCGGGGCAAGAGCGCCCAGATCCAGATGTTCATCGACGCCGCCGATGCCAACACCGCCGGTATCGCCTTCGGCTACGCCAATCAGATCGTGCGCGAGTACGGCCAGACACTCGTCTCCGCTGCGACTTCCCCCGTCGATGCGCAGGTGACGATCCTCTACAATCCGGGCCTCAAAAGTAGCTGGTTCTTTGTACCGGGGGTGCTGGGGCTGGCGTTGACGCTCACCTCGGTGCTCGTCTCCTCGGCCACCCTCGTGCGCGAGAAGGACGTGGGCACCCTCGAACAGCTATTGATGACGCCAGCCGAAGCGTGGGAGATCTTGCTTGCCAAGCTTGCACCACTATTTGTCCTGCTCATCGGCGAGGCGCTCCTCGCCCTCGGGCTGGCGCGCCTCGTCTTTGGCCTGCCTTTTTTGGGCAACTTTGCCCTGTTTATGGTCTTTACGAGCCTCTACATCTGCGTCGGCCTGGGCATCGGCCTGATGCTCGCCACCCTCACCCGCTCCCAGACCCAGGTGGTGCTCACCTCGTTCTTTATCAACCTGCCCCTGATTCAGCTGTCTGGAGCGATTGCCCCAGTCGAGACGATGCCCAGACTGTTTCAGTACATCTCGCTTGCGAACCCTTTAAGGCACTACATCGCGATCGTGCGCGGCATGTTGCTCAAGGGAGTCGGCTTCGAGGAACTCTGGTTGAACGTCCTCGTTCTGGGCTCGATCGCTGTGATCTTGATGGCAGTAAGTTCCGCCCGCTTCAGAAGCCAGCTCAGTTGAGGGGGCTTATGCCCTGGCGACTTCGGCCACCGGGCGGCGGCTGCCCCGCACACCGGCAATTGCCTCGGCGTAGCGGGCCGGGCCCACACCGAACACCCCTGAACCGGAGACGATCGCGTTTGCTCCGACTTCGAGCACCCGCCAGGTGTTGTCGGGCTTGAGGCCGCCATCGACTTCGATCCACGGGTCGAGGCCGCGCTCGTCGCACATCTGGCGCAGCTTTGCAATCTTGGGCAGCACCTGGGGAATAAAGCTCTGGCCGCCGAAGCCGGGGTTGACGCTCATAATCAGCACCAGATCGCACAGGTCGAGGACGTACTCGATAAGACTTAAAGGCGTGGACGGATTGAGGGAGACCCCCGCCTGGGCACCCAGTTCTTTGATCTGTGAGAGCGTGCGGTGCAGGTGGACCGTCGCGTTGTGCTCGCAGTGGACGGTGATGATGTCCGCTCCCGCCTTGGCAAAGTCGGCCACGTAGCGCTCCGGCTCGACGATCATCAGGTGTACGTCGAGCACCTTTTTGGTGACGGGCCGGATCGCCTTGACCACCAGCGGTCCAATCGTAATATTGGGGACGAACCGCCCGTCCATGACATCGACATGGATCCACTCTGCCCCGGCTTCATCGACTGCCCGGACTTCTTCGCCCAGGCGGGCAAAGTCGGCAGAAAGAATTGACGGCGCGACGACAACTGGCTTGCTGCTGGCCATGAAATTTAAACCTCCCTGCTGCATCTGCCCTTCAGTTTACTTTAGGTAAGCAGACAGAGGAGCGCTGTCCGCGTCGAGCGGAGTGAACAATCGGCTAGCATAACTGAATATGAATCTCGTACCTGCTCAAATTTTTCTGACCGACACCGCCGAGTGCGTGGGCGAGGTGCTCACAGCCGCAAACCAGCAGCCGGGAAGCTTTGTAGAGGTTTCAGGAGCGCTCTATGCCGTGCTCGAACGGCGGCACCGCTACAGTTTGAGGCTGGGCCGTTACCGCCTCGACGGCGTCACCCTCTATGTCCAGCCGGCAGAAGGGATAGAAGAAGAGCGCACGTTCTTCGAGGGGCAGTGGGTGATCGGCGAGCCGGACTGCATATTCAACGCCCGCTCTCCGCTCATCCGCTGCGCGCCCAACCCGAGCGGCCCCTGCCAGGGCTGCCGTTACTACGAAAGTCAAAACGAAAAATAGAACCGCTAGCCGCGCACGACGAGCACCGAGCAGGGCGCGTCGGCGACGACTTCGGAGCTGACGGAGCCCCGGATCACCCGATCGAGCCCCTTGAGGCCGCGCGAACCGATCACGATCAGTTCGCAGCGGTGAATGCCTGCAAGCCGAACGATCTCCTCCGCCGCATCGCCTGTGACCACTTCGCGGGCAATCGGAAAATCGACCCGAGCGCTCAGCGCCTCCAGCCAGTTTTCAGCGGCGATCGGTTCGGGGACGCCCTCCTGTTCTTGCGGCACGTCCGCCTCGACAAAATCCTCGCCCGCCGGCGGCGGCACGATGTGGGTGAGCACCACCAGACAGTTGGGGGCGAGTTGCAGAGTCTGGAGCGCTTCGATCACCCGCCAGGCAAAATCGGAACTATCGACAGCGACCAGCACCGTTTTCAGCATCGTCGGCTTTTGCTCCCCATCCGCGTCCGCTCCGCTCCCCTGCTGTCCGCCCGTTCTCAGCCTGCGTCTTGTGAACATGGCTTGTCCCATCCACACGACCAAATGGCCTTGAAATCTTAGCAGTCCCTCAAAAAGCCAGATCGTTCCTGATCACGTTCGTCATGATCCGTCCGTCCTCTCCAGCGCGGCAAGCAGCTGTTCGCCCATTGCCCGGCAGCCGATGGGCTGATGGCCGCCGGTGGCGATATCGCCGGTACGGTAGCCCTGATCGAGAACGTCCTGGACCGCCTGTTCGATCCTATCCGCCGCCGCCCCTTCTCCCAGGCTGAAGCGCAGAAGCATGGCAGCCGAGAGCACCTGGGCGATCGGGTTGGCTTTGTCCTGCCCGGCAATGTCGGGGGCCGAGCCGTGGACCGGTTCGTACATCCCCGGCCCGCTGCTTCCTAAAGAGGCGCTGGGCAACATGCCGATGGAGCCGGTGAGCATCGCCGCCTCGTCTGAGAGAATGTCGCCAAACAAGTTGCCCGTCACGATCGTGTCGAACTGCCGGGGCCAGCGGATAAGCTGCATCGCACAGTTATCGACGTACATGTGGGTCAGCTCGACATCCGGGTACTCGGGGGCGAGTTTGCCCATCACCTCCCGCCAGAGCTGCGAAACTTCGAGCACGTTCGCCTTGTCCACCGAACAGAGCTGGCCCCGGCGCTTGCGGGCGGCCTCGAAGGCGACCCGACCGATGCGCTCGACCTCCGATTCGCTATAGCTCATCGTGTTCACCCCCCGGCGCTCCTGTTTTTTTTCAGGAAAGATGCCCCGTGGATTACCGAAGTAGATGCCGCCGGTCAGTTCGCGCACGACGAGCAGATCGACGCCTTCCACCACCTCCCGCTTGAGGGACGAGGCGTCCACAAGCTGGGGCAGGATGCGGGCCGGGCGCAGGTTGGCAAAAAGTCCCAGGCCGGACCTGAGTCCCAAAAGCGCCTTTTCAGGCCGCTGGTGCGCAGGCAGCTCGTCCCATCTGGGCCCGCCCACTGCTCCGAGAAACACCGCGTCGCTCGCCTGGCACAATTCGAGGGTCGGAGCCGGCAGCGGTTCACCGGTCGCGTCGATCGCCGCCCCGCCCGCCAATGCCTCTTCAAAGTGCAACCCAAAGCCGAAGCGCCGGGCAGCCGCCTGCAGAACAGCTACACCGACTTCGACAATCTCAGGACCGATGCCGTCGCCTGCCAGCACCGCAATTTTGTATTCAGCCAACGCCCTCACCCATCCGTACAGCCAACAAGGCTATCAGGTTTCGGGGCAACTGGATAAAAACGGCGCTCGCTACTCGTCGCAGCCGGCTGCTCTTAACTAGGCACTGGCGGCGAGCTTAGCCAGCAGCTCTGACAGCAGGAGCCGTTCTCCGGGACTGAGTGCGGGCGTGTTGCCAAGGGAAGCCTGCAGGGCGACCGCCGCGCTCACCGCTCCAGAGTCTTTCAGGGCCGGTCTAGATGTCGTGATTGCGGCGATGGTGCTTTCGCGCGCTGCAGCGGAGAGCTGAGGGTCGCGCCGGTCCTCCGGCTGGCTCAGCAGCACGAGCACGGCACCGACGCAGGACGCGCGCACGAGATTGAGCGCGCGCTCCTCGCTGACGCGCAGCAGCCCTGCGGCAGCGATCCTCGTGATCTTGCGCTCAAGCACCTCCAGCCCGGAGGCGACGATGGGCAAGCGGTAAGCTGGCCGAGGCTCACCGTTGATCATCGAGAAAATGCCTGGATGCGCGAGCCCGAACGAGACGTTGAGATCCCAACCGAAACGCAAGTCATCGATCGGGTCAGGACGGAGGGCGTGCGCCTTCTTCTCGGCAATATACTGAGCGAGCCCCTGCTCGGCAACTGCGTCGAGCAAGCCGCGCTTGTCTCCGAACAGACGGTAGATTGTCGGTGCCTGAATCCCGGCTGCCGCCGCAACAGCGCGAGTAGTCACCGCGTCTCGGCCACCCGCTTCGAGCAGCGACGTGGCGGCGTCGATGATGCGTCGCCGAGTGGCAGCCGGTCCTTCTGCCTCGTCTGAGAGCATAACGACAGTTTCGTTCATTCCAGCCTCTGGATGCAATTTTGTTATCGACGATAGCTCCCTCTTGCTTCCAATGGAAAATCAATGATAACGTATTAGCGTTAGCAGCGTTACAGCGCTCGTCAGACGGCGAGGACAGGGAGGCAGCGATGATCGTGGTCACAGGAGCAAGCGGCCAACTGGGCCGCCGTATTGTCGAGCAGCTCCTCAAGCGGATCGCCCCTGAACGGATTGGCGTCAGCGTGCGCGATCCGGCCAAGGCCGCAGACCTTGCCGGCTGCGGGGTGCGCGTGCGCGCCGGAGACTTTGCCGATCCTGAGAGCCTGCGGGCAAGCTTTGAAGGAGCGACGCAGGTCCTGATCACCTCGTCGAATGCGAGGGTGTACGGTGGCGATCCGCTTGTCCAGCACCGCAATGCGATCGAAGCGGCCCGAGCGGCGGGCGCGGAGCGGATCGTCTACACAAGCCACATGGCCGCGAGCGACCGCTCGGCGTTCCCGCCGATGCTGGAACATGCCGCGACCGAGGCGATGCTCGCAGAGTCGGGTCTGGCGTGGACAGCGCTGCGTAACGGCTTCTATGCCCAGAGCGCCCTCCAGTTTATGGGTGATTGGCGCAACACTGGTGTCATTGCCGCACCCGAGGACGGACCGGTCTGCTGGACCACCCATTCAGACCTTGCCGGGGCTGTGGCTGTCGTCCTGAGCGAACCGGGCCGCTTCGATGGACCGACGCCACCATTGACAGGATCTGAGGCGCTCGATTTGGCGGCTCTCGCGCAGATCGCCTCTGAGATACTGGGCCGCCCGGTCGAGCGGCTGGTCATACCCGATGACCATTTGCAGTCGGCGATGACGGCGCGAGGGGCACTGCCATACGCCGTAAATGCCCTGCTCGGCTTCTATCGTGCTGGCCGCGCGGGCGAGTTCGCCGCTATGAATCCGACGCTTGGCACCCTGCTCGGCTACAAACCGACGGCCATGGCGCAGGTGCTGGCTGGGGCTGTCTAGCGGCAACAACCGGTGCGCACGGCCCGAGCGAGCCGTCGCGCAGGACACGCGGATAAAAAATAGCGCTCCCTACTCGTCGCGGCTATGGACCTGGGCGGGCGGGCTGGTCGCTTCGATTGCCGTAAAGGGTTCGAGAATTTTATACGTGTGGCTGGAACCTTTGGGCACCGTCCAGGAATCGCCCGGCTCCAACAGCACCATCTGGCCCTCGATGTGCAGCTCTGCCCGGCCTGAGATCACATAACCGACGGTCTCGTACTCGCGACTGGCGGAAGGCTTGGGTTCACCTGGCTGCTCCCCCTCCCAAAGGCGCATCGCCACATGCACCCCCGAAGCCAGGTACTTCTGGCCCAGTTTGCCGTGGGGAGATGACCCGGAGCTGATCTTGGTAATGGTCGTGTCGGTCATAGTCGCTTTACCAATCAGGAACGCTTCAAAGCCGCGCAGTCGAGTCGGGGGCGATCTCGACGCCTTCGTCCACTATGCCCCGGCGCGAATCGATAACCAGCTCGTCGAAATCTTCAAGTTCGATGCCGATCGCGGCGCAAGCCCGCTTCAGTTCTGAGAAAAACAGCGCTTCATCGCGGCCATAGCCGCAGCGCTCGCAGGCAACCTGCATCCCCAGATCCGCGTTCGCCTTCGCACAATCTATAAGTTCAGAGCCCTTGAGTGCTTCCGTAGCCATCGCCTGTACCCTTTGGCGCGCCCACCACAGTCTAGGCCATGCGGTTGTGTTGCCCCTCTTCCTCGCGGCAGACAGAGCAATGGGCAAGCCAGTTGGTACCCTGGAAGGAACGTTCATTTGAGCCGGTTCGATGTCCAGAAAATACTTCAGCGGTCTGCACCCCGACAGTTTTCGCCATCCCCTCGACACGCGGGCGACCCGTTCGCTCGCTGCCCTGCCGGGACTCGACTGGCTCATCCGCTATGGCCTCGCTCCGGCGGCGGGCCGACTTTTTTATCTAGAGAACATCTCCTCCAGCATCCGGGTAAGCGAACGGCAACTGCCGCACCTGCACGCCCTGCTCGTCGAAGCCTGCGCCGTACTCGACATCGCCGAGCCGCAGCTTTATATCAAGCAGCACCCGGTCCCCAACGCCTACACCTTCGCTGTGCCCGACGAGCGCGCCTTTGTCGTCGTCCACACCTCGTTGCTCGAATTATTGACCGACGCCGAGGTGCAGGCGGTGATTGCCCACGAACTCGGCCACCTCAAGTGCGACCACGGCGTCTACCTCACCCTCGCCAACCTCTTCGTGCTCGCCGCCGGTCAGATCCCGCGCTACGGCCCCTTTCTTGCCGCTCCTTTGCGCAGTGCGATGCTCGAATGGCTGCGGGCCGCCGAATTTAGCTGCGACCGGGCCGCGCTGCTCGTCACCCAGGACGTGGATGTGCTGGTCTCGTTGATGATGAAACTCTGCGGCGGCTCGCCCTCCCTGGTTCACAAACTCGATCCGGTCGCTTTCTTAGACCAGGCCCGCGCCTACGAGGCGGCGGACGAGGACGAGTTGAGTCAGGCTCTCAAGCTCGCTGCCACCGCCGAGAAGTCCCATCCGGTGCCGGTGCTGCGCGCCAAAGAACTCGACCGCTGGACGCGCTCTGAGAACTACCGCCGCCTCGTAAACGGCGAACACTACCGGCCCCTTGAAAAAGAACCGGCAGCCCAGGTTGGCTGAGGGTCCGACCGGCAGCCTATAATAGGCGACACACCTGCCGGTGTGGCGAAATGGTAGACGCAAACGACTCAAAATCGTTCGCCGAAAGGCATGTCAGTTCGACTCTGACCACCGGCATCTCCTTTCAACTCTTGCCAGGATGAATGTTCCAGCGACTACGCCTATCGCCCTGGAAGAATTTTTGAAGCTTCCAGAAACAGAACCTGCCAGCGAATACATAGACGGCGAGATCGTCCACAAACCGATACCCAAAGGAAGACACAGCCGTCTGCAGGCCAAACTCTGCGCAGCGATTAACCGGGTAGCAGAAGCACAGCAGATTGCTTCTGCTTTTCCCGAGTTGAGATGCACCTTTGGCGACCGCTCGATTGTGCCCGACGTTGCGATATTTCTGTGGCAGCACATCCCTTTTATTGTTGTGGACGAAGTGCCCGATAACTTCGAGCTGCCTCCGGATTGGACAATTGAAATTCTCTCCCCAGAACAGAACGTTAACAAGGTAATCGGCAACATCCTCCACTGCCTGAATTACGACGCTCGTCTGGGTTGGCTGGTCGATCCGGACGGTCTGAGCATCCTGGCGTTCGCACGCGATCGACAACCTGTGCTGCTACGGGGAGACGAAATGTTGCCGGTTTTGCCAGAAATTGAGCTTGCCCTGACAGCCAATGAGGTTTTTGGCTGGCTCAAGATGACAAGATGAGCAGTTGAAGGTGCTGATCTGGCCTTGGGTGAGATCCGTCCTGGGCAGGAGGAGCAGGGCACAACCCGGCCTCTAGCCTGGACCCAAAGCCGGGAGCGGGCGATGCAGAGACAGAGTAGAGAGTGGACGCGGCGCGGGTTGTTGTACGGCGTGGGCGGCGGTTTTTTGATCGGACAGCAGCTGGTTCAGGCGGCAGCGGCCCAGCAACCGGTCCCCAAGCAAAAAGCTGAGAACGCACCGTTTCCGCCGGAGCGCCGCTTAGGTTGGGCCGTCGTGGGATTGGGCAAATTTGCCCTCAACCAGATTTTGCCGTCGTTCGCCGAATGCAAGCGCTCGAAACTGGTGGCCTTAGTGAGCGGCACGCCCGATAAGGCCCGCCAGGTAGCAAGCCAGTACGGCGTCGAGCCGGGCAACATCTACGACTATCAAAATTTCGATGCGATCCAGAGCAATCCGGCGATCGATGTCGTCTATGTAATCGTCCCCAATGCCCTGCATCCAGAATTTACGGTGCGAGCGGCGCGGGCAGGTAAGCATGTGATGTGCGAGAAGCCAATGGCCCCTACCCCAGCCGAGTGCGAACGGATGATCGCCGAGTGCCGCCGGGCAAACCGCAAGTTGATGATCGCCTACCGCGCCCAGTACGACCCTTTCAACCGCACTGCGATCGAGATGGTCCGCAAGGGTGAGCTGGGAAAGCTCAAGCTCATCGTCGCCGACCACGGACGCATCCTCGATCCTGCCGATCCCGCCGATCGCTGGCGGATGGACAAGAAACTGGCGGGGGGCGGTTCACTGGTCGATATTGGCATCTACAGCCTCAATGCCACCCGCTACCTCACAGGCGAGGAGCCGGTAGCGGTGAGTGCAATGGTTTACAGTCCTGTAGGCGATCCCCGCTTTCAGCAAGTCGAGGAGACAGTGAGTTTCCTGCTGCGCTTTCCTTCTGGAACCCAGGCCACTTGCACCTCCAGCTACGGCTGTGCGGAGGTGAAGCGCTACCGGGTCTTCGGCGATAAAGCCTTTTTAGACCTCGACCCGGCCACCGACTACGAGCGGCACCGGCTGGTGGTGGGCGACAAACAGGGCGAACAAGAAAAGCAAATCCCGAACCAGAACCAGTTTGCCCTTGAGATCGATCACCTCTCCGAGTGCATCGCCGAAGAGCGCGAACCGCACACACCCGGCGCAGAAGGACTGCGCGACGTGCGCATTATGCAGGCTATCTACGAAGCGGCGGCCTCCGGTCAAACTATCCGCCTGTAGCGCAGATACACTATCGGCAAAATGACACTCCGCAAAAACCTGTACATGCTCTGAATGTTTGTGTTGAAGCACTAGATTTAGGTATCAACTTGTCCAATCATTGGAATTCATCCGTTGGGAGGATTTTCATCCTGGGATGAGTGACACTTCATTCTTTCTGATAAATTTGCAACAGCCATAGTTCCTGTCCAGCACTCTCTCTTTGTCTTGTTGCGCATTTGCCCCACATGATGTGCCGCGCCTATCCCGTGGTTCACTTCCAACCCGTCCAGCAACCCCTTCACCCGCAACACTCTCATGCCCGAAGATATCTTCCCTTCAGAGCCGCCAGAAGCAGACGAGAACAAGCCGCCGCCTTCGGAAGGCAACGAAGACACCGAAGAGCAAGATTTTCAGCCAGAGGAATCTAGCGAGGACGAAGACGAAGAGGAGGACGATGGCCCTGGGACAACTTTCGACGAAGAAACCGACTTTGAGGCTTTCGATGATCCTGCTGACTGGCAGGAAGACAACGAGCAAGATGAGTCGCAACAAATAGATCTCGATGACCCGTTTGTGCAAGATGGGCTCTCCGGCTTCGATCAGCAGACCTTTGGTGGCGCTTCTGAAGTCGCAGCGGCGGACAACGGCTATTCAGTGACAGACTTTGCTGCGAACTGGGGTTGTACCGACAACTCTGAGATAGGCACCGATCCCAACTAGCTGGACCCCAACCAGTTCAATCAGGTGCCGCTGCTGGCCTGGCCTGAAGACTATGACTTTGAGGCGGTAGCACAGGCTGAAAGCGACGCGCAGAGCGTGACCGAGACCGAGGCCGAGTTACAGGAGAGCCTGGAGGAAGAACAGCAGCCAGAGGTGCCCGACAGTCCGTTCCAGATAGAAGCCGCTGAGAATACTCCCGATTCGACACAGCAAGAGGACGGCAGTAACCCGATCTTGCTACAACCAGAGTCACTTTCCTCCGAACAGCCTGCTTCTGCTGATTTTCCTACTGATTTTGCCAACCGCTTTCCTTCCAGCTTTGTGCCCGACTCCGGTGCCGCTCCAATGGCAGAGCCTTTCTCATGGCCGTCCGCACCGCCCGCCTTGGGCGAGTTGCCGGTTCTGGCTTTGGGAGGAGAAACGCTGACTGGAAAAGCCGCCCTTCCCGAAAACCCATCACAGCCGGCGGCTGGCGAAAGGAGCGAGCCGCAGGACACAGCCGAGGAAGAGGCCAAATCCCAGAAAGCCACTTCTGAGCAACAAACCCCGCCAGAAGAAGACGCCGACGAACAATCAAACCAGCAGGACGAGCAGGACCAGGACGAACAAGAAGAGCCGGATGCGGACGAACAGGATGATCAGGACGAGCAAGATCTAGACAATCAACAGCCAGACGAGCAGGCGGGCCAAGACGAGCAAGACTCAGAAGAGCAACAGCCAGAAGACCAGGAAGAGCAGGAGCCGCAAGATGAGCAGGATCTAGAAGCACAAGCGCCAGAAGACCAGGAAGATCAAGACGAGCAGCAGAACCAGGAAGATCAAAGTCAGGACAATCAAGACCAGCAGTCAGACAAACAAGACCAGAACGATCAGGACAATCAGCAGGAATCGGACACCTCCCCGGATGAGCAAGCAGATACTACCGATCCCTCAGATGCCGACTCCCAACAAAGCAATGAGCAGCTCCCTCCGTCAGATGCTGAGCAAGAGCAAAGCGAGGAACCATCCAATCCACCGGACAGCCAGAACTCAGAGCAGACCAGCGAGCCTGCCACGCCCGCTACAGGCGACGGCACTGGGGCTTCTCCTTCAGGACTACCAGCCGCTGCCGCCACCATCGGCCCAGCCAATAGCACTAATCGAGCGGCCCCCTTCAATCTCGAAGTCTCAGAAACCCAGATTCTCAAACCCACTGACCCCAATCAGCCGACTCTGAGCACTGACCCCAGCCTGCCGCTCAACGCCAGTACCCCCTTCAACACCGAAGCTGCTACCCAGGCAACGCAGGACTGGACAAAACCTGAAACTGAGCAAAATCAAAATCCCCTGGGCAGCGTGTTTGGCACGATCAACCAGTTCGAGCAGGGAGCACTGTACGGTTATCTCACCAGTGCTGACCCCAACTGGTCTCAAATTCTTTCGCGCAACGATCAAGGCACAGGAGCGTATCAGTTTGGCGAAGTATTAGGTGACATCGCTGCCAGTGTGCAGGGCATCTCAGAAATGGCCTTTGGCGGAGGACTGGGAGGCGGGGGAGCAGCAATTGCTTTTGGTGGTTCAGAGACTGTAGTGGCGATACCTGCGGGAGCAGCCCTGGCAGCCGAGGGGGCAGGCATCTTCAAAAACGGCTGGGACATCTACAATCAGGCAAAGCAAAACCTTGAGGAAGATCTACAAAAACCTCAGGTCTATGAAGCACGAGTTAGAAATGAAAGCTATGTACGTCCAGGAGCGGTACCTGGGCCAGATGGTAAGTACCAGAACGAGGATGTTTACGATCCGCAAACAAGACAACTCGCCAAAGACAACAACATGCCATTTGATGAGGCAAGCGTCCTCAAGGAGACGCTTGACAGTCCGTCTGTGCCTCCCGATGGGAAGAAGTATATTGGAGAGGCAGAAATAGCGAGAGTATTTGGTCGCAGGAGAAATGAAATGCCTGCACCAGAGTTTATGGTCGAAAGAAATGATGGCAAGTTCATAGCCGCAGAGGTCAAAAACCAAAAAACTCCAGATATTGGTCATATACTTCAAAAATTTGAAGCAGTAGCCCAGAGCATCAAAGATGGTGAAGGATTAAAGAAAAACGCAATAGGGGAATTCGACATTTATGTGCGCAAAGGCTACTCATCATTCAGCGATAGAAGCTATAGTGTCGATGCGAATGGTCAATTAATGCGAGCAAATGCTTCTGGAAAGCTGGAACCAGTAGTTATTGATGGCGTGCCTGTTCGGGTTAAAGAAAGAGATTTTGTGCCTCAAGAGCAAGTGCATTGGAACCCCCATAAGTAGAGGAGGAACGAGTGGGACTAGAGGTAGAATTCGCCGTAAAATTTGCAACCGACTCTAATATTTTAGAGTTGTCGAAAACTCTACTTCACACTTTCAAAGATAGCAGGCTCTTCGACTATCTAGTACGAATAGAGGTTAGAAAAGATGAGTATATCGCGTATCTTAAGCCTGACCTTAGGCTAGAGAAAATAGTTAATATCGATCAAGCTGAGCAAATAATGCTCGACTATTGCCAGCAGTGCGATCAAGAGAAGATTATGATCGTACTTTGGTGGTCCGCTAAGCGTTATGGAAAATCAAAAATTGGTGGTATTGTAGAAAGTCCTAATAGGGCTATTATTAACATTGTCGGAAAAGATTTTTACTTTCCATCGGCTCATAATAATCAAGCTAATTTGGTTTATGAAGTGGGAGATGCAAAAGACTACACTTGGTACATTTACGGAGATGAAGTCGCTAGTAAAAATCTTGAAGAGCTGCTCAAAGAAATACGATTAATCGCCGATGCAGGCGCACTGTCTATAAAGTGCGTAGACATGGAGTCCTCTGGCGATCCCAGACGAAATTATCTTTGCTTCCATCGCCATCTTGACAGCTATATAGAAGATATCAAGTCTTTTTATCCGATAGCAGACATCGAGTCAATATCCGAAGATGACTTGTTGAATGCTGTTTTGCAAAGTGAGGACATTGACTTTGTAGAAGCAGAAGCTGGTTTGGTTATCTATCATAAAAAGTTTGTGACAGCCAACCTTACACAGTTTTATGAAAAATTAGCATTGATTGTTTCTGCAGACCATAACGGAAAGCAAAACTAGCTTCTCAAAGACAGCAGAACATGGATCTCAAATTTAACGGGTATACTCTGATTAGAAAGAGGATGCCGTGGTTCAAATAAGTACTCTGGCATTTTGTGCTCAAGCAGAGGATGCGGTTCAGTTGTACCTGCAAATGCTTCGTAGACTGCTAGAAAACGGAGAAATAGGAGAGGTTCGACTTTATAAAAATGACGTACAAGACATGGAATTGATTGATAGCGACGCTTTCCTCTTATCTGCTGATAGAATCCTGAAGGACATCACAGAATCGAACAAGAAGCTAACTGTTCGGCATGGATATAAGACGATCGTCAATACTTACTATGGCTTTGGCAATACTTACTGCGGGCGACATTACGGAATGGGTTTTGAGTTTTTAGAAAGGGGAAGAACTTTCATATCAACCACTATCACTGATCTAGTAGAAGCTCGACAAAATGCTATTGAGCCTTAGAGCTTGTTTATAAAGATAGGAAGGAGCTATAGTCTACGCAGATAATTACCCTGTGCCGATGTCTCGCAAGCCCTATCCAACCGATCTCACTGACCAAGAGTGGAACTGCATTGCTCCGCTGTTGCCAGCCGCGAAGTTTGGCGGCCACCCGCGCACGACCGACTTGCGCGAGGTGCTCAACGCCATCTTCTACCTCAACCGCACCGGTTGCCAATGGCGGATGTTGCCCAGTGAGTTCCCGGCCTGGCAGACGGTCTACGCTTACTTTGCCCGCTGGAGAAATAAAGGCGTCTGGGAGGCGATCAACCGCACTCTCAGGCAGCGGGTGCGCCTGCAGGCCGGGCGGGAGGCGGACCCCAGCTTGGCCTTACTCGACAGCCAGTCAGTCAAGAGCACAGAAAAAGGGGCTTCGAGACGGGCTACGACGGCAACAAAAAGCTCAAGGGCCGCAAGCGCCATATCGCCGTAGACAGCCTTGGCTTGCTCCTGTTTGTCTTTGTGCATGCGGCCAACATCCATGACAGCCAGGGAGCAGTGGGGGTGCTGATGGGCATGAAAGACCAGCAACCACGCCTTTTGACGGTGATGGCCGACCAAGGCTATCAGGGGCCTTTAGGTGAGGCAATCGAGCGGGTCTGTGGCTGGAAGCTGCAAATCGTTGAAAAGCAGGGCAAGGGTTTTGTGGTGCAGCGCCAACGATGGGTGGTGGAGCGGACGTTTGGTTGGCTAGGTCGCTGTCGTCGTTTGAGTAAAGATTATGAGCAATGGCCGGAGACGCATGAAGCGATGGTGTACGTGTCGATGATCCGACTGATGCTCAAGCGCTTGCACCCACCAAAATCTGAAGCGACTTTATAAACAAGCTCTGAATGTTACTATTCCTTCTTATCAGGAACAAAACGTAATTACTTTTGTGCTTCAGGTAATTCAGAAAACTCTCAAGGCTCGTCAACATGAATTAACGTTGGAAAAAGAGCGCAAGGCAGCTCTCATGCAACACCTATTCACCTACGGCACTCGCAGCGAGCCTACGAAGCAGACGGAGGTTGGTGAGATTCCTGAGAGTTGGCAGCTTGCTCCACTCAAGTCAATCGCACGTTTGCTTAGTGGAGGTACACCCTCTAAGGAGCGCCTTGATTGGTGGAAGGGTAATATTCCCTGGATCAGTCCTAAAGATTTGAAAAAGCCTCGGCTGAATAATGTTGAGGACTATATTACTCATGAGGCGTTGAATAATGGTTCTTGCTTAGCACCTGCTAAGACTATTTTTATAGTTGTTAGAGGCATGGTGCTTGCCAAAGATATTCCACTCGCGATTGCAGAAATTCCTATGGCCTTCAATCAAGATCTCAAAGGTATGAGCGTAAATCCTGGATATAATCCTGAGTACATTTATAGAGCGGTCGTGTGGCGCAAGTCTAGTCTTTCTAGAGCTATTGGCACTTCCGCGCATGGGACCAAACGCTTAGATACTTCTGCAATTGAAGAGCTTGTACTCCCTATGCCTATAAATCTGAAGGAACAAGATGCTATTTCAATGATCTTGACTGCTGCAGAAATGAAAGCTACTACACTCGAAAAGGAAATAGCTATTTTACAAGAATTCTTTAAGGCGATGCTCGAAGAACTGATGACTGGTCAGCTCTCCGCATTACCTCTAATCGATGAAAACGCTCTTGCTCACAACATCCCAGGATAAAAAATTGTGTGCTGCTATGACTGAATTACTCGAACAAGTGATCGCTCAACTAAAGACATTGCCCGCTGACGAACAGGATGCAATTGCTGCTCGTCTCCTTGCCGAGTTGGAAGATGAACAACACTGGAAGGCGCAATTCAAAGCTACGACAGATAGCCAGTGGGACCGGCTCTCGGAGCTTGTTCGCCAGGAAATTGTAGACGGCGATGTTGCTCCTCTAAGTGACCTTTTCCCGCCTGGGTCGTGAAATCCAGCACTACGAGGGCATTTCGCAGACGGCTTGCTGAGTTACCTGAATCGGTTCGGGAACAGGCGGTCAGAGCTTATGCACTCTGGCAATCGGATCCATACCACAACAGCATCCAATTCAAGTGCGTCAGCTAGCGTCAACCTATCTACATCGGCTCGCATCGGCCTGAACTACCGTGCCCTCGGTTTACTGGAGGAGGATCACATCTATTGGTTCTGGATTGGCTCTCACGCCGAATATGACGAATTGCTTCAGCGGCTATAGCGCATAGGACCAGCGAACACCGTTCCTTGATACCGAACGAGGGGCCACCGGGCAGGTTGGGTTTTGGGAGAACTCAACGGCCAGTTACAATACATTCCTCTACTGTAGGGGAGGCCCAGCATGTCAGAACGTTCTGCCGTCCAGAACCCGATGCTGCTGTACGCCAGTGGGATCGGTTGGGAGTATGTCGCTCCGGAGCGTGCCCTGGCACTGCGGGGTGGGAGTGCGGGGCTCTACTTCAACAACATCCTGGAGGAACAACTGCTGCGCCTCAATCCCAATGTGGTTGACGCTGCCAGGGCGGCGGACATTCTGCGGCAGTTGACGCTGCTCAGGCCCACCATCGAGGGCAACCGCGACGCGCTCACCTGGCTGCGCGGCGAGCAGTCGGTCTTTGTACCCGGCGAGCGGCGGGAGCGCAACGTCAGGCTCATCGACTTCGATGGGCTTGAGAACAACGTCTTTCAGGTCACTGAGGAATGGCGGCAGCAGGGCGTGGCTTTTAATAACCGGGCCGATGTCGTCTTTCTCATCAACGGCATCCCCGTGGCTGTGGCCGAGACCAAGGCCAGCAGCAAGCCCAACGCCGTGGCCGAGGGGATAGACCAGATTCGTCGCTATCACAATGAGACGCCCGAGATGTTCACGGCGGCCCAGGTGTTCGAGGTGACGCAGCTGTGGGACTTCTACTATGGCGTTACCTGGAATACGGTTCGCAAGAATCTCTTCAACTGGAAGGAGGAGATCCAGGGCGATTATGAGCGCAAGGTCAAAGCGTTCTTCAGCCGGAGCCGCTTCTTGAAGCTGTTGCACGACCACATTCTTTTTCTGACCAGCGACGACCAACTGCTCAAGATCATTCTGCGTCAGCACCAGGTTAAAGCCGTCGAAAGGGTGATCGAGCGAGTACAAGATCCGGTAAAGCGGCGCGGGCTTATCTGGCACACCCAGGGCAGCGGCAAGACCCTCACGATGATCACCATTGCCGCTCAGTTGCTGCGCGATGTGCCGGGCACCGAGAAGGCGACGGTGCTGATGCTCGTGGACCGCAACGAACTGGAGACCCAACTGTTCAAGAACATCTCCGCCTACGGCATCGGTGCTGTGAAGGTTGCTCAGAACAAGAACGACCTCAAGCAGATCCTTGCAAGCGACCACCGGGGGCTGGTGGTGTCGATGATCCACAAGTTCGACGACATCCCGGCTGCAATCAATCCTCGTACAGGAGTGGTCGTCCTGGTGGACGAGGCACACCGCACGACCGGGGGCGATCTTGGCAACTATTTGATGGCAGCGCTACCGAATGCCACCTATATCGGTTTTACCGGTACGCCTATCGACCGGCTGGCAAGTGGCAAGGGGACATTCAAGGTCTTCGGCTGCGACGACGAACAGGGCTATCTCGACAAATATTCGATCCGCGAATCGATCGAGGATGGCACGACGCTGAAGCTCAACTACACCCTCGCCCCCTCCGAGTTGCGGGTGGAGCGGGAGACACTCGAACAGCAATTTTTGAACCTGGCGGACACCGAGGGGGTAAGCGACATCGAAGAACTCAACGCTGTGCTGGATCGAGCAGTCGTCCTCAAGGAGATGATGAAAGCACCCAGCCGCATAGAACAGATCGCCGCCCACGTCGCTCAACATTTTCGGGAGAACGTCGAGCGGATGGGCTTCAAGGCGTTCCTGGTGGCGGTGGACCGCGAAGCCTGCGTCCTCTATAAAGAAGCCCTCGACAAGCACCTGCCGCCCGAGTGGTCCGTGGCCGTCTATTCCTCCCTGCACAACGATCCGCCCAAACTCAGGCAGTACGCCCTCTCCCCGGAAGCCGAGAAGCAGGTCCGCCGGGACTTCATCAAGAAGGACTCCCTGCCGAAGATCTTGATCGTCACCGAAAAACTGCTCACCGGGTACGACGCACCTATCTTGTACTGTCTGTACCTCGACAAGCCCATGCGCGATCACGTCCTGCTGCAGACCATCGCCCGCGTCAACCGGCCCTACGAGGACGAGAACAACCAGCCAAAATCTTACGGCTTTGTGCTCGACTTTGTGGGCATCTTCGAGCGGTTAGAAAGGGCTCTGGCCTTCGACCCCGAGACCGTAGCCACAGCTATCCAAAATATCGACGTTCTCAAGCATCTGTTCACGACCCTGATGAGCGAAGCGGCCCCAAAATACCTGTCACTTACCAGAGGCTGGAACGATAAAGCCAGGGAGCGGGCCATCGAGCACTTTCTGGAGGTGCGCGTCCGCGAGGAGTTTTTCAAGTTCTTCAAGCAGGTCCAGTCGTTGTACGACATTCTCTCCCCGGATGCCTTTCTCAGACCCTTCATCGACGACTACCAGGCTCTGGCAGAGCTGTACGCCGAGATTCGCAACGCCTATTCAACTGATCCGTACATCGACAAAGAACTCACCCGCAAGACGATGGACCTGCTGCGGCAGGGAACCGCCGTCTCCAATCTCGCCACTCCCGCTACGATCTATGAACTGGGACCGGCGGAATTAGCGGCCATCAAGGATGGCAATGCCTCGGATACCGCCAAGGTGCTCAACCTGCGCAAGCTGCTGGCGGCAAAGGTGGCTGCGGAGAGCCAGGCCAAGCCCTTCTTGCTGTCTATAGGTGAAAGGGCGGAGGAAGTCGTCCTGAAGTTTGAGGACCGGCAACTGACCACCCAGCAGGCTCTCGAAGAGTTCGAGCGGCTGGCCCGCGAATATATCGAGGCGGACGCCGAGCGTCGGCGTCTGGCGGTGGACGAAAACACCTACGCTATCTACACCGCGTTGAATTTGGTGGTACCAGATTTGACGGTGGCCCAGGCAGAGCGCATTAATGAGCTATTCAAGGCGTACCCGGACTACCTGTGGAACGAATCAGAAAAGGCCAAGCTGCGCGCCGAACTGTACAAGAACCTGCGAACGCTCGCCGGTCCTTCAAAGATGATTCACCTGGCCAACACTTTGCTCAAACTGCAGCGCGTATGAGCCCGACTACAGCAATTCCGGTTTCACGGTCCGATCGCTGGTACGACCACGAAGATTTGCGCTGGGCCGCCAGACATTGGGCAGTGCGTATCGGAGTCAAAGTAAAACAGATCCACCTGCGGCAGATGTCGAACAAGTGGGCCTCCATCTCGACAGCCGGACGCCTGACCCTCAATACGGAACTGCTGCCATTGCCGAGAGAACTCGGTGAGTTCGTGATCGTTCACGAGCTGGTTCATCTGCTGGTACCAAATCACGGTAGGGTCTTTAAGAGTTTCATGTTTGCCTACCTGCCTGACTGGGAAGAGCGGGCTGCCAGACTGCAGCAGAGCACTCACCCAAACTCTTAAAAGATTGCAGACCAGACTACAGTTGGTTTGGTCAAAGTTGACCTCGACCAAGCAAGAGCAACAGCAACACCAATGGACTAGCTAAACCAGCTATAATTGCGCATGAGGCGATGAATGAGCTGGAACTCGTATCGGAAAACTGCACGAAATTTCAATTGAGTTGGGAAAGGAGATTGAGAAAGTCGAGGCGTGATCATTCTCGTTTATCGCTGATGCAAATTATGAGATATTCCAGACCCGAGGAGCAAACATGCACAGTATTCAAAGAAAACTTCATATTGGCAGTGACGGTCTTCTAAAAGTTCATCTGCCGGAGGCCCGAAACATGGATGTCGATGTTGTGATTGTCTATCGTACTAGTACGATAGAACAAGTCGAAGAGGCACCTCCTGCACAGTTTTATGGTTGCATTCAGGATGAGACTTTCCTGAGACAACCTCAAAATGCACAACCTGAGCGTGAATCTTTGGAATGAAATATCTTCTTGACACGAATATTTGCATTATTTACCTAAAGGGTAAAAACTCAAACCTGCAGCTAAAACTCAATGCGACTCCTGCTGAAGAGCTGGCCGTATGCTCGGTAGTCAAGGCAGAACTATCCTTTGGTGCTATGAAGAGTACCTATCCAGAACGAAACTTCAGGCTACAACAGGCATTCTTAGAGCAGTTTATATCATTACCCTTCGACGATCTTGCAGCTTTTACCTTTGGTATAGTCCGAGCAGAACTGGAATCAAAGGGCACTCCAATTGGAGCCTACGATGTGCAGATCGCAGCTATTGCTTTGGCAAACAATTTGACATTGATAACACATAATGTCCGCGAATTTAATCGAGTAAGCAATTTAAGACTCGAAGATTGGGAAGCGGACTGAAATTCTGGCTAAGCTGGGGGGTGAGCGCAGGATAAGCGATGATTTCTCTGTACGATCCGAAGGGATTTCTGCCGGCAGCGGAGGAGCTGCCCGATTCGGACGGTGCCCCGGTGGACAACGAACTGCAGAATTTGCTGCCCAATCTGCTGCTCACTTTGTTGGGCTGGATCTGGAAAGACCGCCGCGACTGGTTCTTTGCTGTCGATATGGGCGTCTACTACCATCCCGACGAGCCGCCGATGGTGCCGGACGGTTTTTTGAGCCTCGGTATGGAGCGCAATCCACCGGAACTGGAAGACGGGCGGCTGAGCTACGTCCTCTGGGAAGAGAACGGTGCGATTCCAGCGCTGTTTCTGGAGGTTGTCTCAGAGAGCAGGGGCGGGGAGCACTCCAAAAAAAAGCGCGATTATGCAGCGTTAGCAGGTTTTGGCGAGAAGCCCCACGCTGTAGCGCAAGCTCAGCTTTGGGATGAATCACCTTCATTGGGTATCTCAGATTGACTCTCAACGTACTTTCTCAGGGTCTCCACAGTCACACCTCCGCAAGAAGCAACGAAATAAGAGCTATTCCAGAAAGCCTCCGTACCCCAGTAAAACTTCTTGATATGGGGCATGAACTCTTTCCTGAGCATCCGGCTTGTCACTGTCTTCACATTGTTGACAAACTTACTGAGTTGCAATTGCGGGTAATAACGCATGAGTAGATGAACGTGGTCAGCCTCGCCATTAAACTCAAGTATTTCAACTCCCCACTTTTCACAGACCGATGCCATAATCTCGGTCATCCTTGCCAAAAGTTCAGGACTGACGACCTTGCGACGGTATTTTGTGGTAAGCACTATGTGAGCGTTGAGGTCTGAAACTGCTCTGGAGTGGGAGTCGTAAGGCATTTGACACCTACGGCGCTATACATTATCATCGTAACATGAGATTAGCCTACCAGTACCGATTGCGCCCCAGGGCTAGCCAGGTTCAAGACTTGAATCGTTGGCTTGATATGTTGCGCTCTCAGTACAACTGGCTACTTGCCGAACGCTTTGATTGGTGGGAACTTAATCGTTGCCCAGTTAATGCCTGCCCTCTCACTTCAAGCATCGCCCCACCCAAAGAACAGCCTGATTACTACAGTCAGAAACGTTCTCTCGTGACGCTTAAAAAAGAACGTTCTGGGTACAAAGAGATTCACTCCCAAGTGCTTCAAGATATGGTCAAACGCGTGGGACTTGCTTTTGACCGTTACTTGAAGGGTGATAGTAAAGGCAAGCGTAGTGGTAAACCGAGATTCAAAGGAAAAGGTCGCTACCATTCATTCACTTACACACAAGCTGATAATGATTGGATTGTTGGAAATTTGGTAAACTTGCCCAAGCTTGGCAGTATCAAACTGATTCAACATCGTCCTTTGCCTGAAGGTTTCGATGTTAAGACGGCTTGTATCAGCAAGAAAGCAGACGGTTGGTACATTACTTTCAGTCTGCTTGATGAATCTGTACCAACGATTAATCCTGATATTGATGTAAAGAAAGGTGTAGGTATTGACCTTGGCTTAAAAGATTTTCTAGTCACCGGCGATGGCTTACATGTTCCCATTCCCCAGTACTACAGGAAAGCCGAAAAGCGCTTGGCAAAGGAAGAACGCAAGCTTGCTCGCAAAAAGAATAAGGCGAGTAAGCGCAGGGCTAAGCGAGTTTGCAAAGTTGCAAAACTTCATGCCAAAGTCGCAAATCAACGCAAAGACTTCCATCACAAGACAGCAGTTTTACTATTGCGAAAATACGAGGTTATTGCTCATGAGAACTTAAATATCAAAGGTTTGGCAAGAACTCATCTTGCCAAATCAGTGCATGATGCTGGTTGGGGAACATTCATTACAATCTTGGCAAACAAAGCTGAAAAAGCTGGGTGCTTAACGATTGGAGTGAATCCATCTGGTACAACGCAAATGTGTTCCGATTGCGATGCTCATGTTGCCAAAACTCTAAGCGATAGACGGCATTGTTGCCCGCACTGTGGCTTGGAGTTGGATAGAGATGAAAACTCAGGTCGGAACATGTGGAAAAGGGCGGAGGGTCATCCCGTTCTTAAAGCTCGCGGAGTCCGAAGCACTAGCTGGACTGTGAAGCGAGAAGCCCACCCTATACCGCTATGCGGTTAGGGCTGGGAGTATGTCACGCGTTCGCTACTACGTCATCTATAACTCTAAACGCAAGCGCAAAGCCCGGCTGGAAGTGCATCGGCTGGAAGGGGACAGCTATGTATCGCTTGCCGGTACACCTGCACCCGCCGACAGTGGACTGGAGAGACATTACTTCTGGCTGCCAGAAATCGGTCTCGGTCTGGGCAAAGGCCAGGGTACCCATATGGGCTGGCAGCGCGAATGGCTCTACTGGTGCGACCCATCGGGAAAACGCTTTCTAACGCTGGAGGAAAGGGCTGAGAAAGCTGAAAAGATGGCAGCGAAGTTGAGGGAGTTGGGCGTCGATCCTGAAAATTTTTAGTCACACCTTGAGAATAGAGCCTGGATAGCTGGCCACCACCGGATCACACGTCAGCAAGATAATCCCTTCAACCGTTGCCTGGGCAATGAGCAGGCGGTCGAACGGATCTTTGTGGATGCTGGGCAAGCTGCCCACAGCCAGGGTGTGCTCGCTTCTAATTGCCAGCTCTACATAGCCGTTGTCTAGCAACCCGCGCCAGAGCAGACGTGGATTTACCTTGAAATCCTCGCGTCCCAGGCCGTTTTTTATCGTCACCTCCCAGATACTCGCTGCACTGAACAACAGTTCGTTAGAAACATCATCGATAAGGGCAGCGGCCTCAACCGACAGCCTGCCAGTCGAAGTGTCGTTCGATTCTGCAGCAAAAAGAAGCAGCTGGATGTCGAGCAGCAGTTTCACGCATCACCGGTAAAAAGTTGCTCAATCTCAGCACTGCCAAGGCGATCAAAGTCCTCCGGGACGACGATCTGGCCTGCGAGAAAGCCCCGTCGCTTCATCTGAGCCGGCTCTGGAGCATTCAAAGCCACGACCTTTACCAGGGGCTTGCCTGCCTTGGCAATTACAAACGATTCGCCTCTAGCGGCTTGATCGACCAGGCGAGACAAATGCGTCTTCGCCTCGTGAATATTGAATATCTTCACAACAAACTTAGTTTAGTAGACTTAGTTTATTGTACGCCGGGAGGCACGAACGTACACGCCTGCACTTCTCTTTTCAAACCCCCGCTTCGACAGAGACAATACGAAAGCGGTCCTGTTGCGGTGCGATGAATAGTCTCAAAAAGCACCCGCCTGTGCTCTGGCGGCGCGTGTTTGGTCTGGCGATGCTCAGTGCGGCAATTGCCTTTGCCTGGCTCGCCTACATCCTCTATCTGCCGAAACTGCTCGGGCAACTGGGGTTTCCGCCGGTGGCGGTGCCGGTGCTGCTGGTAATCGAAGGCTTGCTCACAGCGGCGGTCGAGCCCTGGATGGGCAGCCTGTCGGACGAGCGCCAGCGCCGCTTTGCCTCGCGCTATCCGCTCATCGTCGCCGGGACGGTGGCAGCCTGCGTGCTCTTTGTCGTCCTGCCGCTGGTGGTCGTTGCCCATCCAGGGGGGTTGCTCCGGTGGATATTGCCGCTGCTTTTGATCGGCTGGTCCTTTGCGATGGCTGTTTTTCGCAGCCCGGCCCTGGCGCTGCTCAGTCGCTACGCTGCCCCGTCCTCGATGCCGGTGGCGGCGGCGGTCTTGAGCATAGCGACAGGGATCGCAAGCGCCTTCGGCCCGCTCGGACGCCCGTGGCTATTAGGATTGGGCGCTCCGGCGCTTTTTTGCCTCGCCTCAGGGGTGCTGCTTTTGGCGGTGCTGGTGCTCCGCCGCCTCGATCGCACCGTCGATCTATCGCTGCCTTACGGCTCGATTTATATTTCGACCCGATTGGTACCCCCGGCCCTGGGGCGGGAGCGGTCCAAGACAAACGGGGGAAGCGGTGCGCTGCTGACTCGGCTGGGGCTGATTTTTTGTGCCGGAGCGGGAGCCTCCCTCGGGTTTCGGCTGCTCACCGACATTTTTCCGAAGGTACTCGCCGCCGCCAAGATCGTCCCGGCTCCGGTGATGGGAACCCTTTTTCTCACCTTCGCTGCCCTCGCCATCCCGGCGGGCCTCCTCGCGGTGCGGGTGGGCAATGGCCGGACGATGGCTACAGGTCTGGTGGCGATGTCCCTCCTTATCTGTCTGGTGCCCGTCTGCAAGAATGCAGGCTTTGCCTTTGCTCTGGCCCTGGCCTTAGGAGCTGCCCACAGCCTGGTGATCAACGGGCTGTACGCTTTTGCGCTGGGGAGCGTGCCACCGGAGCACTCCGGTCTCGGGATCGGGCTGTATTTTGGCGGGGGCGGTCTGGCGATGGCCGCTGCCGGGGTCGTCGCAACCCAGTTGCAGGCGCTCGGAATCGGAACGGGCCTCGCCCTGGGCAGCGCTGGTTTTTTACTCGCTGCCCTGTGCGTCGTTCTGACCGGCAGCATCACAGCGGCTCCCACAGAAGCAAACGGCACACCGGCGGCAGATTCTATAGCCGCCCCAGAAACCTAGCCCAGGGAAGACTCAGAGGCCCAATCGCGGGGCACAAGAAAGACCTCGTACAGTTCGGCTTCCGGTGTGCCCGGCTCGGGGCGGTAGTTATATTCCCAGCGCACCAGCGGCGGCAGCGACATCAAGATCGACTCGATGCGACCGCCGGTCTGCAGGCCAAAGATCGTTCCCCGGTCCCAGACAAGGTTGAATTCGACGTAGCGGCCCCGGCGATAAAGCTGAAACTGCCGCTCGCGCTCGCCGTAGGCTAGTCCCGATCGCCGCTCGACAATCGGCACGTAGGCGGGCAAAAAGGCGTTGCCGCAGGACTGGGCAAAGGCAAAGAGCTTTTCCCAGTCGCCTTCGAGGTAGTCGAAGAACAGTCCCCCGACGCCGCGCGGTTCGCCGCGATGCTTGAGATAAAAGTACTCGTCGCACCACTTTTTGAAGCGCGGGTAGTAAGTTGGATCGTGCTGGTCGCAGGCGGCTTTGAGGGTGGCGTGGAAGTGGTGGGCGTCCTCGCGAAAGCCGTAGTAGGGCGTGAGGTCCGCCCCACCGCCAAACCACCAGACCGGCCCCGCCTCGAAGTAGCGGTAGTTGAGGTGGACGGTCGGCATGTAGGGATTGCGCGGGTGAAGCACCATCGAGGTGCCGGTGACGTAGTAGCTGTGGCCTGCCGCCTCGGGGCGCTGCTGCAAAATCGAGGGCGGCAGTGCCTCGCCAAAAATTTCGGAGAAATTGACCCCGGCCCGCTCGAATAAGCGCCCCTCGCTCAACACGCGGGAGCGACCACCGCCTCCTTCCTCGCGATCCCAGCGGTCCTCGACAAAGCGGGCCTCGCCATCGAGCGCTTCGAGGCGGGAGGTAATGCTCTCCTGCAGCCCCAGCATAAAGGCGCGCACGCGGCTACGGGTATCGGTGAGGACGGCGGTCATCGCAATTTACCAGGCAAAGGACTTGACGGTCTCGATAAAAAACTGGGCAGCGGATTCGGGCGTCTGCTGAAGGATGCCGTGGCCCAGATTCATGATGTGGCCGGTGGGGCCGGCCTTGCGGATCACTTCGAGGGTGCGCTCGCGAATCTGGTCGTGATCGCCCAGAAGGACGCACGGATCGAGGTTGCCCTGAACGGCGAGGGCACTGCCCAACGTCGCGCGCGCCTCCGCCATGTCCACCGTCCAGTCGAGGCTGATAATATCGACGCCGCTCTCGGCTACGTGGCGCAACAGACCGGCGGAATGGTTGATGTAGAGGATGAGCGGGGTCTCGGGGTGGACCTGCCGCACCTGATCGACGATCTGACGCTCATAAGGTAGAGCAAAGCGGCGGTAGTCGCTGGGGCTGAGTTGGCCTGCCCAGGTATCGAACAGTTGTACCACCTGGGCACCGGACTCGATCTGGTAGATGACGTAGCGGGCGATCGAGTCGGCAAACTTGCTGAGCAAAGCGTGCAGGAGGGCCGGTTCGCTGTAGGCCATCTGCTTGATGAGGGCATAATCTTTGGAGCTTTTGCCCTCCACGGCATAGGCGGCAAGGGTCCAGGGCGCGCCAACAAAGCCCAGAACCGTCGCCTTGCCTGCGACTTCCTGCCGGAGCGTCTGCAGGATCGTGCGGATGAAGGGCAGGGCTGCCTCTGGCTCTAAAAGCCGCACCGCGTCGATCTGAGCGCGACTGCGGATGGGCGGGTCGATGATGGGTCCCCGGCTTTCGATGAGATCGAAGGGGATGCCCATGCCGTCGAAGGGGGTCAGGATATCCGAGAACATGATGACCCCGTCCGGGGCGAAGGCCCGAAACGGCTGCAGCGAGATTTCGACCGCCAGATCCGGGTTCTCGCAGCGCTCCTTAAAGCCGTAGCGCTCCCGCAGAGCCCGATAGTTTGCCATATAGCGCCCCGCCTGACGCATCATCCAGACGGGCGGACGGGCCACGGGTTTGCCGCGAGCGGCATCGAGGAGCAACGAATCGGGCACGGGCAGTTTCCTATCTGGTCCGCGCACGATTATGGCATATCCACCCTACCCAGGTCCGAGCGGAGTGCTCCTCATCAGGCAGCAACGAATGGCAGCTTGTAGATCTGCTCGACGTACTGGCTGACCATGCGGTGGGTGTTGAAGAAGGAAGCGGTGGCAACCGACGCCTTCATCCGTTCGATCCACTCCGCAGGCCGCCCGTAAAATTCGTCTAGAATCTGCTCGGAGAGCAACTGGGCGATGCTGGCAGCGTCAAATTCGTCCTCGTCGGGGTTGCCCTCGACAAAGTCTTCGCCGACGGCCCAGCCGTTTTTGCGGTTGTAGCCTTCGACCCACCAGCCGTCGAGGACCGAAAGGTTGGGGACGCCGTTGAGGGCGGCCTTCATGCCGCTGGTGCCGCTCGCCTCAAGGGGACGGCGGGGAGTGTTCATCCAGATATCGACGCCGCTGACCAGCATCCGCGCCACCGACATGTCGTAGTTTTCGAGAAACACCAGCCGGATGCGCTTTTCGCTCATCAACTCGACAATCTTCTGAATATATTCTTTGCCGCCGTTGTCGCGGGGGTGGGACTTACCGGCAAAGACCAGCTGGATGCGATCGCCCACCTCCGGCGGCAGCTTGTCGATCGCCTTTACGATCAGATCGCCGCGCTTGTAAGTGGCGAAGCGGCGGGCAAAACCGATCGTAAGCAGGTTTTCTTGGAAGTCGATGCCGTGGTCGTGGCCGTTGATAAATTCTACGAGCCGGCTTTTGGCCCTGGCGTGGGCAGCCCTGAGGGCTTCACTGTCGAGGCTGTGGGCCTGGGCCAGCAGCGTCGGCTGCTCGCGCCAGCCCGGAATCGAGCCGTCGAGCACGCGGGCAATGTCTGGGCTCACCCAACTTAGGTGGTGAATGCCGTTGGTGACATGGGTGATCTGGCGGTAAGGAAACATCCGCTGCGAGACTTCTTCGTGGCGCAGGGCGACGGCGTTGGCCGAACCGCTCAAGTTGAGGGCCAGCTCGGTCATCGAAAAGCGGCCCCGGCCTCCAAGCGCCAGCAAGTCGAACTGCGAGATGCGCAACTCGTCGCGGCGATAAGGTTCGAGCACCTGCGACAACAGTTCGTGGGCAAAGGCGTCGTGGCCCGCCGGGACCGGCGTGTGGGTAGTAAAGACGCAGCAGCGGGCGATCTCGCCGCGAGCGAGCACGTAGTTGCTGCCCGCCTGCATCCGCTGGCGAATCAGCTCAAGGGTCAAGAAGGCGGCGTGGCCCTCGTTCATGTGAAAAATACTGATCCGATAGCCCAGGGCGTCGAGCAGGCGCACCCCGCCGATGCCCAAGAGCACCTCCTGCTTGATCCGGGTGTCCTGGTCGCCGCCGTAAAGGTGGCCTGTGATCCAGCGGTCCATCTCGTCGTTTTGCTCGACGTTGGTATCGAGCAGGTAAAGCGGCGTGCGGCCCACCTGGGCCAGCCAGGCGCGGGCGTACACCTGCCGCTCTTCGATCGGAATGGTGATGAGCAGGGGCTGGCCATCCTTGCCGAGCACTGGCCGCAGACAGGTAAGGTCGATATTGAGATCGTTGTAGCGCTCCACCTGCCAGCCTTCTTCGTTGAGCTGCTGGTTGAAATAGCCCTGGCGGTACATCAGTCCAATCGCCACCAGCGGCACATTGAGGTCACTCGCCGATTTGACGTGATCGCCCGCCAGCACCCCCAGGCCACCGGAGTAGATGGGCAGCGTCTCGTGAATGCCGAATTCAGCGCTGAAGTAGGCGATCTCGCGGCCCCCGGCGCTCGCCAGGTAGCGGCGCTGAAAATTGATCGCCTCCCCCAACCGTCCGGTAAAGAGGCTGTCCTCGCTCAATGCAGCGAGCTGAGCCTGATGTAATTCGGCCACTGCCCGGTTGGGATGACCCTTGTAGGTCGGGAGCGATTCAAAGACCTGCTGCAGTTTGTCCTGCCAGACCCAGAGGTAGTTGCTCAATAGTTCGCGCAACTGTGTGCGCACCTGCAATACTTTATCACTCACTTCGGTGTTCATAATCCAGTGCTTTTTCCTGCTTTTGGCGATACTGCCCTGCCTGTGGGGCGCGCAGCGGTCTTCATAACATAAAAAATGCTTCCAACTGACGACGGCTAAAACTGCTCAAAGGCGCAGCTTGCCTGCGTCCGATACCTCCGGCTGGGGCGATTATATGCGCTATCGGCTTTACTGACCACCGCTATTGCCCCGCTGGCCGCAAATTTATCTTCGCGTTCAAAAAGGCAAACTTCCGGTCCAGGAGCCGATCTCCGCCTTTTGAGCCGAAGTGGCGATGCAGAAAGTACCGAAAAGCTTTTGCTTTCAAAAACAAGGGGCAGGGAGGGCGCTCGCAAAAGCCGTATTGTAGATGCAGAGCATTCCCCATAAATCCGCCTGAGATAGTGCCCATGCAGATTCCCTCCTCTACGATGTGCCGCCGGGTGTGTCTTCTGCTCCTGGTGTGGTGGACAGCAGCCCTGCCCGGTGCCGCCCAAAAACCACCCGTCGAGCTGACGCTGGTGAGCTACGCCGTTGCCAAACCGGTGTACGCCCGCCTCATCCCCGAATTTCAAAAAGAATGGAAAGCAAAGACCGGACAGGAGGTCACCTTCAAAGAATCCTACGGCCCCTCCGGTACCCAGACGCGGGCGATCCTCGACGGCCTGGAAGCGGACGTGCTGGCCCAAAATCTTCAGACCAACATCGATCCACTGGTCGAAAAAGGACTGGTAGCCGCCAACTGGAACAAGCGCCTGCCCAACGGCGCGGTGCCGGTGACGACAGTGATGGCGATCGTCACCCGCCCTGGCAACCCCAAACAGATCGCCGACTGGGGCGATCTGACCCGGCCCGGCATCGAGGTGGTGGCGATCAACCCCAAGACCAGCGGCAATGCCCGCTGGGGCATCCTCGCCGGCTACGGCGCACTGCTTAAAAGCAAGGGCAGCAAAGAAGCCGAGCAGTACGTCCTCTCGCTGGTCAAAAACATCAAAAGCCTCGAAAACGGTGGCCGTCAGGCCACCGACGCCTTCGTCAAAAAGCGGATCGGCGACGCACTGGTCACCTTCGAGAACGAAATTCTCTACACCAACGACGTGCTGCCCAAAGATTATCCCTACACGGTACCGGCAGCGAATATCGAGGTGGATTTTCCGGTGACGATCATCGACAGGATCGTAGACAAAAAAGGCACCCGCGCCGCCGCCGAGGCGTTTACCCAGTTTCTTTTTAGCGCCAGAGCCCAGGCCATCTACGCCGAGTTGGGCTACCGGCCCTCCGACAAACAGGTCTACGCCAAAAACGCCGGCCAGTACCGGCCTGTCAAACCCCTCTATACGGTGGCGGACTTCGGCGGCTGGAAAAAAGTCGATGGCGAGCTCTTTGCCGACAACGCCCTTTTTGACCGGGCCCAAAAGGCCGCCCAAAGATGAACGCCGTGAGTAGCGCCCTCACCCGTGGGCTGGCCCTGCTCTATATCGCGCTGCTCGTCTTGATCCCGGTGGGCGGTCTGCTCTTGAAGGTGGCGGACCGTCCGCCCGCTCTGCTCTGGGCTGCGATCACCAATCCGGTCGCCGTCGCCACTTACCAACTCACCCTCGTAGCCGCGATCGCCGCCAGCGGGATCAATTGTCTATTTGGTCTGGTGCTTGCCTGGATCCTGGAGCGCTACGCCTTTGCGGCCCGCAGGCTCGCCAACGCCCTGGTGGATCTGCCCTTCGTGATGCCGGCGGCGGTGGCCGGGATCACCCTCGCCGTCCTGTATGGGCCGGAAGGACCGCTGGGCCCATTTCTCGCTCCGGGCACGCTGCTTGGAGGATTTTTGAAGGCTCTTGGCCTTTCAGAAGTGCGCCTCGCCTACTCCCAGGCCGGTGTGGTGCTCGCGATGATCTTTGTCACCCTGCCTTTTGCCGTGCGCACCCTGCAGCCGGTGATTGCCCAGATCGAACCTGAAACGGAGGAAGCGGCTCTGTCGCTGGGAGCCAGTCCTCTACAAACCTTCTGGCGGGTGCTGCTGCCCGAAATTCTACCGGCCCTCCTCACCAGCTTTGCCCTCTGTTTCGCACGCGGTGTGGGCGAGTACGGTGCGGCGGTGCTCATCTCCGGCAACATTCCTTACGAGTCGCTTATCACCTCCGTCTACATCTACCAGCGCTTAGAAGAGTACGATTACACCGGTGCCACCGCCGTCTCGCTGGTGCTGCTGGTCTTCTCCCTCGCTGTGCTGGTGGGGATCAATCTACTCGAAAGCTGGAGCCGCCGCGCCGATGCGAACCGCTGACTTCTCCCCAGCTTCTCGAAAGTCGCTCGTCCCGCGCTGGGGGCGGCTTGCCCTCATCGCGATTGGACTCGTCTATCTGGTGCTATTGGTCGCTTTGCCGCTGGGCAATATCTTCCTGCAGGCATTTGGCGAGGGTCTGGGCTCCTACTGGCAGGCGGTGAGCACCCGCGAGGCGCTGCACGCCATCGGCCTGACCCTGCTCATTGCCCTGGTGGCCGTGCCGGTCAACACCTTTTTTGGCCTCGTCATCGCCTGGGTGCTGGCCCGCCAGCAATTCGTCCTCAAGCCGCTGCTACTGGGTGTACTGGATCTGCCCTTCGCCATCTCGCCGGTAGTGGTGGGGATGATGGCGATCGTGCTCTTCAGCCATACCAACGGCTTTTTGGGGCCGTGGCTGGCGGCGCACGACCTCAAGATCATCTTTGCCCTGCCCTCGATGATCCTGGTGACCACCTTCGTCACTTTGCCCTTCGTCGCCCGCGAGGTGCTGCCGGTGCTGCTCGCTACCGGCACAGACCAGGAGCAGGCCGCCGAAACCCTGGGTGCCACACCGTTTCAGATTTTCTGGCGGATTACCCTGCCGGAGATTCGCCAGGCTTTGCTCTACGGCGTCGTGCTCACCAATGCCCGCGCCCTGGGCGAATTTGGCGCGGTCTCGGTCGTCTCGGGCAAGCTGATCAACGAAACCCAGACCCTGACGCTGCACATCGAGCAGGTCTACACCGAGTACCAGACCACCGCCGCCTTCGCCTGCGCTTCGCTTCTGGCGCTGGTCGCTCTTTTGACCCTGGTGGGCGGCGAATGGCTGCGCCAGAGCAGGGAGCAGACATAAAAATGTCTTCGACACCGGCAGCGGACGGCAGCTTCTATCCGGTGGGTTATCACGCCTACGTCGAGCAGTTGCCTTTTTTGGGCCGCCTCACCTGTCTGGCCCGTCAGCTTGAAGCCGGTAGCTGGCAGGAGATTCTTCTGGACTACGAAGTGGGCAGCGCGGGCCTGGCCGATGGAGCCTGGATCAAGATCACCTTCAAGTTCTACTCCGACTGGGCGCTGTTTCAGTGCGAAGACCCGACAGCGGCCAACTACCTCTCTGCCGAGTACCAGGCACGTCCCTGCCTGGAGGGAGAAAGCCCGGCCACGGTTCAAGAACTCAAGGTCCGCTTCGATCAAAAAGGCCACGAACGGCCCTTTCAAAAAGCGGTGATTATCGACGTGATCGACGGCTACCTCAAGCCGGGGGACCACATCCTCGTGCGCCTCGGGGACAGGCGAGCCGGAGGGCCGGGCACCCGTATCCAGACTTTTGTCGAGGCGGGTTTTCGCTTTCGCGCCTACATCGACCCGGTGGGCACCTCCCGCTTCGCAGCGATCCCCGGCGATGTCGTCATCGATATCCTGCCCGGTCCTCCGGCGGCTCTGGTGGCCATCACTCCCCGTCTGGTGCGGGTGGGCGAAAAGTTTTCCCTGCGGCTCAGGGCCGAGGACCGCTGGGGCAATACCTGCCGCGACCTTACAGGCCGAGCTATCCGCCTGCAAGGCCCGAGTGGCGAGCAGATACTGCCTTTACCAGACACAGGCTGGGCCGTAGCCCGCAGCGATCTGGTGCTGGAGCAATCCGGCGAGACGGTACTCAGGGCAGAGCTTACGGATTTTTCTTTAGAATGCGCACCCATCTACCTCGCCGCCCAAAAAGACCTTCCCTTTCCCCGCGCCTTCTGGGCGGATCTGCACGTCCACTCCAATCACACCGTCGGCACCAACTCCACCGAGTACAACTTTGCCTACGGTCGGGATGTGGCCGGGCTGGACGTGCTGGGCTACACCGCCAACGACTTCAATATCAGCGAAAGTGATTGGCAAGAAGATGTAAAGCTCTGCTCTCAGGTGAGCTTGGAAGGAGAATTTCTCTGCTATCCGGGAACGGAGTGGTGCGGCAACTCCGCCGCCGGAGGCGACCGCAACGTTATTTTTCTGGGCGAGGACGTTCTTTTTCCGACCGGCCCCGACGGTCAATCGCTGCGCTCCTTCGAGTGGAACGACCAGATGCAGGGCAATGCGCTCATCCCCGGAGCCTGGCCGGTGGATCGGCTCTGGAAAGCCTACCTGCCCAATCCCGGCAACTACCTGATGATGCCCCACGTCGGCGGGCGGCGGGCGATCCTCGACTGGCACCAGCCCCAACTGGAGCGGCTGGTGGAGGTGGGTTCCGCCTGGGGACAGTTCGACTGGTTCTATCGAGAGGCGATTCGCCGGGGCTACAGGCTGGGAGTCGCCGCCAACGGCGACGAGCACCGGGGCCGCTGTGGGGGCGGCGTGCCGGGTACAGCCGTCTTTGGCGTCAAAGGCGGCCTGACCGGGATTGTTGCTCCGTCTTTGACGCGCAGCGCTATCAACCGCGCCCTGCGCGCCCGACACACCTGGGCGACCACCGGCGAGCGCAGCGTTGCCCTGCTGTGGTCCGGTCCGCACCTCCAGGGGGATCACTTTGTCGCGGACGCTCCGGTGACGCTGCACTACCACCTGCTGGGCGATGCCGGTTGGGACAGCCTGAGCGCCTGGGATCATAGAGGCAGGCTCTGGAACCGCAATCTCCAGCAGGAAGCGGGCTACAGCACCAACCGCCTGCGCATCCGCTGGGGTGGGGCGCGTATTCAAGACCGCTATCGCTGGGCGGAGTGGCGCGGTGTGCTGCGATGCACCCACGCTTCGATCCAGAACTTTCGCGCCCAGGGCTTCGAGCATCCGGAACAATTCGTTCGCCGGGCCGGAGCGCTGGAGCTGGCCTTTCGCTCGGACACCTACGGCGACAGCGATGCGATCGAACTGGAGGTGTCCAACCTGGCCACTGCCCAGTTCGACCTGCAGGTGCAGATCGGTGCTTTCGACAAGCTCGGCAGTCCTCTCAGGCCCAATCCCCACCGGCACTGCCCCGAGTCGCACTGGCGCTTCAGCGGCAGCGAACTTATCGAGCAGGGACAGCTGCGACAGGAGTTAGGGGGAGAAGGACTCTTTCTGGCCGCTGAGCGGCTCAGTGCTGCAGCGATGCCACGCGAGATCAGGGGCAGCTTCGTCCTTGAACCCCTCCCTGACCCACTCGCTGCCCATCCGGTCTACTTGAGCGCTCAGCAGATCGACGGTTCGCGGGTCTGGACCAGCCCCTTATTTATCGAACCAGCTCAAGCTGCGCCGCCCAGTTGAGAGCCACGCTCCCCATTCAACCGAGCTGTTGTCGGAAACGATCCAGGCTGGCAGAATCGACAGCGGCGTCGATCAGGCGCTCCAGGCGGTCAGGATCGCTGATATTTTGCACAGAGTCGAGTAAATCTGCCGACAGCGGACCAAATTTGCGCGTCAGCTGATGAACGAGCGTCCGGCGCTTGCCCTGAATTTCGCCTTGCTGCAGACTTTGTTCCAATTTCTGTTCTGCAAGCTCAACTGCGCGCTGTTCTGCGTACTGCTCTGCCTCCTGCTTCCATTCGCGCAGCACTTCTCGTCCCAGTGGCGTCTCTCTGAGCAAGTCGATCATCTGTCGTCTCCTCGAAAAAGCAATAATCGCATTGCGGCTGGCTTTCCACCTATATGTGCAAAGTATCCCCGACTGCGAATTGCTTGATATCAGGAGTTGGAGCGCGGTTGGGGTGGGTAGGGTTCGACTTCTCGTCCGTCCGGCAGTTCGCTCAGGTGCTCTTCGAGGGAGCCGGGCGAGCCGATGGGCGAGCCGTCCCAAAATAGCTCGGTGATCGTTACCATCTGAATGCCCGGCGGCAGGGGCAAAGCCGGGTCGAGGCGGCGGACGGTCTCAGCCGCCAGTTCAGCGACTTCGCTGGGAGCGGTGGTGTGGTCGTAGAGAACCTGGACGTTGCTGACGTTGCCCACGGCGTCGATGTCGTACTGGACGACGGTGTACTGGCCCTGGCCAACCTGATCGAAGTAAAGATCGTGGTAGCGGCGGATTTTCCAGGAAAGATACTCGTTGTAGGAGCGCGGCAATCCCTGGGCCTCCTGGGCTGCCTGGGGCTTGGGGGCGGGGCCGGGGGCTTTTACGGTCGGGCTTTTTTGGGCGCTGATCTTAGGGGCGTTGCGCTTGTCCTTGCCCTTGGCGGTGCCCTCGGGTTTGCCGCTGAAGCCGTCGAGCTTCTTGGGGGTAGTCACCAGGTCGAATTCGATCGCACCGGGCTGGCCGGACTGCTTCGATTCGGAGCGCGCTTTGCCACCGACGATCACCGGCACCAGGACCGCCAGAAACAGCGCCAGCAGGTGGCCCATGTAGGAGGCGCTGAAGGACTGGACGGTGCGCACGCGCTTTTCGGGCGGCTCAAGGTAGTCGAAGCGGTTGGTGCGGGCGGTGCGGTAGGCGTCGAAGGCGCTCACCAGGCACAGGGCGGCGTTAAGGACCGCCAGGACTGTGAGCACCGGCGAGTTGGAGAGCATCTCCAGATCTTGAGGCCGGATATTGAGATCGAGGCCCGCAACCACCAGCAGAACGACCAGCAGCTGCGGCACGTTCAGCAGTAGCCATACCACCGCCAACAGCACCAGATTGAGCACTCCTGCCGCCAGCAGAAAAAAGCCCTTTTGATATTCGCGGTTATAGAACTGGCCCACACCTGGAAAAAGCCCGAGCACTGCGGCAACGACCGGGTTGCGCTCCACCAGGGGCGGCGGCACGAACGGGGGGGGCGGCGGCGGTGTGCTGCCTCCCCAACTGGGTGAGATCGCCCGCGTCGAGCGAATCGTCCGTACACTCCAGAGGCCCATACCGAGCAGGAGCGCGTAGAGGGCAATCTCCGAAGGCAGGCTGGACTGAAAAGCAAACAGGTCGTACAGACCATGCAGGAGGATAGCGAAGATCAGCCCCTGGGCATGGAGGCCGCCCCAGCGCTCACCGGCCAGCTGCCGCACCTTCGCCTGGCCCAAAAAGTAGCCCAGTACCAGACCGAGCATTCCGTGGAAGGGAACAGCGGTCAGGGCGCGGGTCAGCGCCGTCCCGAGGCCGCCCTGACTCACGTAAGAAATATTCTCGATTGCCCCGAACCCAAGGCCGACCGCACCGCAGTAGAGCAGGCCGTCGAACGGTTCGCGAAAGACCGGTAGCCGCCAGCTATAGAGCCGTACACACAGATACTTGGCCCCTTCCTCCGCGCAACCGGCTACCACCAGCGAAAAGAGGGCGAGCACCCCCAGCGAACTAAATTGCCAGGGATTTTTTGTCAGCCAGCCCTCGACGACCAGGGCCATCTCCGCCGAGGCGATGCCGGTGAGCGTGGCGATAACCACCGTCTGCAGCGGGCGCGGAGCGCTCCAGCGCGTCGCACTCTTCGGCAAAAAAGTCAACAGCGCCAGCAAAAACAGAGCAGGAGCGAGGGCAGCTGCGATCAGCAAGAAGTTGGGTACTGGAAAGTTCATCTATACGTACTCCCTGCCTTCATGTTATTCGCACCTCCCCAGGCGGGGGCTACACTCTGGTGTAGGCGGCCCGGTAGCCTCTGTAAGCAATTACGCCTAAAATGAGCTTGAGTATCGAAAGAGCATATTAGCAATGGTAAAGTTCCTGGAGAAGGTTGGGGGCTACGCCAGGGAAGTGCTGGAATCGGCCAAATACATCGGTCAGGGCATGGGCGTCGTCTTCGATCACATGCGTCGCAAGCCGGTGACTGTCCAGTACCCGTACGAAAAGCTGATTCCCTCGGAGCGCTTTCGCGGACGGATTCACTTCGAGCGGCCCAAGTGCATCTCCTGCGAAGTCTGCGTGCGGGTCTGCCCGATCAACCTGCCGGTGGTAGACTACGAGTTCAACAAAGAGACCAAGAAAAAAGAACTCAATTCTTACTCGATCGACTTTGGAGTTTGCATCTTCTGCGGCAACTGCGTCGAGTACTGCCCGACCGCCTGTCTGTCGATGACCGAAGAATACGAACTTTCGGTCTACGATCGCCACGAACTCAACTTCGACGATGTTGCCCTGGGCCGTCTGCCGGTACGGGCGATCGACGATCCGATGGTGCGCCCGATTCGTGAACTGGCTTATCTGCCCAAGGGCGTGATGGATGGCCACCTCTCCGATGTGGGCGAGCGCCGGGCGGGCGAACTTCCCGACGAGATCGTACCGCGCCTCAAGCCGGCTGAGAGCAACCCCGACCGGCAGGAGGGCAGCTAGTGGCACTCTCCGAAGGCGTTCAACTGGTCAGCTTCGTCATCCTCACCGCCATGGTCTTAGGAGGCGCGGCGGGGGTGGTGCTCTTCCGCAGCATGGTTCATTCTGCCTTTTTGCTGGGCCTGGTCTTCATCGGTGTCTCCGGGCTCTACGTGTTGCTGAACGCCGATTTTGTCGCTGCCGCCCAGGTGCTCATCTACGTGGGTGCGGTCAACGTGCTCATCTTGTTTGCGATCATGCTCGTCAACAAGCGCATCCCTCCAGGCAGGCGAGCCTTCTCGGCGCGCAGCAGCGTCACGGGCCTCGTCTGCGCAGGATTATTTGCCCTGCTGGCCACATCGATCTTCCAGGTACCCTGGCAGGTGCAGACCCCTGTGGCGATGAATACGGTGATCGAGATTGGCAAGCGCTTCTTCAGTGAATTTCTCCTGCCCTTCGAGGTCGCCTCGGTTCTGCTGCTGCTTGCGATGGTCGGAGCGATCATCCTTGCCCAGCGCGAGTTCATCCCGGATCGCACCGCCGACGGCCTGGAACCCCTTGCCCTGCCGGAGCGGCCCCGCGAGGACGTAGACGAAGCGACCACCGCCACCGCTGGCCGTTAAGAAGAAGGAGAACTGCCCATGCTCAGCCTCAACGCCTTTTTGCTGGTCGGTGCCGCCCTCTTCTGCATCGGCTTCTATGGCCTGGTCACCTCGCGCAACGCCGTGCGGGTGCTGATGTCGATCGAGCTGTTGCTCAACGCCGTCAACATCAACTTGATCGCCTTCTCCAACTTCGTCGATCCCAACAATATTCGTGGCCAGCTCTTTGCGATCTTTGTCATCACGGTGGCTGCCGCCGAAGCGGCGGTTGGTCTGGCGATCGTGCTCGCCATCTACCGCAACCGCGACACGATCGACATGGAAAATTTCAACCTCCTCAAGTGGTAAACCACTGAAGCTGGACAAACGTCCCGGATACCGGTAAGATATGGACAGTCGTTCATGGCTGTTCCAGATGGTTGCTCTCCGTCCGCGCCCGCTGTCCGCTGCCCGCTCGGTTATTTCGATTGAGACGGGGCCGCCGGAGTGGCTCCTTGACACTTTTTTGCGCAGCTGGCCCATAGTGAGGCAGCCCGGTCGGCACCTGCACCGGTTGATTGGCTCACTCAACCGGCGCGGCTGGCGGTGCGCGGTGATCGACGGTGGTCGGCTCACCCTGCAGTGGCGGTTGCTCAACCGCTCCGGTCGCAACGCCCGCATCGGTGTGGCGAGCATCGACGAGGGGCTGCAAGTTCTCGACACCCTTCAGCAGAGCGGCCAGTTCGATCTGGTGATCCTCCACGATCTGCCCTGCTCCCTCAACCGCCTCAACCGCTGGCTTGCCTGGACGCCCGGCAGCGGTGCGGTGCTCTGGCTGCGGTCCACCGAGGCCGTACTGCTCGTAGAACAAGAAAGTGAACATGCACCCTGGCTTGAGCGCCTGGGCCGTCTGCTCGAAAAAATGATCTGCATATTTGATCGCTGGAACAGCTGATTGGCTTGCCAAGGGCGTCTCTGGAGTGGTTAGATTGTCCTGACCCAGGCAATCTCAACTATCGGTGACTGTTCTGCCCACTGCTCCCGTTCTAGATCTGCCTGTACACCTGTCCGGCGACTATACCGCCTCGCTCGTCCATCTGGTGGAGGCGGGCAGGGGTGGTCATGTCGTGACCCTCAACGCCGAGATGGCGATGCTCGCCCAGCGCGAGGCGCGGCTGGCGCGGATCATTCGCAACGCCGATCTGGTTGTGCCGGACGGAGCCGGGGTGGTCTGGGCGCTGCAGCGGGTGGGTCGCAAGATCCGCCGCTGTGCGGGCATCGATCTTGTCGAGGCCGCGATGGGACCACTGGCCAGACGGCGGACAAGGGTCTTCTTGCTTGGGGCAGCCCCTGGGGTGGCCGAGAGTGTGGCCACACTCTGGCGCGAGCGCTACGCCGGGCTGGTGCTCTGCGGCTGGCGCGACGGTTTTTTTGGCCCCGAAGATACAGAAGCACTGACAGATGAGCTGCGGCGCTGTCAGAGCGAGGTCGTGCTGGTCGGCCTGGGGGTGCCCAAGCAGGAGTACTGGATCGAGCAGGCCCGGCAAAAATTGCCCGATATCGTCTACGTCGGTGTCGGTGGCAGCTTCGATATCTGGGCCGGCACCAAGGAGCGCGCCCCGCGCTGGCTGCGTGAAAACTACCTGGAGTGGCTCTATCGCCTCTACCGGGAGCCCTGGCGCGCCAGACGGATGCTGGCTCTGCCCAAATTTGCCCTGGCCATTCTTAAAAGAGGAGTGCGGTACTGATGTTCAAACTCTCCGCTAACCCCTGGCTCACCGGGACCAGGCCGACGACGACACCTGAGAGTGACGCGGCTACCGTGGTCTCTACAAGTAAGACGATCGCGCAACTGCACAACGTCACCAAGATCTATACCAACGGCTGCTGCAGCCTGCGATCGGTCAACCTGCGCATCCACGCGGGCGATTTTTTGTTCATTACGGGCGACTCGGGGGCCGGAAAATCCACCCTGCTCAAACTGCTCTACGGAGCCGAGCAGCCGAGCGAGGGGCAAGTCGAGATGGAGGGCAACCTTCTGCGCAACCTGCGGGGCCGCGCCCTCGCCCACCTGCGCCGCCGCATCGGCGTCGTCTTTCAAGATTACCAGTTGATTTTAAGCAAGACGGTCGAAGAGAATGTCGCCGTCGTCCTCCACGCCCAGGGCTTCGCCCGCTCTGAGATCCGCCGCCGGGTAGGCCCGGCCCTGCGCATGGTTGGCCTGGCAGCCAAAGCCCAGTGTTTTCCTGAACAGCTCTCCGGCGGCGAGCAGCAGCGCGTGAGCATTGCCCGCGCCATCGTCCATACCCCGCCGCTATTGCTGGCGGACGAACCGACGGGCAACCTCGACACCCACAATGCCTGGACGGTTCTGCAGATTCTCAAGCGCCTGCACACTATCGGTGTCACCGTCGTCGTCACCTGCCACAACGAACAGCTCGTCCAGGCTTTTGCCCAGCGGATTATTCGCCTCGAAGCCGGTAATCTGCGGGAACTGCCGCTATCTACTTAAAGTCTTGCTGTTAAAAAACGCCATGATTCAGCGCGCTACCAGCCAGATCGACTATCTTCTGCGCGAAACGTTCACCGGCCTGCGCCGCAACATCTGGATGATCTGGGCCGCCGTGAGCACCCTCTCGGTGCTGCTATTTTTGTTGGGCCTCGGCCTGCAATTTTCCTGGCAACTGCAGGAGGCTGTTTCTGCTCTCGGAAGTCAGCTTGAAATCTCGATCTACCTCAAGCCCGGCGTGCGCACCGCCAGCGTCGAGCCGACACTCAAGACCTTCGTGGGCATCGAAAAGATCGCTTCTACCTCCCGCGAGCAAGCCTGGGCAGCGATGCAAAAAGAACTGGGAGTCGAGAGCGACCCGAGTGCCAGCCTGGGCGGCAACCCGCTGGTCGATAGTTTGCGGGTGCAGGTCGCGAGGCCAGAGGCAGTAGCCCCCCTTGCCCAGCAAATTAAGCACCTCGAAGGGGTCGAGACGGTGAGCTACGGCTCGGAGGCTGCCCGGAGACTGGGACAGATCCAGGAGGCAATGCACTGGGTCGGACTGGCACTCACGGTCATCTTGAGCGTGGCGACGGTGGCGGTAATCACGACGACGATTCGCCTGGTCGTCCTCTCGCGCCGCAAGGAGATCGAGGTGATGCAACTGGTCGGGGCAACCCCGCTGCGGATTGCGACCCCTTTTATCCTCGAAGGCTTTCTTTTTGGCATCGTCGGTGCCGGGCTCGCCTGGGGGCTGATTCAGGCGACTGGCCGGATCGTCGAGCAAAAGCGGCTGGAACTCTTGCCTTTTTTGCAGTGGCAGACAAGCCAGATCAGCCCCGCCACCCTGCCGCTCATCCTGCTGGGCATTGGCGTCAGCCTGGGTGTTCTGGGAAGCTTCATCGCTGTCTGGCGGGCGATTCGCTAGTGCGCTCATAAATCTTGCGCTCCTGACCTATCAGCTTTTGGGGATACGTGCCTGCAGGGTGAGAGATCTCTGCGCGTCTTCCCCCCATCCAAAACAACCCTTTCCCAGGTGAAGTGATGCTCACAGGATTCTTGCAGTCCTTGCTACTGGCCGGTCCCATCGTCGTTGTCGGCTCTCTTGTCGCTCCTGCAGATATTCCAGCCGAACTGCAGGCTCCGCCACCGGCAGAGCTGGTGCGCCAGGTGTCGGCCAGGGGCGAGCAGCTCTACGAATGCCGGGCCATTAGTGGCGGTGCGCCTGCCTGGACCCTCGTCGGTCCGAGGGCAGAACTGTTCGACGAGCAGGGCAGACCCATCGGCTCCCACAGCGTCGGCCCCGAGTGGAAGGCGGACGATGGCAGCGCGATTCGAGCCGATCCGAAGGCGCTGGCAAAAGTCGAGCAACCCGACGCTATTGCCTGGCTACTCTTGAAGGTGATCAAAAGCAGCGGCAATGGCTGGCTCACAGCCGTAAGCTACGTGCAGCGCCTGCGGACCACAGGCGGTGTGGCGGATGCCCGAGGGTGCGATGCTGCCCACCTCACAAGCGCCCAGGCTGTTCCCTACACGGCCATCTACGCCTTTTATCGAACGCGGACGGGCACCTGAAAGCGCTCTTAGCGCCGAATCATCTGGCGTTCGACCGCCCGCACCCGCTCGCCGCAGTTGGGGCAGCGGCTGCCGTTGGGGGTGGCCGTAAAGACCGTGCTGCAGTTGGGACAGGGCTCGCGGGCCGCATTCCAGTAAAGCGAGATGCCCATCGCCACGCTCACCACAATGATCGTAGCGAGGATCAAGCCGAGGGTCAGGTTTGCCCCGACTAGCGGAAAGATCACAGCCGAGATCCCGCCCCCCCAGAGAATGCCCCAGCCCACACCAGCGGCGATGCGGCGAGCGGCAGGAAAATCGGTCGATTCTGGCGGATGCGTCGGACTCGTCATAATACTTTATATTACTCACACTTGCCACTGAGAGGCTTGTCTTTTTACTGGAAATCAACGACCAGTACCTCAACCAATGCTAATTTACCCTTAAGTACAAATTAATGTATCGAAAAATACAACGATACAGTCATAGACGAAACACACGCCTACCGCCTGAGTAATTTACTCTTAAAGAGTAAATTATTTTCTCTTCCACAGGAGTAATAACATGGAGAAGTTCTTCCATGTCCCCAGCCTTGCACGTCACATCCTTTTGACAATGGCAGTTACTGGTGTGGCCGCCATTATTACTTCAGGAAATGCCTTCGCCTACTCTGTAACCAGCTGCACACCGCCCCCGCCTGAGATTCCTTTGAATCCTGGGGCTACGATTACAGTTGCCGGTTCAGGATTAAGTCAGACTGCACAAGTCGTATTCAATGCTCCTTTTCCTGTAGGTGGCGGTCTTGCTCCCTTTCAGATAGTTAATGACTCGAAGCTAATCATTACTGTGCCACAACTCAGCGGAGGAGCTTACAGAATTTTCCTGAGTAACAATAAGCCATTCGGACAAGGATACGCAACGGCTCAATGTGAAGGCTACTACCAAGTTGCAAGTCCGCCACCAGGACCGTAACTCAAAAAACGCAACAGATAGAAGTTAGAAGCAAAGAAGCCTAAATCCTTAAATTTAAGGACTTAGGCTTCTGCTGTCATTATCTTGGTGCTCCAAAACCAGAAAGAACTCCAACATTGAAGTTCTTTCTGGTCCATATATGCTGGAAGCTGTCTAGAAGGTGAAAGTGGCGCGCAGGGTACCAACGGTGATGCCGTTGCTGCTGTTGCTGTTCACCGGGTTGATGTAGAACTGCACATCCGGGGTGATGCTCAGGCGGTCGGTGACCTGGAAGCGGTAGAACACCTCGACATCGCCTTCGGTGCCGGTGGGCACGAAGCTCGTCAGGCCGCTGTTGTCGAGCCGACCGTTGTTGACGCGGATCGGCTGGCCGTAGGCAGCGGCAAAGGTGTTACCCGGACCAAACAGGCCGGGCAGGGCGAAACCGGCCTGCCAGGTGGTCGTCTCGATCGGCACAAAGGTGTTCGAGGCGACGTTGTTGATGCGGGTGTTGCCGTAGCCGAAGCGACCGAAGATGGCAAACTGCGGGAAGATCGCCCACTCAGCGTTGACGCCGTAAGCGTCGGTGACGCCAGAGGCGTTGACGAGATTGCCACTGGGACCGACAGCAGCGTTAAAGCCCTGGCCGTAGAAAGTGTTGAGCGGTGTGCCGAGGGCAGCACCCTGCTCAAAGATGTGGGCATACTGCAGCTTGATCGAGGCGGTCTTGCCAGGGTTGATTTCGATTTCGCCGACAGCGGTGTAGGAGCCACCGAACAGCCCCGAGGCACCGAACGGTTGGGCGAAGGCCGAAGCAGTGCGGCTACCGGCTGAACCACCGTTAGGGGCGATGTAGATGCCGCGCAGGGCGATCCAGTCGGTGATCTGCCAGTCGAAGCCGCCGCCAGGACCGGCAAAGATAAAGGTGATGAGCGGGTTGTTGATCATGAAGCCGCTCGAGAAATCGACCTCTTCGTTGTTGGCGAAGGAGTTGGTGTCGATGTACTCGAAGATGTCGATGCGGGGTCCGATGAAGAGGCGCAGCGAGTTGTTGAAGAAGCTCGTGGTGTAGCGCACCTTGTCGAAGCTCACCGCCGCCGAACCGTCCGTACGGCCATTCGGGGTCGAGCCGTCGAAGGCAACGTTGCCGGGACCGAGGCCATAAAACAGAGAGCCGACGCCGCTTGCAATACCAGGGAAGTAAGCGTCGATCGCCTGGCCGGTGACGCCCCGCAGGCGGATGAGCAACTCATCGGAGCCGGTGAAGGTGGCGCGGATGTTGAGGCTCGTGCGGGCGACAAAGCTCGTGTTGGAACCCGATGCCGGAATACCCCGGACGACACCGCCTGCCAGCTGACCAACCTGTGAGTCACCGTAGGCAGAACCGGCAGAACCGAGCTGGAAGACCCGGTCGTTGCCGCTTGCGCCACCGAAGGTGACGCCCATGACTACCGAAGCGTCCAACTTGGAGTTGACGTTGAACAGCTTGGACTCGATGTCCTTGGTCTTGGCTTCGAGGGCATCGACCCGACCGCGCAGGGCGGCCAGTTCGTTGCGGAATTCTTCTTGCAGCCGCTGCAGGGTGGCGAGGTCTTCTTTGGTCGCCTTGTCGGCAGTGGCGGCGGTGATCAGTTCGTTGACCTTCTCAAGACAGGCGTTGAGACCGGCGGCAAACTCGTAGCGCGAGGTTGGCCGGTTACCGAGGTAGGTCTTGTTGGGATAACCTTCGAGGCAGCCGTAGCGCTCGACTACAGACTTGAGCGCCTGAAACGCCCAGGAATTGGGGTCAACGTCTGTCAGCTCTGAGACCGAGTTGACCTGGGAGACAGAGTCGCCCATCCCCTGCTGCAGGTAGTCATTTATCTGTTGGGTGTCGGAAGGCTCGGCAAATGCCGGGTTGACCAGACCCAGTAGGGCCAACAGGCCGACAGTCCCGGCAAGCATCTTCAGCTTTCGCATCTCCATACTCCTCACAAAGCTAGAACGCTAGAACACACCTTTCCAGCCTTACATGATGCTACACCAAACCCCGGCCCCTGACGCAGAATTTCTTGAAGTTTCTTGGGAAGACCCGTGCGGTTCAGCCTGGGACGGTTTTGAACTTGTAATGTTTTGTAATAGGATGCGGATGGGGAGGATCATTTTTCTTCTCCCCATCGCGCTGAGAACCATGATGCTCCCATTTCCATTTCCGGTCGCTGGTGGTCGCGCCGACGCGGGTGAGCAGCTTGTCAGCTCCGCAGTCTCGACGGCGATCCGCGCCCTGTTGAGCCGGGTGGAAGATTTACAGGTTTCGGTTCACTGTCAGCCGGTCTCCAAGCTCTTGCAGGGGGCGCTCGACGGCTTCAGCCTGCGCGGACGGGGACTGGTGATCAAAAACAGTTTCCGCGCCGAGATTTTGCGCGTCGATACCGATGCGATCGCCATCGACCTCGGAGCCATCCTCGGGGGCAGGGTGCGCCTGCTCAGGCCAACGGTGGCAGTCACCTCGGTCGTGCTCCGCGAGGAGGACATCAACGCCGCCTTCGAGGCACCGCTGGTCGTCTCCAAGATGCGCGGCATCGCGGTCGAGGGCGGCGGGCAGACCCTCGCCTTCGAGAAAACCCGCATCCAGTTGGGCGAGGACAACCGCGTTCACTTCGAGACCGATATTCTGCTGGAACAGTCGGGCGAACGCCTGCACACCGGCCTGCAGGCCCGCCTCACTGTCGAGGAGCAGCGCCGCATCGTCCTTGCCGACGTGCTCTTCGAGGACGACGATCCCCGCTCGCGGGAGTGGGCAGCGCTTTTTGTCGCCCACTTCAACCGGCTCATGGACATCGACAAGTTCAACCTCGACGGCGCAACGCTGCGCATCCAGCGGCTCTATACCCGCAACCGCCAGCTCACCTTCGAGGGCCGGGCCAACATCAACCACTTTCCAGGCACAAAAGGCAGGTAGAGCCTCCTTCAGGGCGACGCAGAAGGCTGCTCTTCTTCTGCCGGTGCCGGCAGATCGTTGCTGTAGTTGCCTTCGCGGCCAGTGTAGCGCGACTGCCAGCGACCGTCGTAGCGGCTGTAGACGCCGTAATTCCAGCGGTCGTAGCGCGTCTCGCGCACCAGTACATCGTCGTAGCCGTCGCCGTTGAGGTCCGCGACGATGAGCGGCCCATAGGTGGTCGTGTTCTCGGGATTGCCGAGGCCGAGCAGGGTCAACTGGGGCTGCCAGGTGGTCTGGCCTTTTTCGTTTACCTGCTCCGCCACCAGAAGCAGGCTCGTCAGCCGCTTGAAGGTCGCTCCACCCTGCTTGAGCGTGGAGGTGTAGCGATAAAGGGCGACCACCGCATCCGGCTTGCCCGGCACGATCGCCGAGGATACCCAGACTCTTGGCACCTTTTTGGTCTGCTCCTCGGCGATCCCCTGCTTGACGAGCGCGGCGCGGGCCAGATCATCGACGATCGCGAGCACTTCCTCCGCGACGGGCTTGTGTTCTTTGAGCTTGAGCGGCTGGTCAGTGGCAATCGTCAGATCGAGATCCGAAAGCGGCAGCAATTTTTGCTCGCTTTTAAGTGGAGCCTCGATCGTGCCGTAGAGCGAGGGCAGCTTGTCAGGGGCTACCGCCGTCCCACTGCCCACCTGCTCCCCCTTGCGCCAGAGCAAGTACGGCTTGCCGTTCAAAAAATTTTTGCTGAAAAACTGGTACTCGGTCTCGGAGGGGGTCGCCGGGTTGCGAAACTGCTCGCCCCGGATCTGGGCGACGAACTCGATGGCCGGATAAGGGGCGAGGTTGCCGTTGCTATCGACCGCAGAGCGCTCCTGCAGGGCAAAGATAATCCCCGGTGCTGCCCAAAGGGGTCCAGCCGCGACAAGCCAGATTAAACCACCCAGCCACCACCAGTCCACCTTCGTCGATCGCACCCACCGCTCCAATCGCGTCCGCATTCTTGACAGAACTGCCCTGCTCCCCGGTTCCAGGCAGTCCCAAGCGTACCACCTCTCGAAGCGGACCGACCTGTGGAACAGTCTGTGGAAAACTGGGGAAAGTCGGTGGAAAAACCGTCAAGTTATCCACTAAGTATTTATACCCTGTGGAAAGCTTTTGATTTTTCCACAGGGTATTCCACAAGCGGTTAAGGCGGGGATCGCTCACTGGGGGCGCGTTTTCAGGAGGTTTTCCACATTTCCCCAGCCCCTACTACTACTAGATCTATATTTTTAAAAAAGAAGAGTAATAGAGCAACTGGGGAAAACACAGCTACAGGTGGACTCAAACAGAAAAATTTTGGTCCAGCGACGCTAGATCTAGATCTTCCGGCAGCCGATGCTATACTCTCGGAAAACCGGCTGAGGCGGCTCGCCATGCAGATCTTTTGTCCACAACCGATCTTGAATCAGAATTTGAATCTGGTGAGCCGGGCTGTACCGTCGCGGCCAACCCATCCAATTCTGGCGAACATTCTGCTGGAAGCCGACAGCGAGGCCGGGACAGTCACCCTCACTGGTTTTGACCTCGACCTGGGTATCGAGACGCGCTTTGAGGCGTCAGTAGAGGGCAGCGGGCGGACGACCCTCCCGGCGCGGGTGCTCACCGACATCGTCTCGCGCCTTCCCAACGAAGATCTGGCCATCGCCGTAAGCGACGACAACGCGATCAGCCTCGAGTGCGGCAGCAGCCAGTACCAGGTGCAGGGCGCGGCTGCCGAAGAATTTCCAAAATTGCCCCAGCTGGCGGCCACCAGCGCCCACACGCTGCCGGTGAGCGCCTTTTTAGCCGGTATCCAGCGCAGTCTGTTTGCCGCCTCCACCGACGAGACCAAGCAGATTCTCAACGGCGTCTCGATTAAAGCGGTCCAGGACGGCATGGAGTTTGTCGCCACCGACGCCCACCGGCTGTCTTTTTTCCGCACCGATGCGACGGGCAAGCAGGCGATTGCCGCTGTTCTACCGGTGCGCTCCGTGCGCGAACTCGAAAAACTGCTGGCAAACCAGACCAGCGAAGCGGTGGAGGTGCGCTTCGACGAAAAGCAGATGATCTTCCAGTTTCCCAACCAGACCCTCACCACCCGGCTCTTATCTGGCCGCTACCCCGACTACCAGCAACTGTTGCCCAAACAGTTCAAATACACCGCCGACATGGAGCGCAAGCGGCTGATTGGTTGCCTTGAGCGCATCGCGGTGCTGGCCGATCAAAAAAACCACATCGTCAAGCTCGATTTCAGTGCCCAACAGGGTTCTCTCACCGTCTCCGTCGAAGCTCCCGACGTGGGCCGGGGCCGCGAGAATGTCGCCGTGCAGTACGTCGGTCAGGACTTCTCGGTGGCCTTCAACGTTCGCTACCTGCTCGAAGGTCTCAAGGCGATGGACGCTACGGACGTGTCCTTTTGCCTGAATGGCCCCAGCGACCCGGCGGTGCTCAAACCGGTCGGAGACGCCGATTACCAGTATCTGATCATGCCTGTGAGTATCCGAGGTTAATAAACCGCACCCTGCTTTCTCATTCTCTGCGCCCGTCTCTCCCAGGGAGGATGAATGCTTCCTGGTAGATATGTCAGTTTTTTACTAGATGGAAAGCAGGCAGGCAGGTCATGGAACCAGAAAATACAAACATCAGTGCAGCTTCTTCCGATTTCGTCGATCAAGCCTACGAAGAAGCCCAGAAGCTCCAGCAACCGGCAGAACAGCCACAGACCGGCGAGACCCAGGGCGGTCTGACCGAAGCGGGTGAATTTGTCGAAAAAGTCGTCGCCAACCAGCAAGATCAGCCTGCAGACACAGGCAGGGGCCAGACAAGCGACCTCGATCCGAATATCGAGAAACTAGAAGATCCCGACGACTTGCCGGCCCCCACCGAGCGCTTTGGCCTGCTCGACAAAGAAACCGGTACCGAAGCCCTCGCCGAGGACGAAGAAGAGATCACCAAGTCTGCCCGCTCCGTGGGCGAGAGCCAATTTACTGAAGAACCGGCTCCGACCGGCGAAGAACGGGTTTCAGCGGACGAATAACCGAGCAATCAGCAATACGCAAAAAGCACTGGGACAACTTGCTTCCCGGTGCTTTTTCTCGCCCGTAGGTTTCAGCTGGGGTTGTTTAATCGCCAGCAATGCTCAAGTGTGATTACAATGTAGTTACAGTGGTACAGTAATTTGGAGTGCGATGAGAGTAGAGATTGTACGAATTGGCAATTCCCGAGGTGTTCGTCTACCCAAAGTGCTTCTAGAGCAGTACGGCTTTAAGGAAGCTGCTGAGTTGTCAGTCGAGAATGGACGGCTTGTATTGTCGCCGGTAGCTCGGTCACGTGCAGGCTGGCACGAGCAATTTGCCCAGGCTAGTAGTGCTGAACTAGAAGCTGACCTGGCCGAGATTCTGCCCGATGCAGTCAGTGCTGAGTGGGATGCGGCAGAGTGGCAGTGGTAAATCGTTTTGACATCTACCTTGTTGCCCTTGATCCAACGCGAGGTTCTGAGATGCAAAAAACGCGCCCCTGCGTCGTCATTTCTCCCAACGAACTGCATCAGAATCTACGCACCGCAATCATCGCGCCGATGACAACAGCTTTGCGCTCCTACCCGACCCGAATTGACCTCACCTTTGACGGGAAGGATGGGCAGATCGCCCTCGATCAAATTCGAGCAGTCGATAAGTCTCGCTTGCTCAAGCACCTTGGCTCCCTTGAAGAGGAGACAGCTCGACAGATCTGCGACTTGTTGGTGAAGATGTTTGAGTATTGAGGGTCAGAAATAGTCTATTTGATATAGGTTAAGACGTATTCTGCAACGAGACTACCGTGTTTCCTGAACGTCGCGTCAAGCTTTTCAAGAACGGACGGAATCAGGTCGTGCGAATTCCCCCCGAATTCGAGCCTCCAGGCGAGGATGCAATCATGCGCAAGGAAGGCGAGCGGCTGATTATCGAACCGACGTTACCCAAATCATTGCTGGCCCTGCTGGTAACCCTGGCTCCGATCGACGAAGAGTTTCCGCCAAGCCTCGATCCACATCCAGAACCCGTCGAGCTTTGATGCGCTACCTGCTCGACATCAACATTGTCTTTGACCTCCAGATTTGAAAGCAGATTTGGAGGAAAATTTGTCCGATGCAGCCAACGCCGAATGGGACATAGCAGAGTGGCACTGGTAAAGCTGGTAAAGCGCTATAAAAACCGGAGTTTTCGTAATACACATACAAAAATGCCGGAAAGTAAACCTCTCCGGCATCTTGCTTATCTGGTCGCGGGGACTGGATTTGAACCAGTGACCTTCGATCCATGAATTTTTAAGAAAGACCAGCATCTTTGCATGGCTCTGTTTGAGCTTTCTGAAGAATCAGATGCCAGGCATCTCGGTACGTAGCAGAGAGAGGCTTCCGCTGACGTTTGTCAGCTTCTACAAGATGAATTTCGCTTCCATAATCAATAAAGATATGCACCGGGAAAACGTAGAACAGATCAATTGGTTGTATATATGCAAGGGCAAAATCAAAATCTGAGACTCGGTAGGCTTCTCGTAGCATTACGCGTCGGTTTGTCTTCGTACGACGGTTATCAACAACGTAATTACCGGAGGATAGATCTAGCCATGCACACTTGACTTGAATTTTGAACAAAGTTCCTGAAACATCGAAGACTAGATCGTAAGGCAATCTATCTCCAATTGGTCTGAGGACTCCAAGTTCGTGATTCAGAGCTTGAAGAATTGCGGCCTGTTCAGCAACATCCCCTCTTAGTTTGGTATCCATATTGCACTTTCACAATGATACTAACATAGTGATTCCTGCTTCAACTATCTAAAGATTCTTGAATGCCATGAACGAGGACATTCTTATCTTCGGTTTTCAAGCAAGACTGACACCATTGATTAGCCATAATTTCCCAGACACTAATAGAACTCTTGTGAACCCTATCGCCTATCATTGTTGTCCATTTATGAGGCTGAGGTTCTAGCATTACCTCCTCAATTTGCGTAAGTAATGTTCCAGCTCCAATTCCTAGTCTAGATGGAAGACACGGCCAGCCTTTACTCTTTAAATCGCTAAAAACAACTCTTTCAGGTGAATCAGAACCTGGTAGAGACATACAGTTTGGATTAGTTTGATCTCCATCTAAAACTGCTACAGACTTATACGGTAAGCGATTACTCTCGGATAAATCACCCATAATTGATACAACATTGGCCGGACCAACTGGTACAAAAGCCAAACGGTTAAGCAGTTCGATACCCTGAGGGTCACTTGCAAGTATCTCTCGAAGTAAAATTTGAGCCTCTCTATCTTCAACAAAAACAAGCATTTCTGGATGTACATTTTCATCAAGATGGCTGAGGGCAAACTCTGCAGAAGCACCATATACAATATTTGTACTTTCTCTTCCTGGTAAAAGCAATATTCTGGCTTCTACTGGAAGTTCTTGTAAAACATATGGGCTATGGGTAGACATAATTATCTGAACACGCTTCTGCCTACTGAGTTTCAATAGAAAACGCACCAACCTACGTTGGGCCTTTGGATGCAACGACGCTTCTACTTCATCAATTAGCAAAAGTGAAGTGTCTGGTATTGCTTGTAAACTACTCATAAGATCCAAAGTTGCGTCTTCCCCGGCCCCCTGGTGAAATTGTGAGATTTCACCAAAATCCCTTTCTAATAATCCTATTTCACGTCTGTGATCTACGTCGGAGGTGACGAAGCGCGCCTGTATATAATTTCGTCCAAGGATAAACGAAAGTTGATCTTTACCATCTTGAGTTAACACTTTACTCGAAATCTCATTTACTGCTAACCTCGCTATCTTCGCATAACCTGCAGAGGCATCTAGCGGCAAAGTCCGCGAAATGTCATAAAATAAAATATTACGCCTCGCTCTTTCCTTTGGTACAATCCATCTCTTTGTGGGTTTTCTAATTTCATACAAACTGGTACTGGTTCCCTGTCTAATTGAATAGCTTAACCTGACACCGGATATCCTATCCCAATGCGTGTTAATAAAGAAATCCGATGGAAAGAGTGGCTTGCCTCTCTCCACTTCATATGCACAGGCAGCTGCTTTAAGAAAAGTACTTTTTCCTGTGCCGTTTTCTCCAACGACTGCACAAACAGGAAAATTAAATTTCACCGTCTGTCCTGACCAACCTCTAAGACCAGAGATTGACACAGATTCTAGAAATTTGGGCCATTTTCCAGAAGCGTGCTGTTCTCGAATTTTACTAATTTCTTGATCTTGCTCTGCGGGCATAAATTTTCTGAAAAACAATCATGAGTGTACACAAAAATTGCCGAAGTCAAAAGACCTCGGCAATTTGCCTCTTAAGTTGCGGGGACTGGATTTGAACCAGTGACCTTCGGGTTATGCGTACCACTACAGCTTCCGCTGCCTGCTTGCGCAGTTTGGGGTCTGGACTGTCCCTTCACCCTCGACTGGGTACGTTAGGGTGCCTGCCATCCAGTCTCTACACCTTCTCCATTTCTGGAGCTTGGCTCGGGATTACCCCGCCTGAGGCTTCCCCGACTTTGGCAGGTGGTCCCATAAGAGTTTCTTCTTATGGAGCCCATTGCAGGAACCGAGTTTGGTGTGGCTGGCGCTTGGCGTGGCGCTTTGCCCCCTGGACCTGCTGTTCGAGCCCGACGAGCTACCAGACTGCTCTACCCCGCGTCGAACTTGTTCATGCTAGCAGAACCCGGTGCCGATCCGCCAGCCGTCGTGTCGAGGTCTAAAGAGAGGGCATAGAGTTGCTTGCGCGGCAGACCGAGCTTCTGGGCCAACTGGCGGCTGGCTTCGGAGCGGCTGAGACCGGTGGCGATGAGGCTACTTAAGGCGGCGCGCAACTCATCCTCGCCGGGCAGAGCGGCAGCCTCGTGAGGGGCGGCAGCGAGGATCAAGGTGAATTCACCGCGCGGCGGCTGGGCCTCGAAAGCGCGCCGTGCCTGCTCAAGGGTGCCGCGCCAGACCTGCTCGTGGATCTTGGTCAGCTCCCGACAGAGCACAAGTGGGCGATCGGACCCGCAGTGCTCGGCCAGGTCCGCCAGGGTGCGCAGCAGGCGGTGCGGTGCCTCGAAAAAGACGACGGCGCGCTCTTCGCGGGCAAGCTTTTGCAGGCGGTCGCGCCGCTCGCGGCCAGTAGTGGGCAAAAATCCTTCGAAGACAAAGCGCGCAGTGCCTGTACCGGCGAGGGCCAATGCGGCGGTGAGGGCACTCGGTCCGGGAACGGCAACGATCGGTACCTGGACTCTGACACAGGCATCCACCAGTTCTGCTCCCGGATCGCTTAGAGCAGGTGTACCGGCGTCGGTGATCAAAGCGACGTTCTGGCCTGCCTCTAAGGCGGTTAGAAGTGACTGGAGGCGTTCCTGGCTGCTGTGGGCATGGAAGCTCACCAGGGGCCTGTGGATGTCGAGGTGCGAAAGAAGCTTGCGGGAGTGGCGCGTGTCCTCGCAGGCGATCTGATCGCATTCTCGAAGGACACGGATTGCCCGCAGGGTGATGTCCTCAAGGTTGCCAATCGGGGTGGCAACCAGATAGAGGATGCCTGTCACCTAGCGCACTTCTTCCTCGGCAATGTTGAGGTAGCCGTTGCTGCCAGTGCCGTTGAAGCCGTTGTTGTGGTTGGCGGAGAGGGGCCGGTAGGTGTAGCCGTTCTGGCGCGGAGCCTTCTGGATGTCCTCTTTGATCTGATCGAGGTCGATGTAGCGGTCGGCGACGTTGATGAGATAGTCGCTGGTCATCGAGCGCAGCGAGACCACCTCGACGCGCACGCCCTTGTAGGAGGCGGCATTGACCGCGTAGGCCAGATCGCCGTCGCCGGAGACGAGAATAGCTGTGTCGTAGGAGCCGGCCAGCGAGAGCATATCGACGGCAATCTCGACATCGAGGTTGGCTTTTTTGGAGCCGTCGGGCAACTGCACGAGGTCTTTGGTAATGACGCGGTAGCCGTTGCGCCGCATCCACAACAAAAAGCCCTGCTGCTTTTCGTTGGCGCGATCGACGCCGGTGTAGAAAAAGGAGCGCAACAGGCGCGAACCGTTGGTGAGTCGGTTCAGTAGCTTGGTGTAATCGATCTCGATGCCCAGCTGTAGTGCAGCATAAAACAGGTTGGAGCCGTCAATAAAGATGGCGACTCGTCCCCGGTTACTGATGAGATCGCGGGAAAAAAGTCCTTCGGCATCTGAAGTAGTCATACAGTAATCACCCTTTCGAGATAAGTGAACCCTAATCGAGGCGTGCAAAGAGCGGCGCACCGGGGCGCAGCGGCTGGTCTGGGGGCAACCCTCCCCACTGGGCAGCTTCCCAGGTGAGGTTCTCCCACACCCGGTCAGCAAAACCCAGCTGTCGATAAATCTCGGCAGCAAGGGCGGGAATCAAGGGCGAAAGCAGCACCGCTGCAATCCGCACCGATTCAAGCACAGCGTAGAGTACCTGTTCAACTTGGGCCTGTTCGCCTTTTTTGAAGAGCGCCCAGGGAGCCTGGGTATCAAGGTACTTGTTGCCGGAGCGAACCAGATACAAAACTGCCGCCGCTGCTTCGGAGAAGCGCAGAGACTCCCAGTGCTCCGCACAGAGGGCCGGCAAACCCGCAGCCTGCTCGCGCAGCGGATCGCTCGGCTCGATCACCACGGAAGGGACCACACCGCCGCAGTACCTGGCGACCATGTTAACAGTTCGATTGAGCAGGTTTCCCAGGTCGTTGGCCAGATCAGCGTTGAGAATCGCTCGGAACCGCTCTTCGCTAAAGTCGTTGTCGCGGCCAAATTCGATCTCTTTGAGGAAGTAGTAGCGCACGGCGTCGGTGCCGTACTGGCGGGCGAGCGCATCGGGATCGATGACGTTACCTGCCGCCTTGCCCATCTTTTTGCCATCGCGGGTTAAAAAGCCGTGGCCAAAGATGCAGCCGGGTAAGGGCAATTCGGCTGACATCAGCATCGCCGGCCAGTAGATCGCATGAAAGCGCAGGATATCTTTGCCGACGATATGCAGGTCGATGGGCCACCAGCGCGCCAGAGCGTTTTCGAGGGTCGGCTCGTCGTCCGGTTCGAGCAGAGCTGTGATGTAGCCGATGAGCGCGTCGAACCAGACGTAGATCGTCTGGCTGGGATCGACCGGTAGGGGCAGGCCCCATTCGACGTTGGCCCGCGAGATCGAGAAGTCTTCGAGACCCTGGGCGACGAAGTTGCGCACCTCGTGGGAACGAAAATCGGGCTGGATGAAGTAAGGATGCTCGTCGTAGTAACGCTCGAGCCGCTCCTGGTAGCGCGAAAGGGCAAAGATATAGTTTTCTTCGTCCTGCTCGCGCACCGGCTTGCTATGAATCTTGCAAAAACTCTGGCCCGTCTTTTCGTCGGTATAAAGATCGTCCGGGCGCTTGAATTCTTCGCAATCGACGCAATAAAGCCCCGAGTAGCGCCCCTTGTAGATATCACCCGCCTGCCAGCAGCGCTCGAAAAATTCGCGCACGATGGGCTTGTGGCGCGGGTCGGTGGTGCGGATAAAGCGATCGTAATGAATCGAGAGCAACTGCCACAGCTGCTCGAACCCACTGGCAATCTCGTCGCTGTGGGCCTTGGGACTCAGACCCCGCTCAAGTGCCCGGCGCTCGATCTTGAGGCCGTGCTCGTCGGTGCCGGTGACAAAGCGGACGGGTACGCCGCGCAGGCGATAGTAGCGGGCCACCGCGTCCGCCGCCATTGTCGGGTAGGCACTCCCGATGTGGGGTAGAGCGTTGACATAGTACAGCGGGGTCGTAAGTGCAAAACCCTTGGTCATCGACTTGCTGAACCTTAACGACAGGAACGTGTATCCTGAATCGCCAGGAATTGTTATGGAGTATAACAAATCATACACGATTGCTCCCCTGTCCAGGGACGTGTAATCCGACGATCGCTGTCCTATCCACCAATCTGGGACATCGTTCGGCCATAGCGTCCCGTCGTGCCCCGATCCCGTTCGCGGAAGTTGATCTCGGGTTTGCGATCTAGTACATACTTGACTTGATCGCGAAGTTGAGCAGCGCTCGTCCCCGTCCGTAAGCTTGTCTTTAGATCGATCTGATCGCTCTCGTTGAGCAGGCAGGGCCGCAGGTAGCCGTCCGCCGAGAGGCGCAGGCGGTTGCAGCGATCGCAAAAGCACTCCGACATCTGAGAGATAAAGCCGAGGGTGCCCTTCGCCCCAGGGATGCGGAAGATATCGGCGGGGCCATTGCCCGGACAGGCGGCGGCTTCAAGACCAAAGCGCTCGCGGATGCGGGTTCTGAGGGTTTCGGAGTTGACCCAGCCCGATTGCTCGAAGTAGGCCGTGTTGCCGATGGGCATAAACTCGATAAAGCGCACATGCCAGTTGCGTTCGACGCTGAGGGCGGCCAGATCCGGTACTTCGGACTCGTTGATCCCCGGCAGAACGACGACGTTGAGCTTGAGCGGGTCGAAGCCCACCTGATGGGCGCTCTGGATGCCTTTCCAGACCTTGTGCCAGTGGCTTCGACCAGTGATCTGGCCAAAGATCTCAGGGTCGAGCGAATCGAGGGAGATGTTGATCCGCCGCAGCCCGGCTGTGTACAGGTCTGCCGCCAGTTCCTCAAGCAGATAGCCGTTGGTGGTCATCGACACGTCCGCCACACCAGGCAGGGCACACAGCGCGCGCACAAAGCCCACCGCTCCCCGCCTGATGAGCGGTTCACCGCCGGTGAGGCGGAAGCGATCGATCCCCAGGGGCACAAATACCTGTTCGATCAAAAAAAGCAGTTCTTCGTAGCTCAAGATCTCGGAGCGCTGCAGGTAAGCTATCTCGCCGTCGCCCGGCATACAGTAGCTGCAGCGAAAGTTGCAGCGATCGACCAGAGAGAGGCGCAGGTAGTTGATCGCGGGCATCTAGACTCTGGGGTGGCCCACTTCGGCCACGTAGTTGCGCAGGATCTCGGCTAAAAAGCCCTCGCCCACCGGTGAAATCGAACCCATGTGGGCGGGCCTTGGAGCGTCGTTGCGGGTTTTGAGCACGGCAAATTTTTCTCCGTCGTCAGCGGCTGCCACCCAGACGTGGCTGCCCAGCCCCGGATAGCTCACCAGCACGACGGTGTCGCCTGCTTGAGAGACGCGCAGCACCGGGTCCACTCGCCTCGCCACCTGCTCGACGCGGGCAGTAAACTCGGCAATACTAAACGGCTTGTCGCTCATCGCTGTCTCCTAACCGGCGAACGGATTTTTCTGTTTCCACTGATTATCGATGTTTTCGGCCATATGGACGATCTCCTGGCGGAAAAGCCCGTCGGCCTCCTCCTCCATCAAAGCTCCCCCGCCCTTGTCGTCGCGGTCGTCGGACTTAAACAGGGTCGCTTTATCTCCCGATCGTACCTTCTGGAGGTCCACGACGACAGCCACGGCCTGAGAACGCAGCTGGTTGGGCGTAAAACTCGGGATGGCGATCGGCACGAAGAAGCGCAGCAGCGTGTTGAGGATCGGATCGCCGCTGGTGTTGTAGCCGCGAGAGAACTGCACCTGGGTGACGACGATGTAGCGCAGGCCCATGCTGCGGCCAATCGTCTGCAACTTTTCGAGATCGTCGGTGTAGCGGTTGTCGCGGTTGAGCAGGTTGAGATCTTTGACCAGCGGCGCGAGCTGGGTGAACTCGGGATGGGGACCGAGTGGACCGTTGAGCAGCAAGACCCGGCGGGACTTGTCCTCGTTGCTGAGGCGTTCAACCAGGCTACGGGCGAGCAGGTCCGAGTACTGGGGCACGTCGGAGATAAAGCCGATGCCGTTGACTTTTTCGGCCTGGTTGCGCGGCGGCAGGCGGATGTCGTCGGTGACGACGTAGCCTTCCTGCGCCTGGACGCGGGCTGAGAATTGGGGATAGCCGGGCACCTGCACATCGACCAGATGCTTGCCCGCCGGAAGCTTAGAGATCAAAAACGAACCGTCCGGCAGGATCGGCACGCTGCGCCCCTCGACTTTTAAGATGCCTTTGGTGACTGGTTTGCCGGTGATGTCGGTGATTGTTCCGGCGACCGAACCCGGCGGCAGGGGTGCAAGCTCGGTGGCACCAAAAGACTCCGGGGTGATGCGCCGGAGCGCCTGGGTGCCCGCCTCCGCCACCACGAGCGAGCCGTCCTCCAATAGCGAGATGCCTGTCGGCGTGCGGCCCAGGGGCCGGGTCTGGACGATCCGGCCTGCCTCAAGATCGACTATCTGCAGCCGGTCACTGTCGCCGCTGGTGATGTAGGCGTAGCGGTTGTCCTTTGAGAGCGCCAGTCGGGTCGGACGCCAGTCGAGACCGATCGTCCGAAAACCTCGGGTGCTGTTGCCCAGAGGCACCAGGGTCAGATCGTTGCTGCCGGAATTGAGTACGACCGCCTGCTGGTGGGTCAGATCGAGGGCCATGTCCTCGGGGGTCGAGCCACTGCGCAGCCGGGCAATGAGTTCGCCGTTGTCGAGGTTGACGATCGCCAGACCGAGCACTTCGCTGCCGCCCAGGGTGACGAGCAGATTGCCGCTTGCCGGATCGATTGCCGCTGCCAGAGGAGCGGCGGGCATCGGAAAGATTCGCACCTGGCCCGTCTTGGGATTGATGACTGAGATGCGTTCAGCAGCAGGGTGGGTGACGACTATCCGGTTGCGCGCCGCATCGGCGGCGATGTCGAAGATGCCCGATTCGAGGTCGATAGGCGGGCGGGCTACTGCCTGCTTGTCGAGATCGACGAGGACCAGATTGCCGCTTGCCGGTCCCCCGATCGCGACCAGATTGGTCGTACCGATGCGCTTGACCACCAGCGGACGGATTCCCAGTTCGATCCGGCCTGTGATCTTGCGGCTTGTCAGATCGACGATCGCAAGCGACTGCTCGTCGAGCAAGCCCACCAGGGCGACCGGTCCCTGTCTGGCTGTGTAGACGTCAATTTTGTCGGCTCGGGCTCCCAGGGGAATCGTCGTCTCCGCTGCCCGCACGGCGGTACTGCTGATCAAAACCAGCAGGGCCGCCCCAATCGTCGTTGCACGTCTTGTCCCCATCTGCCGAACGCTGAACTGGATTATGGTGATAACTTACCCGACCAAATTGGCTATCGCCTATGGCCAGTCACACATTGGCGCTGGAGAACTACGAGGACGACCTGCTCGCCCGGCTCTACGACAGCGAATACGACAGCTTCGATGAGGATCTGAGCTTTTATCAGGAGCATCTGGTGCCGGGGGAGGTACTGGAGCTGGCCTGCGGCAGTGGACGGCTGGGAGCGCGCCTCGCCGTCGCCGGTCGCCGGGTGGTCGGACTGGATCTTTCAGCGGCGATGATCCGCCGCGCCCGAAAGCGCCATCTTCCTCTCCCTGGCTGCGAGTGGCTGCTGGGGGATATGCGCCACTTCGATCTGGGCAGGCTGTTCGCCAATATCGCGATCGCCTTTTCTGGACTGGGATTTCTCGTGGACGCCCCGGATCGTCGGGCCTGCTTGCGCTGTTGCTCCCGCCACCTGCGACCCGGCGGACGGCTGATACTCGACCTGCTGCCTGCCGGTGCCGGTGGTACCGACGGTACCCTTGCCGGTGGCTCGATCCGCGATCCGGTCACCGGCGCTCTGTTCGCTAAAAAGACCCGGATCACCCGCGAACCAGAGATAGTGACTATTCGCTACTGCTGGCAGAGCGAGGCGATGACACTCACCCAGACGCTGCACCTCAAAAAGCTGACCCGAGCGCAGATCGAAGCGGAATTGGAGGAGGCCGGACTGTTCGCCCTCGAATATTACGGCGACTACCGCTCCAATCCCCTCACCGATCGCAGCCCACGGCTTTTGATCGTTGCGACAACCAGTAAAGCAGACGCTGCATAGATAGCTAGATCCCCACCTAAGATTGAAGAGTTAACCTTTTCGGGGGAGACGACAACGCCTATACTACTAGAAGTTTCCTCCTGGAAATGATTCGTTCCTGCTATGGGGTCAAAAGTACAGATGATCGCACTTGATAACCTTTCCCTTGAACTGCTCAAAAAGATCCAGCAGCAGCGGATTCCGACGCTGTTCGCGCCCGAAAAAGGGGATCTCGCCGGTTTCCAGGCCAAAGCGGAGCGGTTGGTTTTCCTGGCGGACGTGGGTTTTATCGAACTGGCGTTCCCGCCGAGCTACGACAGCAAAACCGGCGGACGCTACATCGATGGCATCGCCGTGCGCAACATCACCCCGCGCGGTGCGCGGGCAATTGCCGAAGTGGCGGCAGCACCTTAGCGGCGTTTATTTGGTGACTGGCGGTTGCAGTTTCTCGCCACCCAGTAGCACTTTTGCCGATAAAATCTTGTCGCCGACGCGCAGTTTCTCGGCGTTGGTCAGGCCATCGACGACGTAGCCAAAGACGCTGTAGCGCCCGTCAAGAAAATTGCCGCGCGGGTTGACCATTTCGTTGTTGCCGTAGGTGATGTAGAACTGGGTCGAGCCGGAGTTGGGATCTTTTTCGGTATGGGCCAATCCTACCGCCCCCGGCAGGTGGCGCATCACCGGAAAGGTGGTCTCAGGAATGCCGGCGGCCTTGAGGGTCTTGCCGTAGACCGGCTGGGCCTGGCCTTCGGGGATGATCTCGATCGGGATGCGCCGGATCTTGCCGGTGCTCGGGTCCTTGTAGCCGCCGTCGTTGCCGCCCTGCGGGTCGCTCACCTGCATGAGATAGCCTTTTTCGGAGCGGTTGACGGGTGTATTGGTGTAGACGCCTTTTTGAACGAGATCGACGAAGTTGCCCGCGTTAATCGGAGAGCGGTCACCATCGACGGCGATCACGATTGGTCCCTTGCTCGTCTGCAATTCGACGAGCGCCTTGCCGGTGAGCCGGGGCAACCCGGCGTAAGCCGCCGGAATCTGCACCGGCTCAGCAGGGGGTTTGGCAGCAACCCTGCTGGCTGTGCCACCACCGCAGAGGACGGCGAGCAGCACAAAACTGAACGAGAATTTGAGCGATTTCACGATGGCAGGCACTGGCCGGGGCGATCAGAATGCACGGTAGCCCATTATACTTTCAGATTGGAGGGTGAATTGGACTTCAGGAGCGGAATATGCGCGGACGATGGCAGCGGGCGCTGGGCGCGACGATCCTGGCCGGTGGCCTGATCGGGCTAACAGCTCCAGAAGCGCGCGCCCAGCCGCTGGTACCGATGCTCGTAGCCCAGGCGGTGCCCCAGATAGACACCTTCAGCGCCGAACCGGTCAACGATCTCAGTCCCGGCACAGAACTCATCTTTACTGTCGAGGGCAGCCCCGGCAGCAAGGCGACGATCTCGATTGCCGGGGTGACCACCAAGCTGCCCATGCGCGAGATCGAATCGGGCACCTACGAAGCCCGCTACACGATCAAGCGCCGCGACAAGATTACCGGCACCACCGCAATCCGCGCCACCCTGCGCAAGGGCAAGCGCACGGCGACAGCCCGCCTCAGTGCGCCCCTGCTCGACACAGCCCAGAGCGGCAGCCCTTCTGGTTCTGGCGGAGGCAACACGACCGTCAGCATCGACCGCTTTGCCATCGATCCACCGGTCGATCGCCTCGAACCGGGAACGGAGCTGGTCTTCAAGTTAAATGGCACTCCCCAAGCCAGAGCTTCCTTTACGATTGCCGGGGTGGTGACGAACCAGGCGATGAGCGAGGTGAGCCCCGGTGCCTACGAGGGGCGCTACACGATCCGGCGCAACGACAACTTCCCGCCGGGCGTCGCGATCACGGCGACCCTCGAAAGCCAGGGCCAGACCGCCCGCTACCGCCTCCAGCAGGGACTGATCAACGACGATCAACCTCCCACGGTTCAAAACCCTTCACCAGCCAACAACGGCGTCGCCTCCTCCCTGCGGCCCCTCATCTCCGCCGTCTTCGACGATGGCCGGGGTTCAGGGGTCGATCCAAAATCTGTGCGCATCCGCTTCGACGGCCAGGATGTGACCAGCGACGCGACGATTACCGCCAACTTCTTTAACTACCAGCCGCCGCGCAATCTCGCCCAGGGCACCTACCGGGTCGAAGTCGATCTCAAGGACCTCTCCGGCAACCCCGGAGGCAGCAGCTGGCAGTTTCAGATCAACCGCCAGGCAGCCGTTCCCCAGCCGCAGCAACTCCTGTTGCAGGTGACGAGCCCTGCCAACAACAGCCAGGTACCGGCTGGAGCGGTGACTGTGCGCGGTAAGAGTTCTCCCGGCGCTACGATCGCTGTCAATGTTCAGGCGACCACGTCACTGGTGGGGCTGTTTGGCGTCAACCAGCAGGTGCTCGACCAGACGATCCAGGCCGACGCCCAGGGCAACTTCTCCTTCCAGTTCCGCTCCCCCATCTCCGCCGCCGGTACCCGCTACGAGATCAATCTCACCGCCAACAAAAACGGCCAGAGCCGCCAGCAAAAACTGATTCTGATTCAGCAATAGAGCGATTCGCCCTATCCTGAAGGGGTCGTCTTCATAAAGAGGGCTGCTGTGCCCTGGACCACCTGGCTGCACCCGCTGCTGATGTTGCTCGTCGTCTTTCCGGCTGGTTTTGCCGCTGCCGCCCTGGGCCTGCAATTGCAGCAGGTGCGCACCGAGCGGGGGGCGCGGCGCAAAGTTTCGCCCAAACAGGCCCGCGAGCGCCATATCGCCGTCGGCGTCGTCTTTTTGGTGGCGGTGGCGGTGGTGGCGACGATTGGCGGGTTTGTCGGGGTGCATCTGGCCAAGCCGGTCGATACGAGCTGGCACGGTATCGGCGCTTTGAGCGTGGTGATTTTGCTGATCATCTCGACAGCGCTGGTGACGCTCAAGCCCCTCAAGCGGCTGCGGCAGGCCCGCTTCATCCACTCCATTCTCAATGGTACGGTGATCGCCCTGCTCGTTTTGCAGTTTTTGAGCGGTGGCTGGATCGTTCGCCAGTTGCTGCGCGGCTGATCCCAATTCTGGGAGGGGGACGACGGGGATGGTAATATAGATGAGACGTTTACGCCCAGCGTCTCGTCACCGGCACCCCCGCCGGTCTGGGGCAGCTCTGGGATTTTTTGTGCATGTCGTACCAGAGCAAACTGTGGTTTCAGCGCGTGGCGCGTGAACTCAAGGTCGTCGATCGCGAGTTCTTTCGCCGCCTGACTGTCGAGGCACTCCGTACCGCTATCCGTTCACGCCTTTCCGACCGGGTCGAAGAGGCGTCCAGGCGCGGAGAAGATCTGCAAGACCCGGCCACCTGGCTCGATCTGGTGTTGATCGACGCGGTGGTGCGCCTTGAAAATATTGACGGCTCCTCCTTCCGGGTCGCGGTGCTGGTGACCACCCGCGACCGCCACGCCCTCAACGAACTGGGCCTGGTCAAATCCCAGAACTTCCGGGCGGTGCGCTCGGCCCTGGGCATCGATCGCCACTGGGTGCTTTTGCTCGATTCGGTTGCCCCGCCCGCCCAGGAGCAGCTCGTCGATGCCCTCTACGAACAGATCGATCAAAGCGGCGAATAGCACCCTTATTGACCTGCGCTCGTAGCTGGCAGGGGCACTTTTATAGCGGGCGGAGCCTGCTGTTGCACCTGCATCGCCATCAGCTCGGGGACGGTGACAAAGCGGTAGCCCTTTGCCTTTAAGCCCGCAATGATCTGCGGCAGGGCGTGGACTGTCGGATGCAGGCCACCGCCGTCGTGCAACAGAACCACCCCCCCCGGTCGGACACCGGCCAGTACCCGCCGGATCATACCGGCGGCGGTCGGATGGCGATGGGAGTCGCCCGAATCGACCGACCAGAGCACTACGGCGTAATCGCGGCGGCGGGCGTAGGCTACCTGACCGTTGCCGAGCACGCCGCCGGGCGGACGAAACAGGCGGGTCTCGACGCCGGTAATCTTTTTGATGAGCGCCTCGGTACGGTCAATCTCACCGGCGGCGCGGGCAGTGGAGAGGGGCCGGTAAAGATGATTCCAGGTATGGTTGCCGAGCACCTGACCGGCGACAGCGACCTCTTTTAAAAGCTCCGGGTGCTCCTGGATGTGGCGGCCAATGCAAAAGAACGTAGCGGTGATCTGGTTGCGCCGCAGGATGGCCAGCACCTGGCGGGTGCTGTCAGGCCAGGGACCATCGTCGAAGGTCAGAGCCACCACCTTCTCGCCCCTTTTAAGGTGGCCCTGCTTGAAAATTTTTCCTTGAAAGGATGCTGGAACGGGTGGATTGGTTACAGAAGCTGCAGGCGGTGGTTCCGGTAGGCTCGCTACCGCTGGAATGGGCGGCAGGAGAACCGCCGGGGGCGTTGCCGGTGAAGCCGGTGCCGGTGGGGTAAAGCGGCTCAAGTAGAGCGCCGCGCCCAGCATAAAAAGACTGAGCAAAGCCAGAACAAACGACCGTGGGAGGTTGCGCATGGGAGAGGGGAACGATCTGAAATGGGAACGGTGGATGCAGCCTTACCGTACCGCACCCCCTTAGAAGATGACTACAACTGTCTTACAAAACTTTGCAAGAAGTTTTGACCACCAATCGCCCGCGCTTTGTGCAACACTCAGTACTCGGTGTGTGGAGAAGAGCGTCAAATGGTGCTGGGTGTCTTCGATAGCGGGGTGGGTGGTCTGACGGTCCTGCAGCAAATTATCCGCCAGATGCCGGGGACCGCCGTTCTCTACTTTGCCGATACAGCCCGGTTGCCCTACGGCGGGCGAACGACCGGGGAGATCTGCCGCTACGTGCGCGAAATTTTGCACTGGTTTGAGAGCGAAGGCGTCGATCGCGTGCTGATGGCCTGCAATACCAGTTCTGCCCTTGCCTTGCCGGTGGTCCGCCACGAATTTGACATAAGTATCGATGGACTGATCGATGCCGGAGCCGAAGCGGCCCTTGCAGCCGGTGGCGAGCGCATCGGGGTGATCGCCACCGCCGCCACCGTCGCCAGCCGCGCCTACAGCCGGGCCATCCGGGAGCGCTCGCGCCGTGCCCAGGTCTGGGAGGTGGCCTGTCCAGCCTTTGTGCCGCTCATCGAAGGTGGTCAGTGGATGAGCGATCAGATGCGGATTGTCGCCCGGCAGTACCTTGAGCCCCTGCTGAAGCAGCGCATCGACGCGCTTATCTACGGCTGCACCCACTATCCGTACCTGGCTCCAATTTTTGAGGAATTTATACCCGCTTCGATCCAGCGCATCGACCCGGCGGTGGCGGCGGTGGCGCGCCTCAAGGCGACCGGCCAGCCGCCGCAGGAGTGTACGGATCAGGCGCACTACCGTTTCTGCGTCTCGGGCGATCCGGAACAGTTCGCCCACGCTGCCAGTGCCTGGCTGGGTTACCGCCCGGCGGTCTGTGCCGTCAATCTGCCCACGCTGCCGGTGGGCCTGCGCGGTTAATTGTCCTGTCGGCTATCCGGAATCTTCGACGAACTAACCGACCGGCAGTATCGATGGGGCGGGCGCTCCGGCGATAGTGTCACTGGCCACCGGTTTTCGTTGCACCTTCGTTTTTGGGGTTGATATGCTCATCAAGTCGTACCTGCCGGTGGCCACTGTGGCCATCGGCACCCTGAGTGCCGTCGTCTTTCAAGCAAGTAGCGTCCAGCCGTTCACGACTCTCCACCACGGACACCTCTATCCGGCGGTGCCCGTTACGGCCAACCGCTCGGGCGTCTTCTGGCGACCCCTACCGGCCTACGCCGCTGTCGGGAAAATCGGAAAACTGGTGGCTGCCGCCGACAAGCAGAGTGCGCCACCGCCCCAACTGGTGCGCACGATCGCCTCCGGCTCGCGCACGAGCTTTCAGTTTGCGCTCACCAACGCCGATCGCTCCGCTCGATTGAGCGTGCGCGGACTGCCGGCGGAGGCCCGCTATCGCTTTGTGATCAACTCCAACCAGGCGACGCTCTACGTCTGGACGACGCCCTGGACGCCCGGCGGTCAGAGCACGCTGATTATCGGTGGCTCGACCGCTGCCGGGGCGATCAAGCCGGTAAGTGCTACTTTGATCACCCAGTCGGTGCCGGTGAGTGCGGCCTACGGCATCTGGACGCCGACCGTGTGGGACACCTGCTCGGTGGATATCCACAACAGCTACTCCGTCGTTGGTCCAGACGGCAAGCTCTATCCCACCTGGCATCCGCCCGTCGATCCGGCCACCGGCTGCACCTTTGGCCACGAGCACGGCATGGACCCGAGCGGTTTCTCCGCCTACGACCTTACCGGCGGCGTGCCCTTCGGGCTGGCGAACGAGGCGCTCGACGCCTACGCACCGACGACTGGCTCCACGGATATGCGCCACGAAGACCACGTCGGTCACAAGATCAGCTACGTCGAGAACGTCGCCTCCAGCACCGTCCGGGGCAACACCTGCAGTATCCTCACCCACGTCCACCAGGGCACCCATTCGGCGGACGCTTTCAGCAACAACCTGCACGAGGTCAGCTACTACGCCCGCTGCAGCGACGGCACCCAGTTTGCGGTCGATGTGCTGGCCTCCTTCGGTGTCGGTGGCCAGTTTCTAAAAGGCTGCGATCACGCCACACCGGTGACCACTGTTCCACCGGTACCGGCGGATTCGCCCAGTGGCCCGATCCAGAGCCAGCGCGACATCCCCGAACTCTCCTGCGTCCAGAAATTTATTCTCGTGCCGAATGGCCAGACTTCCCAGTTCAGCACCAACGACGCCAACCACACCTTCGGCGGGCTCTACGAGTCCTGGGCCGCCACGATCAAGATCACCGCGCTCAATCAAAAAAGTGCCCTCGTCTTTCTCACGCCGAGTTTCCCGGTGATCAACCCCAGCCGCTACTACAACCCTTCTTTTACGAACGGCCTGGGCCGCTCGATCGACATCTGCTCGATGGTCGAAAGCAACGGCGATGCCGTCCACGGCACAACGCCCTGCTCGCTGGTTGCCCCCGGCACCACCTACGACAATCCGGCCTCGCCCTTCAACGGCGCTCACCGCGTCGTTGCCCAGTTCGGCCAGCTCAAGGTCAACAACCCCACAGGACCGACCGTCTGGTACACCGATCCCTACGGCGGCAACGGTCAGACCACGCCGTTCACCGGCTCGATCGAGCAATTTATCTCAGCCAACGCCAATGCCACAGGCCAGTCCTTCGGCATCGACGACATGGACGTGAATTTTAGCGCCACCGGTGTCCACTCCCCCAACTAAAAGCCAATCAGCTCAAAATTGACGCCAAAGCTGGTGTCGCTGCGCAGGCTGGAGTTGATCCACTGGACGACGGCGGTGAGGCGCAGGACGGGGCTGAGGGTGTAGCCGACTTCGAGCACGGTTCTGCCGATCGAGCCGCCCCGGTCGGGCAGCACCCACGACTGGCTCACGGCAATGTCGGCGGCGCGGGGGGCGAGGGCAAACAGAAACTTGGCACCGGCCTCCAGGCCGTTGCGGGTCGTGCCGTCGATCACGATGTTGCGGTAGCCCACCTGGGGGGCGACGTTAAGGTAAGAACCCAGGGGGGCGACGTAGTAGCGCGCCTCTGCCCCCCACGCCTGGTTGCTGGTGCCGCTGCGGGTAAAGTCGCCGCTGAAGCTGAGGCGGGTGCCGCCCAGGACCACGTCCTGCAGCGAGACGGTGTAAGCTGCCTCGCCGCTGCGGCTCGGGGTGAAGACGAGGCCGATGCCCAGCCGGGTCGGGAATGCCTGGCCGTTCTCGATGTCGTTGAGCAGATCCGGCGGGTCTGAGATCCAGCGGCGCAACGTCGGGCTGCCGCGCTGGAGGTCCTCGCGGCTCATCGGTTTTGCTGCCGGCGGCTGGACCGTCTCATCCGCCCAGGCCGCCCCAGCCGCCCCGAGCAGCATGGCCAGACAAACCGCTGCTAGCCGAAGATCACCCATCGGCGGTGGCACTCCTTGCGGGCCGTCCAAGGGTGGTGATGTAGAGCACCGCCTCCTGCTCAGGAATGCCCAGCACTTCGTTCACCTGATCGTCGAAGAATCCGCCGATGCCGCTTACCCCCAGCCCAAGGCGGATGGCAGCCAGGTTCAGCCGCTGGCCGAGGTGGCCGCTGTCGAGGTGGAGGGTGCGGTAGGCCCGCTCGCCATAAAGCGCTGTGGCTGCAGCCAGATCGGCGGTGTGAAAGACGACGGCGGCGCTGTCGCGCCCGAGATCCTGGCCCAGGCAGAGGTGGTGGATTTCGGGGCGGAAATTCTTGAAGCGGATCTGGCGCAGTTCCTGGGCCTGGGGCGCGTAGTAGTAACAGCCCGCTTCCAGACCCTGCACCCCCAGGACGGCCACGAAGGTAGAAAGCAATTCAAGATGGGCAAATTCTGGCGCGGGGTCGAATCCCTGGGCGGCGTAGTGCTGGGGCTGGTAGGTAAAGTCGAGCAGCCAGGCCAGCTCAGCAAAGTTGAGATCTTCTCCGGTATAGCGGCGGGTCGATCGCCGCCGCAGGATCGTCTCCTCCAGCTTTGCGTCCCAGTCGAGCGGTCCGCTCTGGGTGGATACTTTCAGGCAAAAAGGAAAGTTGTACTTGTCGGCCTGGACGACTGCCGGTGGACTGGTAGGCGGTCTGGCATCGATCTTGGAGACCCGGTGCAGGTAGTCAAGAAGCTGGCCTTCCGGCACCGGCGGATAATTGCCGTGGACGGGCGAGGGCAGCGCCTGCCGGCCCGGAGGGTGATCCGGCGCGTCCGCCTCCACCAGGGCGGCCACCGCCAGCGCTTCTTCTTCGGAGGGCGGCAGAAACAACAGGCCATTGAGCGCGTCGTCGGCAAAGCCCGTGATGAGACGGACGCGGTAGGCTTCCAGGGCCGCCGCCAGTTCCAGATTGCCCAGCAGGTGGCCACTGTCAAGAAAGATGCGCCTGTAGGCGCGGTCCTCGTAGCGCCAGGCGGAGCGCTGAAAGACAGCGCTGATGACAATTGCGATCTGGGCCTGCTTTAAGGCGGGATGGTCGAAGCAGGCGTCGGACAGTCCCTGCCAGCCCTCACCGCTCCAAAAATGCACCAGGGTGTGGGCAGGCACCAGATAGTTGTAGGCTCCAGCAGGCAGCTCCGGCAGACCACGGCTCAGCAAGTAGACCTCCGCCGGGTAGAGGCCACCGGCGGAAGGGGCAGCGCGCATATAAAACGGCCCGTCGGGGTAGGGAACGACCGCTGTGACGCCGTAGGTGAGATAGAGCAGCCGCGACAGCCGATCAAGCAGGCCATTGCTCTGCACCTTCTCCGTGTCCGAAAGGTAGGGCTTGAGGTCGTAGACCGTGCCTGATCGGTAGCCCTTGCTGGTCGCAGGCGGGTGAGACCAGTCGATGGAGTGGTTGCGCCGGGCCAGGCCCTCGGGCGAATACTTGGTCTTCTGGTGGTAGAAGATGCAGAAGGGGATCGAGCCGGAGCGCTGCGAGTACACGATGTCCCTTCCCCGAGCAGTTCTACCGCATCATAGCCCAGCCCTCCTGGCAGAAAACCCGCTCTGGCTATACAAAATTCGATCCTCAGGGCTCCTGCTCGCCCGGCACCGCGTCTTGCTGAGCTTCAACCGGGACATCGGCAGCCGGTGCTACCGTCGGCACCGCTCCCCCCTGCCAGGCAAGAGCCATCGCCTGGATCACCAGTTCGGGGTTGACGAGCTTGCCCTGGTAGCGCAAGGTCCAGTGCAGGTGGGGGCCGGTGGAGCGGCCCGTGCTGCCCACTGCTGCCACGATCTGCCCGGCCTGCACGTTCTGGCCCTGCTGCACGGCCACGCCGCTCAGGTGACAAAAAACGCTCTTCCAGTCTCCGGAGACGACGACGATGTGCCAGCCGCAGCGGCTGTCGTAGCTGAGATCACTTACCTGGCCGTCCGCCCAGGCGCGAATGTAGCTGCCCGTGGGCGCGGGCATGTCGAGGCCGCTGTGAAATTCGCCGCGCCGCCCGCCGGTGGGCGAGCCGCGCCAGCCAAAGTGCGAGGAGATGCGGGTGAAGTTGTCGAGGGGAAAAGAAACCTGTCGCCACAGAGCAAGCTGGGCTCTGTCGCTATTTTCGCTAGCCAGGGCACCGGCGGCGGTGCTGGCTGCCAGGACGGCGCACAACAGCCATCTGCGCAGCATAGGACACGCAACTCCTCACGGTTGCAACAAGCATACAGCAACTTTGAAATTTCTTGTTTCATTTATTCCCGCAAGTGGGAGAAATTGTCTTTTACGTGTCTGTCCGGCGGGAGACTGGTCCCCGTAAGATAGTCGGATGCTGCTTGAGGTGTGCAATCTTTACAGGCGCTACGGCGAGCGGGAGGCGGTGGCCGGTCTGTCGTTTGGTGTAGAGTCGGGCGAGATCTTTGGCCTGCTCGGGCCGAACGGGGCGGGCAAGTCGAGCACCCTCGGGATGATCGCGGGTTTGATTCGGCCCGACGCTGGGTCCATTCGCGTTGCTGGAATTGCTGGTGAGCGCGCCCGTGAGCGGATAGGCTTCGTGCCCCAGGCGCTGGCGCTCTATCCGGCTCTCACAGCCTGCGAGAATCTCACCTTCTGGGGAGAGATTTACGGTCTCAAGCGCCACCAACTGCAGGAGCGCATCCGCGCCGTTCTCGATCTTGTCGGCCTTTCTGAGCGCTCGCAGGAACCGGTCGCCCGCTTTTCAGGCGGAATGCAGCGCCGGTTGAACCTGGCGATTGGCCTGATTCACCAGCCGCAACTGCTGCTACTCGATGAACCAACTGTCGGGGTCGATCCCCAGAGCCGCAACCGGATCTTCGAGGGCATCGAGCAACTCAACCGCGAAGGGCTGAGCATTCTCTACACCAGTCACCAGTTGGGGGAGGTCGAACAGCTCTGCCACCGCGTCGCCGTCCTCGATCGAGGCCGGATTATTGCCCAGGGTTCGCCCGCAGAACTGGTAGCCCGCTCTGGCCAGGGTCTGGTTGTACTCGGGGTAAGCGCGCCCCTGGAGGAACAACTGGCGCGGCTGGTTGTCCTACCCGATGTGCTGAACGTTCAACAAGCGCCGGGGCAAGTGACGATAGCCACAGCCCGGCCCCAGCAGGTGCTCGCGCCGGTGCTCGAGGTCTTGAATAAAGCGGGACTGGCCGTCCAGAGCGTGCAACTCGTGGAACCCAGCCTGGAGGCAGTCTTTTTGCAGCTGACGGGCCGCTCACTTAGAGACGAGCCATGAACGCTCTTCGCCAGATCTGGGCCTTGAGCTGGAAGGAACTGCGCATTCTGGCCACCGACCGCACGGCAATTGTTACGCTCTTCGTTCTACCGACCGTGTTTTTGCTGGTAATGAGCCTGGCCCTCTCGGGCCTCTACAACCGCAACCAGCGGCCCAGGGTGCTTGCGATCAACCAGGATCAAGGCATCGTTGCGGGCAAAATTCTTGCTCGCCTCGAGCGCACCGGCACCCTGGAACTGGTGGCGATTGCCAACCGGCAGCAGGCTGAGCAGCGACTGCGCAACCGTGAAGCGGTGGCAGCCTTGATCTTTGCCCCAGCCTTCAGCGCCCAGGCGCTGCGCTCTGCCGACCCACAGCTGGTCCTTCTCGTCGATCCGGCTGCTCCCCGCGAGGTGGTCCTGCCGGTCCAGGGAGCGATAAGCGGCGCGGCGGCCCGCACCCTCGCCGAGGTGGTCCTGCCGGTCCAGTTGCGCGAGCGCTTCAAACGCTTCGCTGCCCAAAGCAGCGATCCACTCTCGCTGCTGCCGCTCGCCGACGCCTTCGAGGATCTCAAAGTTGGAGAAGTGCCGATCCAGCTGGAGCTACCGGCGGGCAGCCCGCCCCAGGCTGAGCGTCCCAATAGCCTCCAGCAGAACGTTCCGGCCTGGACGATCTTTGGCCTGTTTTTTATCGTCAACACCCTCGCCCTCTCGATCCTCCGCGAGCGAGAGATGGGAACCCTTACCCGGCTCATCGCCGCCCCCCTGTCCTCTGTGGTTCTGTTGGCAGGTAAACTCCTCCCCTTCTACCTGCTCAATCTCGTCCAGGCCGCTTTGATGTTTGCCCTGGGCATCCTGGGATTGGGCCTGCAGGTAGGCGGGCAGTGGATCGCCCTCGTCGCCGTCACCCTCGCTGCCGCCTTCGTCGCCACCAGCCTCGGGCTTTTGATTGCTACCCTGTTTGAGACGCCGGAGCAACTGGGCAGCATCGCGAGCGTCCTGGTGGTCGTGCTCGCCGCTCTGGGCGGCATTCTCGTGCCGGGCTTCGTGATGCCCGAGTGGCTGCGCAAAGTGGCCCTCTTCACACCCCAGTACTGGGCGCTCGAAGGCTACCAGAACGTGCTGCTGCGCCACTCTGGGGTGCTCCTCGAAGTCGGAATGCTCCTGGGCTTTGGAGCGCTCTTTTTTGGGCTCGCCACCTGGCGCTTCTGGTCGCTTATCAGGCAATGAGCATAGGGCCACTTTGACAAGAAATACCGGAAAGCAATGCCTGCTTTCCGGTATTCGAGGGGTTTGGTAAAAGTATTACTGCGGTTGGGTCGAGCTATTCGCAGAACCCGAACCCGACGGATCGGACGGGCTGTTGCCGCTGTCGGTCGCACCGGAGTTGCTGGTGTCGGAAGCAGGTGCTTCGCTGCTCTCTGAACGGGAAGGTGCCGAGGGCGTCTGGATCGTGACCGAGGGGGGATTGGCGCTCGGTGCGGGAGCCGGTGTGGTGATACTCGTCGTCGTGCTCGTACTCGTGGAGCGCGATTGGCCGTTAAAGACAAAAACTGCCACAAGACCAACGGCGAGCAAAGCGACGATGGCGAGGGCAATGGCGGCACCGGAGAAGCTGCTGCTGGTGCTCTCGGTGCGGTTACGGGTCTGAGGGTTTCTTGTTTCCATGGGGGTTGCATCTAGCAAATGTGCATTTTCATTCTCGCCAGCACCCCCACACCGCACTTCCGTCTCAGGTAGGAAGCTTGGGGGACAGGTGGGTACACCTTTTTGGAGATTTTTGACTCTTAGCCCCCGGACCCACTCGCTGAACCCTTTCTCAAAGTAGCGGCAGCAAACCCAGGCAGGATGGGTGCTACAGGCTCTGTCACCCGATCAACAAAAGTTGTCACAGTTATCAGACAGCTTCTATCCCTGAGCGGGGAGTAGCGAGCAGGAATGCGCGTTGAAATGCAGGCCGGCACCCAAAAAAACACCCCGGTGCTCGGGGTGTCCAGTTAACGAAAAAGGGGCCGTCCGGTTACTGCAGCCACTCGGTGTGGAAGACGCCTTCTTTGTCGATGCGCTCGTAGGTGTGGGCACCGAAGTAGTCGCGCTGGGCCTGGGTGAGATTGAGGGGCAGTTGCGCGGAGCGGTAGGCGTCGTAGTAGGCGAGCGAAGCGGCGGTGGCGTAGGCGGGGATGCCCAGTTGGGCCGCTGTCTGAACGACGGAGCGCCAGTTGGCCTGCCGATCTAGAATGTCGCCACTGAAGTCAGGATCGATGAGCAGGTTGGTGAGGGCCGGATCGCGCAAAAAGGCGTTTTTGATCTTGTCGAGGAAGACAGCGCGGATGATGCAGCCGCCCTTCCAGATCCGGGCGCACTCGGAGAGGTTGAGTTCGTACTTGAATTCCTGGGAAGCCGCCTTCAGCAGGGCCATCCCCTGGGCGTAGGAGCAGATCTTGGCGCTGTAGAGCGCGTCTCTTACTGCTTTGATGAACTGCTTTTTGTCGCCCGTAAAGGCAGGCCGCTCCGGTCCGCTCAGAATCTTAGAAGCGGCGACGCGCTCGGTTTTATAGGCCGAGAGGATGCGCGATTCGACGGCGGCGTTGATCGTCGGGATCGGCACACCGAGGTCGTAGGCGTTCTGGCTGGTCCACTTGCCGGTGCCCTTCTGGCCCGCCTTGTCGAGGATCAGTTCGACCAGAGGTTTGCCGGTCTCGGGGTCGAGCTTGGTGAAGATGTCGGCGGTAATTTCGATCAGAAAAGATTTGAGTTCGCCTTCGTTCCACTCGGAAAAGATGTCGTGCAATTCAGCCGCTTCGAGGTGCAGTGTCTGCTTGAGAAGGTCGTAGGCTTCGGCGATGAGCTGCATGTCGCCGTACTCGATGCCGTTGTGGACCATCTTGACGTAGTGACCGGCTCCGCGCGGACCGATGTAGGTGACGCAGGGGCCGTCGTCTACCTGGGCGGCGATCCGGCTCAAGATGGGCGCAAGGTCGTCGTAGGCGGTGCGCGGGCCGCCAGGCATCAGACTCGGGCCTTTGAGCGCCCCTTCTTCGCCCCCTGAGACACCCATGCCGACGTAGCGCAGGCCGAGGGCTTCGATCTGGGTGGAGCGCTTTTCGGTGTCAGTAAACAGTGAGTTGCCGCCGTCGATGATCACGTCGTCTTTTTCGAGCAACGGCTTGAGCTGGTCGATCACCGCATCGACGGGCGCACCGGCTTTGACCAGGATGATGATCTTGCGGGGCCGGGCCATCGAGGCGACAAATTCTTCGATCGTGTAGGTCGGATAGAGGCTTTTGCCCTGGGCGCGCCCCTCCGCCAGTTCTTTTGTCTTGGCGGCGGTGCGGTTGTAGACCGAGATCCCAAAGCCTTTGTTGGCGATGTTGAGCGCCAGGTTCTCGCCCATCACCGCCAGGCCCACCAGCCCGATACTCGGCTTCTCGTGGGCCGCCTGTGTGCCGGAAGGCCGTAGCGATGTTTCCATAAAAATCATTTCCCATTTCTGCGCCTCCAGTCTAGGCAGCAGATCCAGACCGTCCGCCGGGCTCTCACGATTTGTTTAGTTTTTGCAATCACAGTGGCCGGGCGGATAGGATACTCAGAAGCAGGCTAGGGGTGCGGGCGATCCTCACGATCGCTTCGCTGAGATCACACCCTTTGAACCTGAACCGGGTCATACCGGCGCGAGGGAAGCTCAAGGAGTCACACATGCTCAGAACCGATTGGATCGCCCGTCGCCACGGGCAACAGAACGTCTCGCAGATGCACTTTGCCCGCCGGGGTGTGCTCACCGAGGAGATGGTCTACGTCGCTCGCCGCGAAAACCTCGATCCCGAACTCGTCCGCGCCGAGGTGGCGCGGGGACGACTGATTATCCCGGCCAACATCAACCATCCCAACCTTGAACCGATGGGCATCGGCATCGCCGCCCGCTGCAAGGTCAACGCCAACATCGGTGCCTCACCGAACGCCTCCTGCCTGCACGAGGAGGTGGCCAAGCTCGATCTGGCGGTCAAGTACGGCGCGGATACGGTCATGGATCTTTCTACCGGCGGCGGCGACCTCGATGCGATTCGCTCGGCCATTATCCAGGCATCGCCGGTCCCGATCGGCACCGTGCCGATGTACCAGGCGCTCGAATCGGTCCACGGCAGCGTCGAAAAACTGAGCGCCGAGGACATCCTCACCGTGATCGAAAAGCACGCCCAGCAGGGCGTCGATTACATGACCATCCACGCCGGTATCTTGATTGAGCACCTGCCCCTGGTCAAAGGCCGGATCACAGGCATCGTCTCGCGCGGCGGCGGCATCCTGGCGCGCTGGATGCTCGCCCACCACAAGCAAAACCCGCTCTACACCCACTTCGACGACATCTGCGAAATCTTCAAAAAATACGATGTCTCCTTTAGCCTCGGCGATTCGCTAAGGCCCGGCTGCCAGCACGACGCCTCCGACGCCGCCCAGTTCGCCGAACTGAAGACTTTGGGCGAACTCACCCGCCGCGCCTGGGAGCACGACGTGCAGGTGATGGTCGAAGGCCCCGGCCACGTACCGATGCACCAGATCGAGATGAACGTGCGCAGGCAGATGCAGGAGTGCTCCGAAGCGCCCTTCTACGTGCTGGGTCCCCTCGTCACCGACATCGCCCCCGGCTACGACCACATCACCAGTGCCATCGGTGCGGCGATGGCGGGCTGGTACGGCACCGCCATGCTCTGCTATGTCACCCCCAAAGAACACCTGGGCCTGCCGGGTCCAGAAGATGTGCGCACGGGGCTGATCGCCTACAAGATCGCTGCCCACGCCGCCGACATCGCCCGTGGCCGCCCCGGTGCCCGCGAGCGCGACGACGAACTGTCCCGCGCCCGCTACAACTTCGACTGGAACCGCCAGTTCGCGCTGGCCCTCGATCCGGAGCGCGCCCGCGAGTACCACGACGAGACCCTGCCCGCCGACATCTACAAGAGTGCCGAGTTCTGCTCGATGTGCGGACCCAAGTTCTGCCCGATGCAGACCAAGATCGACTCGGAGGTGCTCGATGAACTGGAGCGCACCCTCAAGCCCCAGCCGGTTACAGCCCAGGAGTAGCACCCTGGTTGTGACCGTGGGTGCCGTGGTCGGGCTAACACTGATAGGTACCCGGTTGTTGCTGTCGCCATGCTCAAGATCAACACAGCTCTCGTACTCATCGATGTCCAGGTAGGTTTCGACGATCCGGTCTGGGGAGAGCGCAACAATCCGGATGCCGAGCAGCACATCGGCGAGCTGCTGACGCACTGGCGGCGGGCTGGCCGGCCAGTCATCCACGTGCAGCACCTGAGCACACTGGCTGATTCACCCCTGCGCCCGGATCGGTCCGGCAATGCCTTCAAGCCGGAGGCTCTGCCTCTGCCGGACGAAGCGCTGTTTCAAAAGTCAGTCAACAGCGCCTTTATCGGCACAGATCTGCAGGGGTACCTCAAGCGGCAGCGCGTCACCGGGATCGTCCTGGTTGGTCTGACGACCGACCACTGCGTTTCTACCACCGCCCGTATGGGGGCAAACCTGGGCTTTGCTGTAACGGTAGTCGAGGACGCAGTGGCCACCTTTGAGCGCTCGTTTCGGGGTAAACACTATCCAGCCGGACTGATCCACGAGACGGCCCTTGCCAGCCTCGCGGTCGAGTTCGCGGAGGTAGTGGCGGCGGCTGAGCTGCTGCTCTAAGCTGACATCTTGCGACCGGGAGTCCGGCTCCTGCAAACACCAGCTGGAGCCCAGGCAACTGCCCCAAGTCTTTCAGCGCCGCCCGATGGCTCAGCCCTCCCTTTCGAGAATAAACCGGATCGCTGCAGTGTCTCCTTCATCTGTCCCCAGGCGCAGAGCCTGGGCGAGCAGGTCGCTCGTCAACCCCGGCAACACCGCTGACTCCTCCTGTGCTTGCAGGATCCCGCCATCGCCCACTGCTGCAAAGAGCAGGACTTGTTTACCAGCTGTGTCCACCACCCAGTACTCCCGCACCCCCAGCCGCCCGTACAGCTGCCGTTTGGCAGCGAGGTCGTCCTGCAGGGTGGTGGCGGACACTTCCACTACCAGAGCCGGAACGGCTGTGGTCCGGAGATCGATCGGGCTGTTGCTCCAATCCGGCAACGGGGACTGCTCGCTCAGATAGTACGCGAGATCCGGCTGAGCCTCCTGGAGTCCGGGCCTGCGCAAGCTCACGTTGATGTAACTGACAAGTCCAATGGAGTGGGTATAGGCGTAGAGGCTGATAATCTGAGCGATCAGACTGTTGGCTGCCGCGTGAGCCGGTCCCACTGGCGACATTTCAAATCGCATCCAGCCGCAGTTGTAATAGCACTTTGCCTGCTGGAGAGCAGGATCGTTTGCCAGAACCAGAAAGCGGTCCCAGTCGGCCTGCACCCAGGTGCTCTCCAGGAATGCTGGTGTCTTCATCGAGTCGAGGCTCCATCTTTCGCCCGCGCCCTGCCTGGATCATACCGGAGCAGCGCCGGTGGTGCAGGTCAGGGTTTTTCCTGAACATCGGCGCTCCCTTCGTTCAGGATGTGGGGCGTGACGGTGAGGGCGACCTCGCGCCGCTCGTTCTGGGTGTTCTGAAAGCGAAAGAGGGGACCGAGCAGGGGCAGATCGCCGAGGATCGGTACTTTCTGGACGATCTGGCGGTCGATCTCGCGGAGGACGCCGCCGATGACGAAGGTTTCGCCGTCGCGCAATCGGACGCGCTGGATGTCGAGGTTGCGGCGGGTGAGCAGGGTGACGAGGTTGTTGGCGGCGTCGCGCTGGGCATCGATGACGGAACTGACCTGGGGTTTGAGGGCGACATCGATGTAGCCGTTGTCGTCGATGTGAAAGACAGAAATATCGAGGATGACCCCCACCTTGTCGAGTTTGACGGTGGTGTTACTGAGGCCGGTGGTGCGGTCGCTGGAGGTGGTCGCCCCCACCACCACGTCGTCTGTGATTTCGACTCTGGCCGCCGCCGGTTGCCGGAAGCTCTCGCCCGCCTGCACGACGATCTGGGGCGAGGCGAGCACGCGGGCGGACCCTTCTTGAATGGCGGCGTCGAGCCGCAGGGCCATCGCCTGGGCGAGGGCGCTCAGGGTGTTGAAGATAAACGTGTTGCCCGCGCCGCCGGTGCCGGTGATGCCGCCGGCGGAGAGGTAGGGGTTGCCGAGGTTGCCGGTACCGCCGACGGTCCCCAGTTGAAAGTTGCCCCCGGAGCCACCGATGCGGAAGCCGAGGTCGCTGACGTTGTTGAGGTTGACATCGACGAGCTTGAGGGCAATCATCACCTGCCGCTGGCGCACGTCGAGCCGGGTTATCTGGGCCTGGGCGAGGCGCAAGGCGCGGGGTGTCCCTACGGCTGTGAGGGAATTGGTGCGCGCATCGACGGCAACGACCAGTTCGCCTGTGAGCGGCCCCTGCCTGGTAGGGGTGCCGGCAGGGGAAGCGGGGGGATTGCTGGTTGGAGGCTCGGCGGAAGCGGAGAAAGAAGAACCGTTGATCTGTGCCCCCAGACTTCCGAGCATCGCTGCTACCTGGGCTGCGTCCGCCTGGTTGATCCGGAAGGTCCGGATCTGGTTGTGCAAAAGATCCGCCGGAATCTGAGCATCGACCAGAATCGTCCTGCCGACCCTCGTGGCCTGGAGGTGGCCGAGGCGCAGGGCAAAGTTGAAGGTGTCCTCCAGGCTTTCTTTTTGAACATCCATCGAGATGCGCTCAGCCCCGGCAGCACTCCCAAAGACGATGTTGCAACCCGCCCGTCGGGCCAGAATCTGCAGCACCTCCCGCACCGGGGCGTCTTTGAGCAGCAGGGTGATCCGCTCACCGGCACCCAGTTCGAGCAATCTGCCAGGCGGAATCTCCTCGATCGCCAGATCGCCCGCTGGAGGGGCGACGGCGCGGACGCGCAACTGCTCGGGAGGAGCCCCCCTGGCCTGGGCACTCAGCAGCAGGGCCGCGACGAAGCTGGCCGGATACAACAACTTTTTCAAGGGCGAGTCTCCAGAACACCGATGAGCAGGCGGCCTCCTCGATCAAAGGTGACGCTCGAGCGCGCAGGCGAAATCGAGCGGACCCGCAGATCGCCTACGCGGTCGCCGGGATGGACGGTCAAAAAGCGCTCGCCCCAGAGAACGATGGCGCACAGGTCACCGCCGCCGATGATTCCAACAATTCGGGGAGCACCGGGCCGGACGGGACGGGGCACAGGCCGGTAGATGGGGATGGGTGGCGCAGTGGACAATTGCGGGGGTTTCGGCGTCGGCGATAGAAAC